>JAHFUO010000088.1 GCA_023265015.1 Acidobacteriota bacterium | reverse complement strand
CCTCGATTTGTATGAAATTGTTGCCCCGATTGGCGGCGGGGGCATGGGTGAGGTGTATCACCGCCGAGATACCAGACTGCACCGTGATGTCGCCCTGAAGTTTCTCTCGGAGGAATTCTCGAGGGACCAGCAGGCGGTCAGGCGATTTCAGCGTGAAGCCCAGGCCGCTTCAGCCCTCAACCATCCGCACGTGTGCACCATCCATACGATCGGCGAGCACGAAGAACGGCCTTTCATCGTCATGGAACTGCTGCAGGGGCAGTCACTCAAGCGGCGCCTGTCGCAGACGCCGTTCGAAGTGGGGCGTTGAGCTGAAGCGGCTGGTTCGGCACACCGAGCCCTGACCCCAAAGATCGTCCGAATCGCACAGACAGGCGTCCACACCATCGCACCGACAGACGTCAAGACCGATAGCACCGACGCCGCCAGAGTCGATCGCACCGACGAGCATTGGCACTGATCGCACCGACCCGCATCAGCGATCGCGCTGCAGCCCGATCTCATCGAGCAGCCGCTCGTCGTCGCGCCACTCCGACTTCACCTTCACGTGCAAATCCAGGTACACGCGCGACTCGAGGTAGCGCTCGAGCTCCGCGCGCGCTGCGGTGCCGATCTTCTTGATCATCGCGCCGGCGCGGCCGACGACGATCGGCTTCTGCGATTCTCGATCGACGAGGATCGTGCAATACAGCTTCAGGATCTTGTCCTCACCCGCAGGCTCCAATCGATCGACGAGCACCGCCGTCGAGAACGGCAGCTCGTCATGCGTCACCTGCAGCACCTGCTCGCGGATGATCTCGCTGATGAAGAACCGCTCGGGCTGATCGGTGACGTAGTCCGCGGGGTAGAGCGGCTCCCCTTCCGGCAAGTACTGCAGGAACAGCTTCTCGAGTACGTCGACGTTGGTCCCGTCGAGCGCGGAGATCGGCACGATCTCCACGAACGGATGCGCGCGCCGGTAATGGTCGATGATCGGCAGCAGCTTCGGCTTCGCGATCTGATCGACCTTGTTGAGCGCGAGGATCGCCGGCGTCTTCACGTCCTGTAACACCGAGAGCATGAAGCGATCGCCCGGGCCCGGCTTGACGGACACGTCGACCACGAGCGTGAGCACGTCGACCTCGCGCATCGCGTCGAGGGCGACGTCGACCATCCGCATGTTCATCCGGTGCGTCGGCTTGTGGACTCCCGGCGTGTCGATGAACACGACCTGAGCGCCGGGATAGTTCTTGACGCCGGCGATGCGCGTCCTCGTCGTTTGCGGTTTGTCAGAAACGATGGCGAGCTTGTAGCCGACGAGACGGTTGAGAAGAGTGGACTTGCCGGCATTGGGCCGGCCCAGGAAGGACACGAAGCCCGATTTCACGGCTCCCCCTCCGTCGGCGTGCCCTCGCCGCGGCGGAGGCGCACCTTCGTGATCCGGCGGCGCTCGACCTCGATGACTTCCACATCGAGGCCGTCGACCTCGAACCGCTCGCCGACGTACGGCATCCGGCCGAGATGCGAGAGCAGGTAGCCGCCGACCGTCTCGAACCCTTCGCGCTCGATCTCGATGCCGAGGCGATCCAGCACTTCGTCGACGCTCACCTTTCCGCTGAAGACAAACGTGCCGTTTCCTTCGTCAACAACCGTCTCGCTCTCCACGTCGTACTCGTCGCGGATCTCGCCGACGATCTCTTCGAGGAGATCCTCCACCGTGACGAGGCCGGCGGTGCCGCCGTATTCGTCGACGACGATCGCCATCTGCGCCTGCCGCCGCTGCATTTCCTTCAACAACTCCGACACGCGCTTGCTCTCGGGGACGAAATACGCCGCCCGCATCAGCGTCGTCATCGGCGGCTCCGCCGCCGGCGGCAGCGCCACGAGATCCTTCACGAAGGCGATGCCGACAATGTTGTCGAGGTTGTCGCGGTAGACGGGCATGCGGGAGTACTGCTGCTCGCGGAACAGCGTGCGGAGATCCTGGATGGTCGCGTCCGCGCGGACCGCGATGATGTCCGGCCGCGGCGTCATAACCTCTCGCGCAAGCGTCTCGGTGAAATCGACCACTGACTGCAGCAGCTCGCGCCCTTCTTCCTGCGAGATCACCCCTTCGTCGGACGCCTGGTCGGCGGCAGGGGGCGCATCCGCGGCGGTCTCCGGTGCGGCGTCGCCGTCCGGCACGTCGCGCTCGCGACGCGTCGCGATGATGTCGACAAGCATTGCGGTGATCGGACGCGCGAGACGCGCCAGCGGCGTGAATGCCGGCAGCAGGAGATCGAGCACCGACTCGGGATCGTTCCTGCAGATCAGCGCGGGGAGCAGATGCTCGCAGACGATCACGAAAGCGGCAAGCGACACGACAAACACCGCGATTGAGCGCGCGTCGCGAATGTCGCTGAGGCGCGCAATCAGCACCCCCGCGGCCACGAGGCAGCCGCCGAGCAGCAGCCTGACCGGAATGAACAGTTGAAGGGGATCGTCGAGGTAGCGGCCGAGGCGATCGCGGCGGCCGCCGCGTTCAGCCATGAGCCGCAGCGAGAGGCGCATCAGCGCGCTGAAAGCGGCCTGCACGGTGCCGAGAAACACCGTGGCGCATCCCAAAAGGAACAGGGCGAGTGGGGTCATGAGACATGGGGTCGGGAGTCATTACGCTCTGCGTAATGACTCCCGACCCCCCAAACCGCCGCGCCGGCGGAGGCGGCGCTCGAGCCGGGCCATGCGGCCGTCATCGCGCTCGTGATCATAGCCGAGCAGGTGCAACAGGCCGTGCAACGCCAGCACGCGCAGCTCGGTCGCCAGCCGATGCCCTGCCTCGCGCGCCTGGCGCTTCGCGACGCCTGCGGCAATCACGACGTCGCCGAGATGTCCACGCACGCCGGAGGCAAACGACAGGACGTCGGTCGACGTGTCCTTCTTGCGATACCGGCGGTTAAGCGCGCGGACGCGCGCATCGGGGACGATCGCGATCGTCACGCTGCCGCGTGCACGCGCCGGAGCGACGGAGGCCAGCCATGCGCCGAGACCGGGCGCGCGAATCGTGCTGGTCGCGACCACCTCCACCCTCAATCGACCGCAGGGCGGGCCTTTCTTGCCCGACGAAGCTCGAAGAGCGGAGTCGGGACGGCCCGCCTGGCGCGGTGTAAAGCCGCGCCCTACGGACCTAACCATTTTTCGAGAAGGCATCGTACGCCTTCACGATCTGCTGCACCAGCTTGTGGCGGACCACGTCCCGCTCGTCGAAATAGACGAACGCGATCCCCTCGACATCGCGCACGACCTTCAGCGCCTCGATGAGGCCCGAGATCCGGCCGGTCGGCAGATCGGTCTGCGTGATGTCGCCCGTCACGACCGCCTTCGAGCCGAAGCCGAGGCGCGTGAGGAACATCTTCATCTGCTCGCTGGTGGTGTTCTGCGCTTCGTCGAGGATCACGAACGCGTCGTTCAGCGTGCGGCCGCGCATGAAGGCGATCGGCGCCACCTCGATGGTGCCGCGCTCGATCATCCGGGTCGCCTTTTCCGTGTCCATCATGTCGTAGAGCGCGTCGTACAGCGGGCGCAGGTACGGGTTGACCTTCTCGGCGATATCGCCGGGAAGGAAGCCGAGCTTCTCGCCGGCCTCCACCGCCGGCCGCGCCAGGACGATCCGGCTGACCTTCTTTTCCAGCAGGTAGGTGACCGCCTGCGCCATCGCGAGGTACGTCTTGCCGGTGCCCGCGGGCCCCACGCCGAACACGATGTCGAACTGCTCGATCGCGCCGAGATACTTGCGCTGATTGACGCTCTTCGGCGTGACGCGCCGCCGCGTGACCTGTCTCTGCCCGCCCCTGAGGAAATAATCGCGAAGATCGAGGTCCGCGTTCTCCACGAGCAGCTGCGCCGCCGTCTTCACGTCGCCGTTGGCGAGCGGGTACCCCTCGTCGACCAGATCCTTCAGCTGCTTGAAAATGAGCTGCGCCCGCAGCTCGTCCTTCGGATCGCCCTCGATCGTGATCTCGCCGCCCTGCGTGCGAATCTGCACGTTCAGCAGCGATTCGATGTGTTTCAGGTTCGCGTCGCGCGCGCCGTAGAGCGTCTCGATTCCTTCTTCAGGAAGGGCAATCTTCTTCATCAGGATTTCTGTTCGCGCAGCTGGATGTGCAGCTCCCTGAGCTGCTTCGCATCGACCGGCGACGGGGCATCCGACATCAGATCGGTGGCCGTGGCGGTTTTTGGAAACGCGATGACCTCGCGGATCGAGCTCTCATTCGAGAGAATGGCGACAATGCGATCGAGGCCGAGCGCGATGCCGCCGTGCGGCGGCGTGCCGTATTCGAGCGCCTCGAGGAAGAATCCGAACCGCAGCTTTGCTTCCTCCTCGCTGATGTTGAGCAGCGAGAAGATCCGGCTCTGCAGCGACGCGTCGTGAATGCGGATGCTGCCGCCGCCGATCTCGCTGCCGTTCAGCACGAGGTCGTACGCCTTCGCGCGCGCGTGGCCCGGGTCGATCCCCATCTTGTCCAGGTCTGCGTCGTGCGGCGCGGTGAACGGGTGGTGCATCGAGGCGTAGCGCTTCTCCTCCGCGTCCCACTCCAGCAGAGGGAAGTCCACGACCCACGTGAACAGGTAGTCGTCTGGCCTGAGCAGCCCGTCCTTCTTCGCGAGGATGAGCCTGAGTTGCCCGAGCAGCTTCGACGTGGAGTCCGGCTCGCCGGCGGCGATGAAGATCAGGCTTCCCGGCCCAGTGGAGGTCGCGTCGAGCATCTGCCTCACCGCGTCTTCGCCCATCGCCTTCATCACCGAGCTCGTCACAGCCCCATCGTCCATGCGACGCGCCCAGACGAGGCCGGTGGCGCCAAGCTGCTGCTTCGCCATGTCGACGATGCCGTCCACTTCGCTGCGGGAGTAGTGGCTCGCCTTCGGGATGACGAAGCCGCGCACCGTGCCGGCGTTCGCGACGATGTCGCGGAACACGCGGAAGCTCGATTCGCGGAACAGCTCGCGCAGATCCTGGATCTCCATGCCGGGACGGAGATCGGGCTTGTCGGAGCCGTACTTCGCGATCGCGTCGGCGTACGACATCCGCGGAAACGGCGTCTCGATCGCGCGGCCGACGACCGCGAAGATGTCGCGCATCAGCGGTTCGATCACGCCGTAGATCGTCTCCGGCCGCGCGAACGACATCTCCACGTCGACCTGCGTGAACTCCGGCTGTCGATCGGCGCGCAGATCCTCGTCGCGGAAGCACTTGCAGATCTGAACGTAGCGATCCATGCCCGCGATCATCAGGATCTGCTTGAAAAGCTGCGGCGATTGCGGCAGCGCGAAGAACTCGCCCGGATGCACGCGGCTTGGCACGAGGTAGTCGCGCGCGCCCTCGGGCGTCGACTTCGTGAGGATCGGTGTCTCGATCTCCAGGAATCCGTTCGCGTCGAAGTACTTGCGAATCGCGGCGGACACGCGGTGCCGCAGGATGATGTTGTTCTGCAGCCGCGGACGCCGGAGATCGAGATAGCGGTACTTGAGGCGCACGTCCTCGGAGACGGGCGTTTCGTCCGCAACCGGAAACGGGGGCGTCTTCGCCTCGTTGAGAATCGTCAGTCTCCGGACGAGCGCTTCGACTTCGCCGGTCTCGAGCTTCGGGTTGACCGTTTCCGCCGAGCGGCGGCGCACGCGTCCTTCCACGCCAACCACGTACTCGGACCGCAGGCGCTTCCCTTTCGCCATCAGCGTCTCGTCGTCTTTGTCGAAGACGACCTGCGTAATCCCCTCGCGATCGCGAATGTCCACGAACAGAAGGCCGCCGAGATCGCGGACGCGGTGCACCCAGCCGAGCAGCACCACGTTGGCGCCAACGTCCGCCGGGCGGAGCGCGCCGCAGGTGTGGGTGCGAGTCAGTTCACCGAGTTGCTCAGCCACGTTGTCTCAAGGCCTCGAGTATCGCCGCGCCCGCCGCGGATTGGTCGTGGGTCGATTGGGTCTGCGTCGCAAGGTTCTTGATGGTGACGGTGCCCGCCTGGATTTCGTCGTCACCGAGCAGCGCCACGAAGGGGATGCCGCGCGAATCAGCGTACTTGATCTGCTTGCCGATCTTCTCGGCGTCGGGGTAGACGAGCACGCGCAGCCCGGCGTCGCGGAGCATCGCGGCCACGCGCATCGCCGCGCCGGCGCCTGACGCGTCGAAGGTCGCGATCATCACGTCGGCCGGCGCCATGGCCAGCGACGACGGGAACATGTTCCGCTCGGTCATCACGACAAGGATCCGCTCGAGGCCCAGCGAGAAGCCGCACGCGGGAATGTTCTGGCCGAGGAACATGCCGACGAGGTTGTCGTACCGGCCGCCGCCTCCGAGGCTGCCTGCCAGGTCGGCGACGTTCATTTCCATGATCGTGCCCGTGTAGTACGACAGGCCGCGCGCGAGACTGAAATCGATGCTGACTCGGCCTGCTGCGCTCGTGTTGTCCGTCAGATCGAGTATCGCGCGCAGATTCGAGAGCGAGAGCTGATCACTTTCGGATGTCTGCAAGGTCTGCGCAGCCCATTGCAGGCGCGCACGATTGTTTCCTACGTTCGCGGGCGCCGCTCTAAGGTTCGGTGGAATATCGAAGACTTCGAGCAACTTTCGCGCTATATCGTTCGCTATGCCTTTGGCGATTAACTCCGCCACGACGGCTTCGGGCCCAATCTTGTCTAGCTTATCTATGACGACCAACGCTTCACCATGTTGCTCTGGTGGCACACCGGCGCCGCTGAGCAATGCGGTCAGCAACAGGCGGTGGTTGATCCGTATAACGAAGTCGTTGAATCCGAGCTCCGTCAGCGCATCCGACACGGCCGCGCACAACTCTGCTTCGACCACCGGCGAGGTCGAGCCGAGCGAGTCCACATCACACTGGTAGAACTCGCGGAAGCGGCCGCGCGCGGGACGATCGGCGCGCCACACGGGTTGGATCTGATAGCGCTTGAAGATCCGCGGCAGCTTGCTCTGGTACTGCGCGACGACGCGCGCGAGAGGAACAGTCAGGTCGTAGCGAAGCGCAAGGTCGGCCTGACCGCTCGCCTCATGCTCGCCTCGCTTGAGAATCTTGAAGATGAGCTGGTTGCCCTCCTCGCCGTACTTCCCCAGCAGCGTCTCGATGTTTTCGACCGCGGGCGTCTCCAGCGGCTCGAACCCGTACCGCTCGTAGACGCGTTTGATGATGGCGATGACGTGCTCGCGGCGCCGCACGTCTTCCGGAAGGAAGTCGCGCATGCCGCGCGCCGGCTCGGTGCGTGGCATCAGCAGATCGGGGACGAGGGGACAAGGGAACTAGGGGACATAGGAAGTTCGGAAGTATGGTAGCAACAGACCTCGTCCAGGCCCTTAGTTCCCAAGTCCCCTGGTCCCATAGTTCCCTTTGTCACAGCCGCGGCAGCGTCAGCCCCTGCTGCTTCTGGTATTTCCCCTTCTTGTCCGCGTACGACACCTCGCACATCTCGTCGCTCTGGAAGAAGAGCACCTGCGCGATGCCTTCGTTGGCGTAGACGCGCGCCGGCAGCGGCGTCGTGTTCGAGATCTCGAGCGTGACGAACCCTTCCCACTCGGGCTCGAAGGGAGTGACGTTGACGATCAGGCCGCAGCGCGCGTAGGTGGACTTCCCCACACAGATCGTCAGCACGTCGCGCGGGATGCGGAAGTACTCGACCGTCTTCGCGAGCGCGAACGAGTTGGGCGGGATGATGCAGATGTCGGTCCTGACGTCGACAAACGACCGCGCATCGAAGTTCTTCGGATCGACCACCGTACTGTTGATGTTGGTAAAGACCTTGAACTCGTCGGCCACCCGGATGTCGTAGCCGTACGACGAGAGCCCGTACGACACGACCCCCTCGCGCACCTGGCGATCCTCGAACGGCTCGATCATGCCGTGCTCGAGCGCCATCTTCCTGATCCAGCGGTCGGCCTTGATTGAGGGCATGGGTGGTTGGTGGTTGGTGGTTAGTGGTTGGTGGTTGGTGGTTGGTGGTTAGTGGTTGGTGGTAGGTGGTTAGTGGTTGGTGGTTGGTGGTTGGTGGTTAACGGCGTCCAAACAACATCATCAACAGCGTCAGGATGATACTGGCCAGAATCGACGTTGTCAGCGGAAAGTAGAACGAGAAATTCCCGCGTCGGAACGAGATGTCGCCGGGCAGCCGGCCAATCGGAAACCCAAGCGTCATCAGGAGGCCGGCAGCCACGATCAACAGTCCGATGAAGATGAGCAGGCGTCCCATGCGGCTGGCAGCCGGCTGCCGGCTAGATTAGTTCCATGCCCCGGAAGAAATATCCCAGCTCGAATGCCGCGGTTTCCGGCGCGTCCGAGCCGTGCGTCGCATTCCGGCCGATCGATTCGCCAAAATCCCTGCGGAGCGTCCCGGCCGCGGCTTTGGCCGGATCAGTCGCGCCCATCGTGTCGCGCCACCTCTTGACGGCGTCGGGCGCTTCGAGCGCCAGCAGCACGCACGGGCCGGACGACATGAACGTCGTCAGTTCGCCGAAAAACGGCCGCTCCCGGTGAACGGCGTAAAAACCTTCCGCCTCGCGCTTCGTGAGGTGCTGCAGGCGCATCGCGCGGACGATGAAGCCCGCCTCCTCGATGCGCGCCAGGATCTTTCCGGCGAGCCGGCGTTCCACGGCGTCGGGCTTGATGATCGCGAATGTCTTTTCCATGTCTCTCAATACGGGGTCAGATTCGGGTGATGATCCGACTCACAATGAGACTTCGGTACGTGAGTCGGATCATCACCCGAGTCTGACCCCGAAACGAAAGAGTCACCTGCCGAGAGCCTCCCTCATCCTCGTCCCCATGTCGGCCGGGCTCTTCACCACGTGGACACCCGCCTTCGCCAGGGCATCCATCTTCTCCGCCGCGGTGCCCTGGCCGCCGGCAATGATCGCGCCCGCGTGTCCCATGCGCCGTCCGGGCGGCGCGGTCTGCCCCGCGATGAACCCGACCACGGGCTTGCGGAACTCGCGCGTGACGAAGTCGGCCGCTTCCTGCTCCGCCGTGCCGCCGATCTCGCCGATCATGATCACGGCCTCGGTCTCCGGATCCGCGGCGAACAGCTTCAGCGCGTCGATGAACGTGGTGCCGATCAGCGGATCGCCGCCAATCCCGATGCACGTCGTCTGGCCCATGCCGACGCCTGTCAACTGGTGGATCGCCTCGTACGTGAGCGTGCCGCTCTTCGACACGATGCCGACGCGCCCTTCCTTGCAGATGTGCCCGGGAATGATCCCCGCCTTCGCCTTGCCGGCGGTGATGATGCCGGGGCAGTTCGGGCCGACCAGCCGCGTCTTCTTCCCGTCCATGAAAGTGAAGGCGCGCAGCATGTCGACCACCGGGATCCCCTCGGTGATGCAGACGGCAAGCGGAATGCCGGCGTCGGTCCCCTCCATGATGGCGTCGGCGGCGAACGGAGGCGGGACAAAAATCACCGAGACGTTCGCACCGGTCTCACGGACCGCGTCGTGGACGCTGTTGAAGATCGGCCACCCCTCGTGCGTCGTGCCGCCCTTGCCCGGGGTCACACCGCCGACCACGTTGGTCCCGTATGCCGCCGCCTGCTTTGCGTGGAAGGTGCCTTCGCGCCCGGTGAGTCCCTGAACGATCAGTCGTGTGTTCTGGTCGAGTAAGACAGCCACAGTGGTAATTGTTATTGGTGATTCAGGCGCGCACGGCTGTCTCGGCCAGCGCGACGACCCTGTCCGCCCCATCGCCCATCGAGTCGGCGGTCGTGAAGTTGAGGCCGCTCTCGCGCAGTATGCGCTTGCCTTCCTCCACGTTGGTGCCTTCCATGCGGATGACGATCGGCACAGGCACGCCGAGCTCCTTCACGGCGGCGATGACGCCCGCGGCCAGGACGTCGCACCGGAGGATGCCGCCAAAGATGTTGATCAGCACCGCCTTGACGTTGCTGTCGGCCATCAGGATGCGGAACGCGTTCTTGATCTGCTCCGCGTTGGCGCCTCCGCCGACATCGAGGAAGTTCGCCGGCTCGCCACCGGCCAGCTTGATGATGTCCATCGTCGCCATCGCGAGGCCGGCGCCGTTGACCATGCAGCCGATGTTGCCGTCGAGGCGGATGTAGTTGAGCGAGAACTTCGACGCCTCGACTTCGAGGGGATCTTCCTCGCTCAGATCGCGAAGCTCGCGGAGATCCGGGTGCCGGTAGAGCGCGTTGTCGTCGAGGGTCACCTTCGCGTCGAGCGCGAGGAGGTCGCCGCTCTTGGTGAGGATGAGCGGGTTGATCTCGATCATCGATGCGTCGATTTCGATGAACGCCTTGTAGATCGACTCGAGCACCTTGACCATCTTGCCCGCCGGTCCGGCCTCGAGCCCCATGCCGAACGCGAGCTTGCGCGCCTGGAACGGGATGACGCCGGTTGCCGGATCGACGTGCTCGCGCAGAATTTTCTCCGGGTGCGTCGCGGCCACGTCCTCGATGTCCATGCCGCCCGCGGCGCTCGCGATGATCACCGGCCGGCCGGCGGCGCGATCGATCAGGATACTCAGGTACAGCTCGCGCTCGATCTGCAGCCCTTCCTCGATCAGCACGCGGCCCACTTTGCGTCCCTCGGGGCCGGTCTGATGCGTGACGAGCGTCATGCCGATCATCTGCTTCGCCAGACGCTCGGCCTCATCGGGTGACTTCGCCAGCCTGACGCCGCCGCCTTTGCCGCGGCCGCCGGCGTGAATCTGCGCCTTGACGACAACGACGTTGCCGCCGAGCCGCTCGGCAATGGCCGCCGCGTCTGACGCCGAAAACGTCACCTCACCACGCGGCACCGGCACGCCGAACCGCGCGAGGACTGATTTGGCTTGATATTCGTGGATTTTCAAGACGTGTGGGGCTCCCGCGAGTTGTGAAACCGACCCATGCTATTCGGTGGAACGCCGACCGTCAACGTGGGACAACGCGGTCAAGAGTCTCGAGAAGGCCCTCGAGCTCGATCCGATGAACCAGGGGTTCAAGAACCAGCTGCAGCAGCTCAAGGGCGCGCGGCGTCAGTAGCGGAACGTGTGACCGATTGAGGCACCGTCCTCGTACCAGGCGGCGATCGGCGCCGCCTGGTCCGCGGGCGCCTCGCCGAAGGTCACCGCCGCGGTCTTCGGCATCCCGGCCGGCCGGTGCACCGTGTTCGTGAACCCCACGTAGAACACCCTGCTGCGATCCCGGCTGCTCACGACGACGACGTTCGACGTCAAGGGCGAATCCGCGAGCGCGAAGGAGTACTGTCCGGCGGGCAGCACCACGCCCGGCAATGACACCGCCCTGTTGAAGGTCAACGTGTTCTCGCGGCCCGCGCACAACGCGTGGCTGGACGCCGCCACGACGGAGCCCAGCAGCACCGCGCCGAACACGATCCGCACCGACTGGCGAGTGGTCATTTGCGCTTCTCCTCACCGGGTATAACGCAAGAAGGCGCGATCCGGTACAGGGTAGGCTCACCACCTGTACGTAAAGAGAGCGACGGCTGTGGGCCGTCGCCCTTCGGAGACCCCCGCCACCGATCCGTTTCTACCGGCCGTAGTTGAACTCGTGACCGGTCGACTCACCGATTTCGTACCACGTCGAGATGGGCGGCGGCTCGTTCGCCGACGCCTCACTGAAGGTAATCGCCGCGTTCCGCGACATTCCCGCCGGTCGCTCCACCGTGTTCGTGAACCCCATGTAGAACACCTTGGTGTGCGCGCTGTTCCGCACGACGACAATGTCAAGCCTCGAGGACGAGTCCGCCAGGTCGAACGAGTACTGACCCGCAGGCAGCACAACGCCCGGGAGCGCCACGGGCCTGCTGAACGTCAGCTTGTTCTCGTGGCGAACGCCCCACGCGTGGCTCGACGCCGCCACGACCAGGCCCAGCACCACTGTTCCGCACGCGATCCGCACCGACTTCCAATTCGTCATCTCCGTATCCTCCTTGCCTGTAACAACGACGAGGGGAAGGGATACGGACACCTCGAGACATATTCGGCGGATGCCGCTGCCGCCAATTGCGTAGAATTACGGGCGCGAATGACCGACCCTCTCGTCGGCTCAGCGGTCGCTCACTACGAGGTACTCGCGAAACTCGGGGGCGGCGGCATGGGCGTCGTCTACTCGGCGCGTGATCTGCGCCTCGGACGGCTCGTCGCGCTCAAATTCCTCCCGCCGCAATGGAGCCACGACGAAAGCGCCAAGCAGCGCTTCCTGCGCGAGGCGCAGGCCGCGTCGGCGACCCAGCATCGCAACATCTGCACGATCCACGACATCGAGACCGCCGCCGATGGGCAGTTGTTCATCGTCATGGCCCACTACGAGGGCCAGACGCTGAAGCAGAAGCTCGAGGGCGGCCCCTTGTCGATCGAAGAGGCGGTGGACATCGCCGCGCAGGTTGCGGAAGGCCTGGCCAAGGCACATTCGGAAGGCGTCGTTCATCGGGACATCAAGCCGGGCAACCTCATGCTGACGGCGGAGGACGTCAAGATTCTCGACTTCGGCCTGGCGAAGTTCGCCAACTCGCTGCAGCTCACGATGGAGGGGTCGACGCTGGGCACGGTCGCCTACATGTCGCCCGAGCAGGCGCGCGGCGAAGAGGCGGACGCGCGGAGCGACATCTGGGCGGTCGGTGTCGTGCTGTACGAAATGCTCACCGGCGCGCTGCCGTTCAAGGGCGCGTACCCCGAAGCGATCTCGCACGCCATCCGCAACGATCCTGTTCCGCCGCTGCAGGCGCCGGGGCGCGAGGTGCCCCCCGAGCTGATCCGGGTCATCGAGCGCGCGCTTGCAAAGGATCCGGCCGATCGGTTTCAGATCGCGCGCGAGCTCGCGCGCGAGCTCCGCCTCCTGCAGGGACGGACGATTCCTCTCGATCTGCTGACCGCTCCGATCTCGGCACCTCCGCTGCAGATCGCGCGACCGCGCCGCTGGTGGAGATCGCGCGCAGC
>JAHFUO010000087.1:6907-13022 GCA_023265015.1 Acidobacteriota bacterium | reverse complement strand
GCTCGACTGATCGCGACCGGCACTTCGATCGAGACTGGTCGGAGGTCCGAGTTGAGCTGCCTCGTAAATCCGGGGTCGCCACAGTCGTCGTGAACATTGACAAGGACTCGTTCTGGTACGGGTCGTGCCGTGAACTGATCGATCAAGGGATCGGTACTTGGCTCACGGAGCAAGGGCACGCGCCGTGGCCAAAGGGACAACCTCCGCACTTCGAGTTGGAGCTTGTGGGCCGGGCGTATTCATCGTCAGGGAGTAAGACCGGCCGCTTTGGGCACGCGCAGCCCAACAAGCGGCTGCACCCGGCGGCTGCGTGGTTGGTGTGCAGCCGCGGGTGAGCCGCAACGTCTAGGCACACTCAAGAGGCGAACAAGTTGCCGCTGCCGCCGTTCACGGAGTCTGGCGACCTTCCGTTGGGCGTTCACCGTGCCGGTTTCCACGAGGTCGGCGAACGTTTCGGCTCCGGGACTCCTCAGCGCAGACGGGTGTTCCTCCGGTTGGAACGGCTCTACTCCATTGCGCGCGGCACCGGACACCTCGCACGGATGATCCTGTTCGGCTCCTTCGTGACGAACAAGGCTGAGCCGAACGACGTGGACGTGTTCCTGCTCATGGCCGACGGTTTTGATGTTTCCGTGGCGACGGGCGAAACGCGCCTGCTGTTCGATCACCTCGCCGCCGAAGCGCACTTCGGGGCCAGCGTCTTTTGGCTCCGGCGGCTGGCTGCTTCGGAGGGCGAACAGGCGGCGGTAGAATACTGGCAAGTCAAGCGGGACGGGCAACGCAGGGGCGTCGTCGAGATCGACCTGAGGGCATCATGATCGCAAACGACCAAGAGCTACATGCCATGCTTGACCGAATCCGCCACTTCCAGGAACAGGTCGCGCATCTACGAATCGCCGAGGCAAATCCAACGAACTTTCGCCTGTCGGTTTCAGGGTTTCTGGCTGAAATCGATCGGATGCAGCTCGAGGTTCGCGAGTACCTCAGCCTCCACCCGGCAGATCCCGCGGTGGCCCGCTGAAGACCAATATCGGCTGCAAGATCACGGAGCGGCTCGCCGGCGCCGAAGCGATCGGACCTCTGCTCCAGGGCCTCTCCCACCCCGTCCACGATCTGTCGCGCGGCTGCAAGGCCGACGACATCGTCTACGTTGCGGCTGCCTGCGCCAGGCGAAGGCCGCGCCCGGCACGTAACGCCCGGCCTCTCGGTCACGACTTCGCAGCGGCGGCGCTCAGCTCCTTGTACTTCTCGAGCAGCCGCACCGGCGGCCGGAACGCGTCGCGGCGGAACGGCTCGCCAAGCTCGCGGGTCAGCAGGACGTCGAGCACGGTCGGCTTGCCGGATGCGACCGCGGCGCGCAGCGCGTCGCCGACCTGATCGGCGTGCGTGACGCGGATACCCTCGGCGCCCATCGCGCGCGCCACCTCCGCGAAGTTCGGATTGACGAGATTCGCGCCGACGAAGCGGTTGTTGAAGTAGTCGATCTGGTTCTTCTTCTCCGCGCCCCACTGCTGGTTGTCGAACACCACGGCGACGACGGGGATGTTCTCGCGCACGCAGGTCATCGTCTCGGCAAGGCTCATGCCCCACGCGCCGTCGCCGACGTACGCGATCGACGGGCGGTCGGGCCGCGCCACTTTGGCGCCCATCGCGGCGGGATACGAATAGCCGCAATTGCCCCAGCTCATGGCCGCCAGGAAACTTTTCGGCTCATCGAAATTCAGATAGCTGTTGGCGACGGAGCAGACGTTGCCGATGTCGGTCGCCACCATCGCATTGCGTGGAAGCGCCTTCGCCAGCTCCGCCAGCGCCTGCCGCGGGCCGATCCGTCCGACTTCAGATGGCGACGGCCACTTCGCGAGCTCCTCAGCCCACGCCCGCTTCTCGGCCGTGATGTCTGCGATTCGTGCTTCGTCGCGCTTCGGCGCGCCTTTGAGGGCACGAAGGCGTGTGAGTAGTTCCTGGGCCGCCAGCCGCGCATCGCCGCAGATGCCCAACGCCACCGGCTTGACCAGTCCGAGCATGCGCGGATTGCTGTCGATCTGGATGATCTTCGCCTGCGTCGGCCAGTAGTCCATCCCGTGCTGCGGGAGCGTGCCGAACGGCCCGAGACGGCTGCCGAGCGCGAGCACCACGTCGGCCCTGGCGATGAGCCGCATCGCGGCTTTCGAACCCTGGTATCCGAGAGGACCGCACGCCAGCTCGTGGCTCGCGGGAAACGCGTCGTTGTGCAGGTAGCTCGTGACGGCGGGACAGGCGAGGTATTCCGCGAGCGCCACCGCGTCGGGGACGCCGTCCGCCATCACTACGCCGCCGCCGGACAGGATCACCGGGGACTTCGCCTCCGCGAGCATCCGGGCTGCCGCCTGCAGCGATGCAGGTCCGCCGGCGCTCGGCTCGATCCGTTGCCGCCCGGGAATCGCCACCTCGATCTCGCCGTAGAAGTAGTCGCGCGGGATATTGATCTGGACCGGCCCTCGTTCCTGCATCGCGATGGTGAAGGCGCGATGCGTGAGCTCCGCGATCCGGGACGGCGCATTCACGTGGACCTGATACTTCGTGATCTTCGAGAAGATGGGCATCTGGTCGGTTTCCTGGAATCCGCCCAGCCCGATCCCGAGGCTCCCCGCTTCCGGCGTGATCGCGACGACAGGCGAATGTGCCCAGTAGGCCGCCGCGATCCCGGTGACGAAATTGGTGATGCCGGGGCCGTTCTGCGCGACGCAGACGCCGTGACGGTCCGATACGCGCGAGTAGCCGTCCGCCATGTGCGCGGCGTTCTGCTCGTGGGCGACCGAAACGAAGCGCACCCCTGCGAGCGGAAACAGATCGAGCGCATCCATGTAGGCCGAGCCGACGATGCCGAAGACGTCGGTGACGCCTTCGGCCACCAGCGTTTCGACAAAGGCTTCGCTCGGGGTCATCCGCTGCTTTGCGGGCATGTGTGGATCCTTTCCGTGGGCCGGGCCGGATGGAAATGAGCGCGGATTATATCAAACGGGTCGGCGGGAAACGGCGCCACGCACCGATGTTCCGGTGCGTGGCGCGCCATCGTGCGCGGACGCGGATTAGAACTGCAGCCTGAAGCCGAGCTGCAGGGCCCGCGGGCCGTACGACACGTTGCTGTTGAACGCCGGCTTTCCGTACGACGCGCTGGTCTCCGTCAAGGTGTACGAACCGTAGTTGGCATGGTCGAACACGTTGAACAACTCCAGCAAACCGTCCACGCTCGCCCGTGGGCCGAGCTTGAGATGCTTCTGAAGGCGCATGTCGACCCGGTGAATCGGCTCGCCGACGAAGCTGTTGCGCGCAATGATGCTGCCAGCCGGACCGAAGGAGGTCGCCGTCGCCCGATACCGGCTCTCGCCGGCGGCGAGCTGGTTTCGCGGATCGCCGCCCACAGTGGTGTTTGAACGCTGCCCGGAGCCGTAGAAGTACACGCCGCTCACCTGCAGGCCGTACGGCGCTTCCCAGATGCCGTTGAACACCACGCGGTGCCGCTGGTCGGTCGATGCCCGTGAGTACGAGCCTCCCATGTCATCAGCGACCTTGAATCCAAGTTCCTTCCGCTGCAAGTGGCCGTTCTCGATGTACCAGGCCCACGGCGCGTGCGTCGCGTCCTTGAACTGCGACATCGTATACGTCACCGACGCCTGGAGGTGATTGGCCATGCGCCGCGTGAACGCGTTCTCCCAGCCGTAGTAGTTCGAGCGACCGTTGTAGAGGCTCACCTGCACCGGGCCGAACTGCGTCAGCGGCCGCCGGGTCGCGTCGTTGCCGTTGTAGTTGACGCCGGTGACGGGGTCGAACGACAGGTTGATGTTCTGGGAGAACTCCTCGTTCCGGCCGCCGGTGTACACGACGTTCGACTGCAACGACATCGTCGGCCCGACTTGCCGCTCGAACCCGATCGACGCCTGGTGGCTGTACGGCGTTTCCCAGAACGGGCTGTTGATCTCGGGAATGAACTGCCGCAGGAGGCAGCCGGGCCTGCTGCCGTTGAGATCGCAGGAATTCGCGATGACCTGGTCGTAGTTCGGCGGCGGACCGTTGAAGGGATTGGTCGGGAAGTCGGGCCGGCCGTTGTACGGCACGAGCGGCGAGGCCCCGACGATGTAGAGAATCGTCTGCTGCGCCTCGTCCTGCGTGCCCTGCGCGAAGAATCGTCCGTAGCCGCCGCGGATCACGGTCTTCGGAGTGACCGTGTACGCGAAGCCGAGACGCGGCGCGAAGTTGTTGGTGTCGTTGATGATCGAGCCCGGCAGGAAGGGCGGGAGGTTCAGCTCCTGTCCGACATGATCCTGGAAGTCGTAGCGAACGCCCAGGTTCAACGTGAGCTTGGATGCCACCGACCAGTCGTCCTGGAACCAGGTGCCGGCCATGTTCTGCACGACGGTGCGGTAGAAGGCATCGTTTTTCGGGAACGACGCCTCGTAGCGGGTCGAGATCGGCGCGAGCACGTTCAAGTTCCACGTGGACGTATCGTTCCACACGGGGAATGCCTGGATGAGCAGCGCCGCCGCATTCGCGGCCGATTGGCCCTGCGCGATGAGCCTCGGGGTGCAGAGGCTTGCGCATCCGATCAGGTTCGCCAGGTTGCGGACGTACTCGGCGCCGGTCTTGACGTCGTGGCGGCCGAGCGCGTCGAAGGTGAACGTCAGATCGTCACGGAACGACCCGAGGTCCTGGTTGTGGTGCTGCACCACGTTACCAACCGAGTAGCCCGTGAAGCTCACGCGGGGTGTCGCGCCCCATCCGAAGGACCTGACGCCGAGGATGTCGACGTTCGGACCGCCCTTGTAACCGGTCGGCGAATGATTGTTGCGGTTGAAGTTGCTGTAGCCCACCTTGAGGCTGTTGACGACTCTGTTGCTCAGCACCTGCGTCCACGTGCCCAGCATCTGCTTGGTGAACCGCTGCTGGATGAAGGCGGTCGAGGGATGCGAGGTGGCGCCGCCGCCCGTCCAGTAGTTCTGCTCGTATCCGTTGGCGCGGATCGAGACGCGGCTGCGCGGCGTGAACTCGATGTCACCCTTGACGCCCCAGATCGATTGCCTGCGCGGCGCCGGGAGGTTCATGTTGAACGCCGACAGCGCACCCGCCGCCGAGAAGACCAGCACCTGCGGCTCTCGTTCGTGTTCGTAATTGGCGAAGAAGTGCACCTTGTCCTTGACGATCGGGCCGCCGAACGTCGTGCTGATCTGCTGGTTCTGGTACGGCAGGACGATGCCCTGGACCTTGTCCGCCGCATTCAGCTTGGCGTCGCGGAAGTAGCCGGAAAAGCCGGCCGTGTAGGTGTTGGTGCCGGACTTGGTGATGGCGTTGGCGATCATGCCGGCCGACTTGCCCTGCGTCGCATCGAACCGGTTCGTGA
Organism: Acidobacteriota bacterium; assembly: GCA_023265015.1. Classification (GTDB taxonomy): domain Bacteria; phylum Acidobacteriota; class Vicinamibacteria; order Vicinamibacterales; family UBA2999; genus Gp6-AA40. Next base: position 7,648 of record JAHFUO010000087.1, on the reverse strand, counting down.
TGACTTCGAACTCGGCGATCGAGTCGCGGCTGTAGCGCGGCTGATCGTCGCCGATCCCGATGTAGTTGTTGGTGACCTGCTGCCCGTCGATGTTGATCTGCGAGTAGCCCTGGCGCAGCTGCGGCACGCCGCTCGACTGGTTCTGACGGCTGCCCGGCGCCAACATCGCGAGATCCATCCAGTTGCGGCCGTTGATCGGCAGCTCCTGCATCTGCTTTGGATCGATGTTGCCGGCAAGAGCCGACGTCTGCGTGTCGATGAGCGGCGCTTCGCCGGTGACGGTCACGGATTCCTGCACGGTCGACGGCGACATCTGCAGGTCGACCACGGCCACCTGGCCGAGCAACAGGTTCAAGCTGCGCACGACCGTGGCGAAGCCGGTAAGCTCCACGGTGATCCGGTAGCTGCCGGTGCGCACCGGAAGCCGGAACGCGCCCACCTGGTCGGTGACAGCGACGAATGTGTTCCCGCTCGCCTCGTGGAGTGCGGTCACCGTGACGCCGGGCAGTACGCCGCCCGATGAATCCTTCACGGTGCCCGTCAATGTGGCGTCCTGCGCATACCCTGCCACGGGAACGCCCAGAAGCGCGGCGATCACGATCAGATGCCTGACCACACGCCAACCCATCAGAACCTCCTTCCGCGAAAGCGACGCCTTCGCGGCTACGCAAACGATCAAACGAGGTGGACGAAGCGCCGGAAAGTGGCGCGAGAGTACAACTTTGAGGGGGATTGTCAAGG
>JAHFUO010000087.1:5140-6807 GCA_023265015.1 Acidobacteriota bacterium | reverse complement strand
GGCGATTCAAGCCGGCGCGAGGGCGCCGATAACCGCGGCAATCTGCTCGATTGCCCAGGCGGCTTCGCTCTCGCTGATCACATACGGCGGCATGAAGTACACGATGTTGCCAAGCGGGCGCAGCAGCAGGCCCCGAGCGAGGAAGGCGGCTGCCAGCCGCGGCCCGATCTGGTCGAGGTAACCGCCGGCGCCGCGCGTCCCCTTGTCGGTGACCAGCTCGATCGCGCCGACACCCCCGATCACGCGCACGTCACCCACCGCGGGAAGTTCCCTCAGCGGCGCGAGCCCGGACATGAGCTGCCGTTCGAGCCGGCCCACCCGGTCGAGCACCGCCTCTTCCTCGAACAGCGCCAGGCTGGCAACCGCGACCGCGCAGGCAAGCGGATTTGCCGTAAACGAGTGGCCGTGGAAGAACGTCCGGCTGTGATCGTCGCTGAGGAAGGCGTCGTAGACGGCGTTGGTGACGCACGTCGCGCCGAGCGGCAGGTAGCCCGCCGTCAGCGCCTTCGAGAGGCAGATGATGTCGGGGGCAATCGCCGCATGCTCGCACGCGAACAACCGCCCTGTCCGGCCGAACCCCGTGAGGACCTCGTCGGCAATCAGCAGCACGCCGTACTGATCGGAGAGCCGGCGGACGCCGGCCAGGAACTCCGCCGGCCACACGATCATCCCACCCGCCCCTTGCAGCATCGGCTCGACCATCACTGCGGCTGCCGATCCGCCGAGCGTCCTCAGCGCGCGCTCGAGATCGCCAAGGCAGTCGACGTTGCACGATGCGCGGTCGAGGCCCAGCGGGCACCGGTAACAGTACGGCGCGTGCGCGCGGACGACCGGGAACAGCAGCGGCGCGAATGCGCGGGTGAAGACGGAGTCCTCGCTGACCGACATCGCGCCGACCGTGTCGCCGTGATAGGCGTGATGCAGCGTGACGAACACGCGCCGCTCGGGCTCACCCTTGTTGATCCAGTACTGGGTCGCCAGCTTCACGGCGACTTCGACGGACGTCGATCCGTTGTCGGAATAAAACACCCGCTGCAGCCCCGGCGGCAGCACGGCAACCAGACGCTCGGCGAGCTCCACGGCCGCCGGATGCGTGCAGCCCGCGAACATCACGTGCTCGAGCTGCTGCGCCTGCCGGGCGATTGCCTCGTTCAACCTGGGGTGCGAGTGGCCGTGGATGTTCACCCACCACGACGAGATGCCATCAAGGAGGCGACGGCCATCCTCGGTATGGAGGTACACGCCCTTGCCGCTGACGATCGGCAGCGGCGGCGGCGCGGTGCGCATCTGCGTGTACGGATGCCACACGTGGGCGCGGTCGCGATCGACGAGGCTCACCGCAGCAGCTCCAGCAGCCGGCCGTACGGATCAAGGTCGGTCGAGGCCCACGCCGCCAGGCGATCGGGCGTCAGCCGATCGAAGCGCGGCATCGCCGCGATCACGCTCGCACCGCCATGCCGCTCAATCGCCGCTCGATTCTCATCGTCGGGTGGCCCCACCATGACGACACCGGCGACGCGCAACTCACGGCGGCGCAGCGCCTCGATGGTGAGCAGCGTGTGGTTGATGGTGCCGAGCGTCGAGCGCGCGACGATGAGGACCGGCATAGCGAGCGCGACCATCAAGTCGACAACCAGTTCACCATGCGGCGCGGACTCTTCAGATTC
>JAHFUO010000087.1:0-5040 GCA_023265015.1 Acidobacteriota bacterium | reverse complement strand
TGGTGAGCAGCGTGTGGTTGATGGTGCCGAGCGTCGAGCGCGCGACGATGAGGACCGGCATAGCGAGCGCGACCATCAAGTCGACAACCAGTTCACCATGCGGCGCGGACTCTTCAGATTCGTGCGGCGCGGACCCTACGGGTCCGCGTGACTCATTGAGCGGAACCAGCACACCGCCGGCGCCCTCGACGATCCAGCGCGCGGTGGAGGGTTGCGCGTGAAGCAGATCCACAAGCGGTTGGACGGCGATCGTGCGTCCACTCAGACGCGCGGCGAGATGCGGGGAGACCGGGTTCGGCAGGCGCACGCCGCACGACAGGATGCCGTCCGCCCCGCACGCGGCGAGCCTTGCGACGTCCGCCGAGTCGTCGTCCTGCTCGATGCCGGTCTGCACCGGCTTCCAGTACCGGAGTTCAACAGCGCCGCGGTACCGGCGCATGAGCGCGGCGGACACGACCGTCTTGCCGACATGCGTGTCGGTGCCGGTGACGAAGATGCCGCGTGGCATTGGTCGAAGTCTATTCCGAGAGCCACAAAGAGCACGAAGACGCGTTTAACCACGAAGGTCACGATGGACACGAAGTAGAACAAATCACAAGGAAGAAACAGAACTTTGTGTTCTAACCGTCGTGTCCTTTGTGACCTTCGTGGTTGAAAACGTCTTTGTGGGCTTTGTGGCTAGATCGCCTTCGTGGCCATTGGGGCGGCCAGCCCACTTGCCGAAATCGCCGTCGCCAGTGCGCCAACGAAGCGCTCGATCACATCGTCGGTGAGGTTGACGTTCACCGAGATGCGCAGGCGCGCGGTGCCGGGCGGCACCGTGGGCGGACGAATGGCGCGCACGTCGAACCCCTCGGCCTGCAGCGCCGCGGCGACGGCGACCGCGCGATCGTTGTCGCCGAGCAGCACCGGCACGATCGGCGACGACCCGGCGGGCACCGGGACGCCGGCAGCGACGAGCCGCGTGCGCAGCGTCCGCGCGCGCTCGAGCAGCGCCGCGCGACGCTCCGGCTCTTCTTCGATGATGTCGAGGCTCGCCTCGAGGGCCGCGGCCACCGAGGGCGGCGGCGCCGTCGAGAAGATGAACGGCCGCGCGCGTTGAATCATGTAGTCGATCGCCCACGCGGGTCCGGCCACGAACGCGCCGCAGACCCCGAGCGCCTTCCCGGCGGTGTTGATCGAAACGAACATGTCTTCGCCGACGCCGTGCTGCTCGACGAGCCCGCTGCCCTTCGCTCCGTAGATGCCGACCGCGTGCGCTTCGTCGACGATGAGGTGCGCGTCCGCCGCGCGACACAGGGCCGCGTACGCCTCGAGCGGCGCCTCGTCGCCATCCATGCTGAACAGCGATTCAACGACGACAAAGCGCTGGCCGCCGCCGCGCGTCTCCTCGAGCGAGCGACGGAGCGCGGCCACGTCGTTGTGCGCGAAGATCACGCGCCGCGCGGGCGACAGGCGGATGCCGTCAATCAGGCTGGCGTGGTTCCGCTCGTCTGAGAGAATCACGTCGTCCACCTCGGGAAACGTCGTGAGCACGGCGAGGTTGGCGAGGTAGCCGCTGGAGAAATAGAGCGATCGCTCCGTGCCCTTGAGACGCGCAAAGCGCTTCTCGATCGCGGAGAAACTGTCTCGCTCGCCGCGCAGCAGGCGGGAGCCGGTGCTGCCCGCGCCGTCGCGGGCGACCGCGTCGATCATCCGCTCCTTCAGCCGCGGGTGAGCGGCGAGGCCGAGATAGTCGTTCGAGGAGAGGTCGACGCCGGAGGGCGATCGCAACGTGCGCAGCAGGCCGCTGTCATCGAGGTCCTGCATTCGCGCACGGACGCGCGCAACCAGGACGTCACTCATGGATCGGCGGGCCGTGAAGGCCTGCCCTACCCTGCAGTGTCACCCCAAGGCGCTCGAACAAGGATCGATCGACGTCCGCCGTCGGATTAGGCGTCGTCAGCAGGCGATCGCCGAGGAAGACGGAGTTCGCGCCGGCCATGAAGCAGAGGGCCTGCGCCTCGTCCGAGAGCGAGAGGCGCCCGGCGCTCAGCCGCACGAACGAGCGCGGCATCAGGATCCGCGCGGTGGCAATCATCCGCACCAGCTCGATCGGATCTTCCGGCGGACGATCGGCGAGCGGCGTCCCTTCGACGGCGACGAGCAGATTGATCGGCACGCTCTCCGGATGCGGGTCGAGCGAGGCGAGCTGCTGCAACAGCCGGAGCCGCGCGTCGCGGGTCTCCCCCATGCCGATGATCCCTCCGCAGCACACCGCGATCCCCGCGTCGCGCACGCGCGCGAGCGTCGCGAGCCGGTCGCCGTAGGTGCGCGTGGTGATGATCTCGCCGTAGAACTCGGGCGAGGTATCGAGGTTGTGGTTGTAGGCGGTGAGTCCCGCGTCCGCGAGCGCCTCGGCCTGGTCCTCGTCGAGCATGCCGAGCGTGCAGCACGCCTCCATCCCGAGCGACCGGACGCCGCGCACCATCTCCAGCACGCGATCGAACTGCGGTCCGCGCGGCACGTCGCGCCACGCGGCGCCCATACAGAAGCGCGTCGCGCCCTGGGCGCGGGCGGCGCGCGCGGCGGTCAGCGTCTCATCCAGGCTGACGAGATCGGTGCGGGCGACGCCGGTCTTGTAGTGCGCCGACTGCGGACAGTACGCGCAATCCTCGGGGCAGCCGCCGCTCTTGATGTTGAGCAGCACCGAGCCCTGGATCTCGTTTGGCGGATGATGCTCTCGGTGAATCAGCTGCGCGCGCAGCACGAGGTCGAGAAACGGCTGGCTGTAGATCGAGTCGATCTCCGCCAGAATAAAGTCGTGACGGGTCACCGAGCGACAATTATATGCGCTTCTTTTTCTTGACGTCCCATGCCCGGAGAGCCATTGCAGCCGGGTGATTTCACCGTCGCACAGCGCGTCAACGCCGAGCGTCTCGCCCTGCTTGGCTGGACGCGCGCGATCCTGCTCCAGCTCGCGCATCCGCTGGTGGCCGCCGGCGTCGCGGAACACAGCTCGTTCCGCGGCGGCGCGCACAGCGCCGTGTCGCGCCTGCGCAGCACCGTCGGCGCCATGCTGGCGATCACCTTCGGTGACGACGGCGAGCGCGAGCAGGCGATCGAGGGGATCCGCGCGATTCACCGCCGCGTCCACGGATTGCTCCGCGCCAGGTGCGGTCCGTTCGAAGCGGGCACCGCGTACTCGGCCGAAGACCCGGAGCTGCTGTTGTGGGTCCACGCAACGCTCGTCGATTCGATTCTCCGCGTCCACGATCTCCTCGTCGAGCCGCTGAGCGAGGAAGAGCGCGACGCCTGTTGCGCCGACAGCGCCGGCGTGGCGGTCACGCTCGGCGCACGCGCCGCCGACGTCCCCATGACGTGGGCCGCGCTTCAGCGGTACATGGATTCCATGAGCGCGTCCGGCGCGCTCGTCGTGGGAGACGATGCGCGCGATCTTGCCCGCGCGGTGCTCTCCCCTCCCTTCGCGGCGGTCGTTGCTCCGCTCACGGCGCTCAACATCGTCATCACGGCGGGCCTTCTGCCGTGCAATATTCGCGAGCAATACGGGCTGGCGTGGAACCCGCGGCGGGCGCGCCTGTTCAATGTGGCGGTGCGAATCGCTCGTGTCACACGCCGCGTATCGCCGGCGTGGTTTGCACTGTGGCCGGAGGCACGGAAGGGTTGAATTCCCCTTCCCACCTGGCAATCACGACCGTCGCCAGACAGTTCCCCAGGACGTTGGTCATCGTCCGCGCCATGTCCATCAGCGCGTCGATCCCGAGAATGATGAAGACCGGCTCGGCTGGCAGGTGGAAGCTGCTCACGGTTCCGAGGAGGATGACCAGCGCCGCGCGCGGCACGCCGGCGACCCCCTTGCTCGTCACCATCAGCGTCAGCAGGAGCAGGAGCTGCTGGCCGGTCGACATCTCAATCCCCGCCGCCTGCGCGACGAACATGGCCGCGAGCGAGAGATACAGCGTCGAACCGTCCAGGTTGAAGCTGTAGCCCGTCGGGATCACGAACGCGACAATCCGCCGCGGAACGCCGAGCGCCTCCATGTTCTCCATCGCGCGCGGAAGCGCGGCTTCCGAGCTGGCGGTCGCAAACGCGATCGAGCAGGGCTCGGCAGCGGCCGCCAGGAACCTGCGAATCGGCACGTGCGCGATCAGCGCGACCGGCAGCAGCACGAGAAGCACGAACGCCATCACCGCCGCATACATCGTCAGCAGCAGCGCCAGGAGATTCAGCAGGACGCCGGCGCCGAGCTGACCGACGGTGTACGCGATCGCGGCGCCGACGCCGAGCGGTGCAAAGAGCATCACGATGCTGGTGAACTTGAACATCGCCTCGGCGAGCGACTCCGCCAGCGTCAGCAGCGGACGACGCCGCGTGTCGGGCACCAGCGCCAGCGCCGCCCCGAAGATCACGCTGAAGACGACGACCTGCAGGACCTCGCCGTCGGCCACCGCCTTCGCGATGTTCTCCGGGAAGATGTGGAGCACGACGTCCTGCCACGACTGCGCGGCTTGCGGCGCCACCTGCTCGCCCGCCGCCGGGGGCGGCAACGTGATGCCCACGCCCGCGCGGCTGATGTGGATCGCCGCCCAGCCGATGAAGAGCGCCAGCGTCGTCACGATTTCGAAGTAGACGAGCGCCTTCACGCCCATGCGGCCGACCTGCTTCAGGTTGCCGTGGCCGGCGATGCCGACGACAAGCGTCGCGAAGAGCAGCGGCGCGATGATCGTGCGAATCAAGCGGATGAAAATCGTGCTGAGGATGCGGAGCTGGGTCGCGGCCTCCGGAAAGTCGCGGCCGAACACCGCGCCCGCGACCATCGCGACGAGGATCCACGTCGTGAGCGATCGACGGCGGGCAGCGAACAGGATGAGGGCGGCGACGACAAGCCATCGCAGGGTGAACAGCATGCCTCTGTTATACTTTCACGTTCCTGCCGCGCACGAGCGGACCACTTGCGGAAGTGGCGGAATTGGCAGACGCGCTAGCCTCAGGAGCTAGTGGCCGCAAGGCCATCGGGGTTCGAGTCCCCGCTTCCGCACC
>JAHFUO010000086.1 GCA_023265015.1 Acidobacteriota bacterium | reverse complement strand
TTGCCGCGAGCTCGTCCCCCGCTGCGCCCCAATGCTCTGGCCATCTCAGATGCGTTCATGACCTCTATTTTACTTAGCGCTAAGTAAAAAAGCGACCGAGGGGCCATTGCCCCGTCGACCTTCAAGCTCGACCGTGCGTGCAATGGGGTGCAAGGCGCCACGGCATCGCTGGCATTCACGGCAACTCTGGCATCGTAGAATCTGTAACTTACAGATTCTAAAGGGTTCTGTCGGGTTCGAATCCCACCCTCTCCGCCAAATGGCGTCGGGAACTCCTCGACGCTGAAGAAGTCGGCGGAGCGCAAGTGCGCGTGGTCGTGTAAACCATTGATTCAAAGATCAGGTCGCGCTCCGAGTCGCTGTTCGGACTCGATCCGCTTCGGTCGTGTAACCTGGGACCGTCTCGCCGGCGTCGGCTATTTGTCGTCTCTCGAGCGAGAACGACGAACGGGAAGCGTCCAGTTCTCGAGCGTCAGCTCTTTTACGCGGCCGAACTCGGCGGTGTTGTTCGTGACGAGCCTGAGCCCGAGACTGCGTGCATGAGCCGCAATCAAGAGAGCGTTGGCTCCGATCATCTGGCCCCGTTTCTTCAGGTCAGCCCGTATCTGGGCATAGTGGGTAGTGGCGTTGTCGGGAAACTCAAGAACCGCGACGTGGGGAAGGAATGCCTTTAGCGCCGTTGCATCCTGCATGCGGCCCGGCGAGACTTCGACGCCATAGAGCAGCTCTGATTTGGTGATGACCGAAATGCAGACGTCCGTCACAGGAATCGCCTGCAGCCGATTCAACACCGGTTGGTTCGAACGCTTCATGATGTATGAGCACGTGTCCGTGTCCAGCATGTAGCGGGCCATCAGGGCTCGCGCTCCTGCACGGTCAGATCCTCGACGTTTTCCATGAACGCGTCGGACGCCACCGGACCGGTCTCGAGATACGGTCCCCAATCGATTGGGCGGGGCGACAGAATCACATCCTCACCATCTTTGCGAATGAAAACTTCGTCGGTAGTGAACTGGAACTCCTTCGGCAACCGCACCGCCTGGCTGCGATTGTTCAAGAACACCTTGGCTCGTCGCTGCATGGTCGGACTCCTTCCGTGAATCGGCGCCGTATACATCAGTATATGCCATCGGTGCCCGTTCAGGTGGGCGGACCGGGCTTTCGTGGGGATCTGGCAGACGCGACCGTAATTGACACGCCATCAGTAAGATGAGACATTACCGGCCATGAAGAAGAGCTTCCTTTGCGCGCTTGCCGTGGCCATCGGTTCTGTCGTGCTTCCAAACTTCGCTTGGGCGCACCACGGGGATGCCGGGCGCTACAACGAAGAAGTCGTCACGCTGAAGGGAACCGTTGTACAGCTCGTGATGATCAATCCGCACGCGCTCATCGTGTTCGACGTCAAGGCCGCCGACGGAAAAACCACGAGATGGACGGCCGAGATGGGCGGACCGCAGCAGTTGATCAAGCAGTTCGGCTGGTCCCCGAGCACAATCAAGGCGGGCACCGACATCACGCTGATCGGCCGTGTAGTGAAGAGCGGCGACCCGTACATGAACCTCACGGAGCGCGCCCAGATCACTGAGACCGCGACCGGGAAGGAGATTTTCCGGACGCAGAATTTCGGGGAGCCAGCCCCGCCACCGGTGGCGCAGTAGCCGGCGCCCTCCCTCCCAGCGAACGAACACGCAACACGATGGGCCGCATGTGCGGCCCTTCGTGTATAGTCTCGGCCGGCAGGACCGCGAGTTGATGCGCCCACCCCAGACTGATGAGGAGAAGGACAGCACCATGAAGCTCGGATCGAGGCACATCACCTCTATGGCGATGGCGACGGCTTTCATCTGCCTGCTGGGCGCGGCCTTCCTGCGCGCCCAGGCCGCCGCGGAACAGAAGCCGCTGATATCGGACGACGTGTTCAAGAACGTTCAGGTGCTGAAGGGTATTCCGGTCGACCAGTTCATGTCGATTATGGGGTTCTTCTCTGCGTCGCTGGGGATGTCCTGCGAGGATTGCCATTCCGCCGACGATCGCAACTGGTCCGGCTTCGCCGCCGACAACACCAGGAAGCGGTTGGCCCGCCGGATGATCACGATGATGCAGACCATCAACAAGGACAATTTCGGGGATCGCCAGCTGGTGACCTGCTATTCGTGCCATCGCGGCGGCACGCCGCCCCGTGCCGTGCCTGACCTCGCGCAGCTGTACGGATTCCCCCTGCCACCCGATCCGAATGACGTCATCACGCAGGCGCCAGGGCAGCCGCCCGCCGATCAGATTCTCGATCGATATCTCCAGGCCATTGGGGGCGCACAGCGTCTGGCTGCCATCACGAGCGTCATCGCGACAGGGACGAACACAGGTTTCGGACCGGAGGCCGCGGACAAGCGGGTGGTTGAAATCTACGCAAAAGCGCCCGGTCAGCGCACGGTCATCGTCCACACGAGCAACGGCGACAGCACGACGACCTACGATGGGCGCAGCGGCTGGGTCGCGGCGCCGCTCAGACCTGTCGACGTGCTTTCGCTGGCGGGCCAGGAACTGGATGGCGCGAGGCTCGACGCGCAGATGGTGTTCCCGGGCCAGATCAAGCAGGCGATCGGCAGATGGCGCACCGGTTTCCCCACCACGATCGACGACAAGGACGTCGACGTCGTGCAGGGGGCGACCGCCGCGGGCACCATCGTGACGCTGTATTTCGACAAAGCGTCGGGGCTGCTGACGCGATGGGTACGCTTGACGGACTCGCCCGTCGGTAAGATCCCGACGCAGACCGACTATGCTGATTATCGCGACGTGTCCGGCGTGAAGATTCCGCACCACGTGACGATGACGTGGCTGGACGGGCGCGACAACTTCGACTTGACCTCGGTGCGCACGAATGCGCCGGTCGATGCCGCGAAATTCTCGAAGCCGGCCCCGTCCAAGGCGCCGGTGGCCAGGCCTGCGGCTCGGTGAGCGGGCGACATACATACTCGGAGGCATCATGAGACGCGGAATGGTGTCGGCTGTCATCCTCGCCGCGCTGGTCGCGCTTGGTGTGGTCGCCGGCATCGAAGCGCAATCGGCGTCATCGACCTCATTGAAGCAGGTCGCCTATATCAAAGCCTCGAACCCGCATGCCGGTGATCACTTCGGAAACGGCGGAACGCTCCTGGGCGATTCGGTCGCCCTCAGCGGTGACGGGAACACGATGGCCGTCGGTGCGCCGAACGAAAGCAGCGGCGCCAAAGGCATCAACGGCAATCAGAACGACACGTCGGTGTACAGTGCGGGCGCGGTCTACGTGTACACGCGCAGCGGCGGCGCGTGGACACAGCAGGCCTACGTCAAGGCGTCGAATCCAGGCGTCGATGATGAATTCGGGCACGCAGTCGCGCTGAGCGCCGACGGCAACACGATGGCGGTCTCGGCCTACTTCGAAGGCGGCAACGCCACGGGTATCAACGGCAACCAGGACGATGACTCGATTCCCCAGGCGGGAGCGGTGTACGTATTCACCCGCCTCGGGACCACCTGGACACAGCAGGCGTACATCAAGGCGTCGAACACAGGCGAGGCTGGCAAGGACGGCAACTTCGGCGACGGCGACCAGTTCGGCTTCTCGCTCGCGCTCAGCGACGACGGCAACACGATCGCGGTCGGCGCGAACGCCGAAGACAGCAACGCGACGGGGATCAACGGCAACCAGGCCGACAACTCGATGCAATCGTCCGGTGCCGCTTACGTGTTCACGCGGACCGGCACGAGCTGGGCGCAGCAGGCGTACGTGAAGGCGGCCAACACAGCGGGCGGCGCCCAGTTCGGCTACTCCGTTGGCCTGAGCGCCGACGGCGGCACGCTCGCTGCGAGCAGCTTCGATGAAGGAGGGTCCTCGAGGGTGATCAACGGTCCGTATGACAGGATGCGGAACGGATCCGGCGCGGTCTACGTCTTCACGCGGGCCGGCACCGCCTGGACGCAGCAGGCCTACCTCAAAGCCTCGAACGCGGAAGCTGCCGATTCGCTGGGCGTGATCGTCTCCGTCAGCGACGACGGCAACACGCTGGCGTCAGGGTCGCTCGACGAGGATTGCTTTGCGACTGGCGTCAATCCGACGCAGCCGTGCGACAACGATCGGGTCTCCAATACGTCGACCGGCGCGGCGTACGTGTTCGTACGCTCGGGCACCACCTGGACGCAGCAGGCGTTCATCAAGGCGTCCAACACCGGCAAGGAAGACTGGTTTGCGTCGCGGCTTCAGATCAGCGGTGATGGCAACACGCTCGCCGCGCCGGCGCAGCTCGAGGACAGCGCCGCCCAGGGCATCAATGGCAAACAGGACGATGAGTCTGCACAGGAAGCGGGCGCCGTCTACTTCTTCACCCGCACCGGTACAATGTGGAGTCAGAAGGCGTACGCCAAGGGCTCCAACAACGAGGCATTCGACGAGTTCGGCAGCTCCGTGGCGTTGACCCGCGACGGCAGGACGATGGCGGTGGGTGCCCGCGGCGAGGACAGCGGCGCCACGGGGATCAACGGCAACCAGAAGGACAACTCCGTGAAGGAAGCCGGCGCTGTCTACGTGTTTACATATACCCCGACAACGGGGACCAGGTAGTTGATATGAGCAAATTTCGTTTGGCCGCGATCGTTGGAATCATTGGCTGGGTTTCTCTTGTCGCGCTCTCGGCACAGGACGCGCCGAAAACCGATCAGGGAAATTCCGATCAGCAGTCGCGCGGGAAAGCCGCGTACGTCGACAAGTGCAGCTCGTGCCACCAGGAGAACCTGAAGGGCAGCAACGAGACGCCGCCGCTCACCGGCGACATGTTCTGGGCGAACTGGGAGACCTACAGTGCGAACAACCTTGTCGAGCAGGTGCGCACGACGATGCCGGAAGATGATCCTGGCAAGCTCCCGCGGCAGACCTACGTCGACATCATTGCCTACGTCCTGATGTTCAACGAGGTGCCGATGACGGGCGATCTTCCGTCCGACGCGGACGGGCTGAAGAAAGTGATCATCAAGCACAAGGACTGAAACAAAAACTCCCAACCCCCAAACGTCCAGCTCCCAAGGGACCCGGTTGCGACCGGACTTCTTGGGAGTTGGCCGTTGGAGATTGGGAGTTGAGCGTCCTTGTCCTGTTATTTCGTCGCGGTCGTTCCGCTAACCGGGCGGCTCGCGACGTAGGCCGTAATGTTGACCAGATCCTCACTGGTCAGCTTGGCGACGACCGGCTTCATCAGCTGCGTCCACTCGCCGTTGCGCGTTCCCATCTGCATGTCGTACAGCTGGCGCGCCATGTAGCTCGCCGACCGTCCCGCGATTCCCGGAACAGGTCCGAGGCCCAGGAGATCGGGCCCGTGACAGGAGCCGCACTCGATCGTCTTGCCGTTGCCTCCGGTCTTTACGAGCGCCTCGCCCTTCTTCACGCTCCCGACCGGCACGTAGGCGATGAAGCCCGAGTGCGGGTCGCGCATGATCTCGGTCCTCTCCGCGTTCTCCGGTATCTCGATGACGCGCACGCCGATCGGCTCCTTGCCGGCGCCGGCGCCTTCAATCGGAACCCAGATGCCGCCGTTGCTCCGGACCTTCGGCACCGTGTTCGTCTCGACGACCCTGATCCACGGCGTCCACTTGATCGATCCTAAGTACTCAGCGGACTGCCTGATTTCCTCCGGCGTCATCCCTTTCGCGATCTGGATCATGATGTTTGTGTTCGCCTTCCGCGGCTCGGCGCTCTTGCGCAGGCCGTTACGGAAGTCATTCAGCTGCTGGATCGTGTAGGACACCGGCAGGCCCGAGGCGCCGGCGTTCTCCGGGCGTCCCTTGCCGTTCGGATAGTGGCAGAGCGAGCAGGCCCGGACGTCTGGCGCCTTGCCGCGCGCGACGATGTCGGGCATCACCGGGTGGTCTTCCGGAAACCAGTCGGCGGGGCCGCCTTCGCGGCCTCCGATCTGCGCGCGGGTGAACTGCTTGGTCGTCCCAGGGATCGACTTCAGCGACGTGTCGGCCACCGCCGGATTTACTACGGGCGGCGCGCCCGGCACCGGGGGCGGCGGGGGCGGCGCGATGGCATACGCCCAGGCCGGGATGTCAGCGGCCGCGCGAACGACCACGGTTGCGGCGAGGGGCAGGGCGACGAGAACGACGAGGACAACAAATCTACGCATAAACGGCCTCCACAGGAGCCAGTGCTTTTCCGGACTCGGCAACTATACGACGAAATACGCCGCAATCACTAAATCTGTTGACCTGATTCCAACCGTAAGCTATTTAGTCCGGGCGAGCCTGATGGTCGTTGCGCATGTTGGTCCTCCGGTCGCCCGCATAGGGGGGCCAGCCGGCTATCTCCACCAGCTCAAGTCGGCGGCCTCCGCGGATGCTCGTCCTCGCCACGACGTGCGCTTTCCAGCGCCCGTGGGCGCGCGGGCCCGGACATCACCATCCAGTGCACGCCCGCTGAGCGTGTTTACCCGCCTCCGGCGGAAACTCTTCGGCCCGCGGTTCTACCGCCCCAGCGCGGAAGATTTGAAACGACCGGGCGGCGTTGTCGACCGCATGCTGCGAGAAATGGGCCTGATGGTCCGCTCCGAGACGCAGCCAAGCCTGGCCTCCGCAATCGCCGACGCCGACCTCATCTACACTCACGATCTGTTCTCCGCGGAGTCGGCGCTGGCCGAGCGCCGTCCGGGCCAGCAGGTCTGGGCGATGTGCCACGGCGTCATGCCGATGGGGCTGTACGCCGCGTGGAGCTGGGGTGTGCCCGAGGCCGACTGGCGAGAGCTGGTGGAGCTGCCTGACGTCCGCGCATCGATCGAGTGGGAGACTGGCGTCTGGCGGCGCGTCGACGGCATCGTTCTTCCATGCCCGGAAGCCGGCGACAGCTACCGGCAGATCGACGTCCGATTCAGCGACGTATTCGCGCGCGCGCGCTTCATCCTGAGCGGGGCGTCCGCGCCGCCAAAGGCTGGCGGCGCGGACCTTCCAGGTCCGCGGACGGCAGACCATCGCGTCGGCCTCTATCTTGGCAATCCCGAGCCGTACCGGGGCCTTGACGCGCTTGTCGCGGGCATTCGAGCTTTGCCGGCCGATTCGAACGTCACGATCGCCGTCGCCGGGCCGGATCCGGCGAGACTGCCGGCCCATCCCGCAATCAAGGCGCTTGGTCGCGTCGAGGATGTCAGGTCGCTGCTCGAAACGGTGAACTTCGTGATCAACGTGAATCGCTTCAGCCTCTTTGATCTCTCGACGATCGAGGCCGTCGAAGTGGGGAAGCCGCTGCTGCTTCACGCGACCGGCGGCAACCGCGCATTCGAGCGCCTCGGCGCCGGGTGCATGATGCTGCCCGACATTACGCCCGCCGCGATCGCGGGCGGCCTCGCCCGCATGGCGGCGCTCGACGCGTCGGCGTTATCGGCGCTCGGGCGCGCCTCGCGCGCGTGCTGGGAGACGCAGCTCACGCCGCAGCACATGTGGCAGCGGCACCTCGATTTCTATGACACGCTCGAAGATGTGTGAACCACCACATTTTTTCTTCGTGACCTTCGTGACCTTCGTGGTTCACTTCCCCACGAGGTGCGGCGCGTCCGTGTTGTTTTCCAGGCAGACGAAATCGAGCAGCTCGGTGTTGATCGCGATGTACTCGTTGAGGGTGACCGTCCACGGCGCCGTGTACGCTTTCGGATCGTTGACCGTGACCTGCGCTTCCATTCGTCCGTAATTCACGCGTCGGATCCGCTCCGTAATGGTTGCCGCGTCAGTGAGCGGGCTGCCTTTTCGATCCAGCCAGATGCCGTCGTTGCGGAAGCCGTTCGACTCCACCACGAGCGTGTCCCCATCCCAGTGCCCGACGGAGTAGCCCTTCCACGTGGGCAGCGGGTCCACCGGAAGCGGGCGGCCGTCCATGAAGATCTGCCGGTATGTGACTTCGCGTTCGCTGAGGATGACGATCTCGCCCGGCGTCTGGACGATCTTGTTGAGGGTCGGATAGGTGTGCAGCCTGACGATACCGCCAGGCAGGCAACTCGCTGTTGGATCGTCCTTGCCGTACTGCTCCGACCGTTCCTTCACCAGCGCCGCGGCCCACGGCTGATAGGGAAGGCCCGCTTTCAATCCCCATCCGATGTCGAGGAATTGCTCGCTCATCTGGTTGTCGGGGCAGCCGTCGGGAGGACACACCTGGTTTCGCTCGGGCCGCCATATGCCGGACAAATCCGGTTTGCCGTCCGCGGTGCGGGCTGCCGGCGCGTTGAGATTCGGAGAGCCGTCGGCATTCTTCGGGACGCCCGGCGTCGGATAGTCCAGCCACTGCGCTGCGAGCGGCGCCGAGACGAAGACGAGCGCCGCGAGGACAGCACCCTGCACTGCGGCGCGGACCTTGAATCCTGCGGCGCGGACCTTGAATCCTGCGGCGCGGACCTTGAATCCTGCGGCGCGGACCTTGAATCCTGCGGCGCGGACCTTATAGGTCCGCGAGCATAGAACCTTCATCAATTGCCCGGCGCGTCCGGCGCCGTACCGCCGAACATCTTTCGGCCATCGTTCAGGGTCACGATCCGTGCATTGGCCAGATGGGAGCCGTCCCGTGCGAGGTACCCGTCGACAGTGACCGAGTCGCCAGGCTCGAGCATATTCTTGGTCCACCCGCGCCGCAGCAGTCCGTTGACGGCGCCCATGGTGAACTCCCACTCCGTGACCGCGCCGGCCTGGTCCTTCACGTCGAGGTAGAAGCGCACGTGGGGGTTCGTCCACTCGACTTTGGTCAGCGTTCCGGCGAGTGTCACCGGTTTTTTCGCGTCGTACTCCGCGGCGAATGAGTGATGCGCAGCGAGCGGAACGGCGGACAGCAGCACGCCAAGGGCGGTCGACAGCAGGCGGCGGCTCCGGCGGTTCATCGAGTCCTTTTATACACCGAACCTGATTTAGACTGCTCGCCACAATGTCGATGCGACGGGCGCTCTTGACGGCATCTCCGGGTACGACGGGTAGGGTTGCGACATCTTCTTCGCGGCGATTTTCGAGCGCATCGCGGCCGCGCTGCCGCGCGCCCAGGAGCACACATTTCGAGGCGCCGGCCACGTTCCCCATTTGACGCATCCGGACGACTTTGCGATCGTGGTCGGCAGCTTCATCAGCGGAGTCGCGGCCGCGGTAGGATGGCAGCAGCCATGACGACGGAACATTTTCCGATTGAGAAGTCGGATGACGAGTGGCGCCGGATCCTGACGCCCGAGCAGTACGCCGTGCTGCGCGGACACGGCACCGAGCGGCCGGGATCCTGTGCGTTGCTCACGGAGCATCGAGCCGGCACCTTCACGTGCGTCGGCTGCAGCCAGCCGCTGTTCGTCGCGGATCGGAAGTTCGAGAGCGGGACCGGCTGGCCGAGCTTCTTCGCGCCGCTCGAGGGTTCCATCGGAACGACGTCGGATCGCAGCTGGGGCATGGCGCGGACCGAGGTCCACTGCAACCGCTGCGGCGGCCACCTGGGCCACGTGTTCGACGACGGACCGCCGCCGACGGGATTACGGTATTGCATCAACGGGGTCGCGCTGACGTTCGAACCTGCGGTTTAGCGGGGATCGGGGATCGGGGATCAGGGATTCGGGATTCGGGATTCGGGATTCGGGATTCGGAAGATCCAATCCCCAACCCCCAATCCCCAATCCCCAGTCCCCGATTTACTCCGGCCCTACCAGCCGGTAGACGAGCCACACCGCGAAGATGCAGCCGAGCGCCATCAGCACGGCAAACGCCACGAACCCCCAGATGAAGTGCTTACGCGTGGACATGCGCGCGGCTCGCGCTCACTGGCTGTCGATGACTTTGAAGAGCTCCTCGGACGTGAAGGGCTTGTGGATGACGGGTCCAAGACCGCTCCGCTGCACGGCGGGCGCGCGGTGCACCAGTCCCGTCATGAATATGATCTTCAGGGAGGGATTCGCCGTCTTCGCCGCGCGGGCAAAATCGAGCCCGTTTGACCCCGGCAGCACGATGTCCAGCAGGAGCAGATCCGGCGGGGTGCCATGCTCGGTGAGCACGAAACGCGCATGGTCGGGGTCTCCAGCCGCCAGCACCGTGTGGCCGCGTTGTGTCAGCAGCCGATCGATGAATGCGAGTACATTTGGATCGTCTTCGACGACCAGGATCGTCATGGGTGGCTTTTATCTTAAGCGAGGTTGAACAATGCGATTGAACCGCAAGCAATTCCTGGGTCTGGTCGGTCGCGGGGCGGCCGCCTCCGTGGCTGCCGCATCGGTTGGCGGCGCCGGCGACGCGCAGGCGCAGAGCGCACCGGCCGCGAAGCCGAAGAAAGAAGTGCGGGGCAACGCCATCAAGGGCACGACCGACGCGGTCCGGCGCTTCATCGCCACCTCGAGCCTGCGGGAGATGCCACCCGACGTTCTCACCCAGGGCAAGCGGTGTCTCGTCGACGGCTTCGGCGTGCTCCTCGCCGGGTCCACGGCGGAAGGCAGCCATATCCTCCGGCGGTACGTGCAGAAGGTCAGCGGCGTCAAGGAAGCCACGGTGCTCGGCCGCGACCCGATCGCGGTGTCGGCCGCGCATGCGGCGCTGGCCAACGCGGGCAGCGGCCACGCGCTCGACTACGACGACACGCAGCTGTCGACGACGCCCGATCGCACGTTCGGACTGCTGACACACCCGACCACACCGGCGTTGTCCGCCTCGCTTGCGGTCGCGGAGCGCATGGGAGCCTCGGGCGCGGCGTTCCTCGAAGCCTATCTCACCGGCGTCGAGGTCGAATGCAAGATGGCGGAGGCGATCGATCCCAACCACTACGAGCGCGGCTTCCACAGCACCGGAACGCTCGGCGCGTTCGGCGCAGCGGCCGCCGCGGGCAAGTTGATGAAGTTGAATGAGGCGCAGCTTGCGCACATGCTGGCGATCACGTCGAGCCTGTCCGCCGGCATCCGCGTGAACTTCGGATCGATGAGCAAGCCGCTCAACGCGGCGCGCGCGAGCGAAAACGGCGTCTTCGCCGCGGAACTTGCCTCGCAGGGCTTTACCGGCGGCGACGTTGGTCTCGACGGGCAGTGGGGATTCTTCCAGGTCCTCGGTGACGGCGCCGACCTCGATCGGCTGATCGGGAAACTTGGAAATCCGTGGGCCATCGTGAACCCGGGCGTCTCGTTCAAGCCGTACCCGTGCGGATCACTGAGCCATCCGAGCATGGACGCGATGCTCAAGGTCGTCGTCGATCACGACCTCAAGCCCGAGCAGATCAAAGCGGTGCGCCTGCGCGCGGGGAACAACATCCTCGAGCCGCTGCGCTACACCATCGCAAAAAACGAGCTCGAGGCCAAGTTCTCGGTGCCGTTCCTGATGTCGTCGATCATCCTGCGGCGCCACGCGGGCATGCGCGAGTTCACCGACGAGTTCGTAGCGGGCGCGCCCGCGCAGCAGATGATGCAGCGCGTCACCGGCGTCCGCGACGAGGGAATCGAGAAGCAGGGCTTCGACAAGATCCGCAGCATCGTCGAGGTCGATCTCGTCGACGGCCGGACGCTCGTGCAGCCGTCCGACGATCGGTATCGCGGCGGCCCTGACAACCCGTTCACGCGCGAGGATCTGCGCGCGAAGTTCACCGATTGCGCGCAGCTCGTGCTGACGGAGCCCCAGGTCGCCCAGGCGTTCACCGCGATCGAAGGCGTCGACAGACTGGCGGACGTGCGCCAGCTCGTTCGCGCCCTGGCTCCGCGAGCCTGAAGTACATCAACCAGGAAGACCCGAAGAACACGAAGTGAAAGGAATCATTTCGTGAGCGTCTTCAGGAACTCCCGGGCGACTGCGGCCGGATCGCGGTGCTCGATATCCACTGCGGCATTCATGGCGCGCATGTCCTGCTCGGAAATCTTTCCTGAGAGCCGCGCGAGCGCGCGTCCAATCTCCGGGTGCTGAAGAAGGGCCGCGGTGCGGACGAGCGGCACGGCGTCGTACGGGGGGAAGTATCTCCGCGTGTCTTCGAGCGCTGTCAACCCGAGCACGGCGATCTGCGCGCTCGTGGCGTCGCCGGCAATCACATCAACCTGCCGGTCAGCGAGCGCCTTGTAGATCAGCGACACGTCCATCGCCCGCGGCTCGCTGCCGAAGTGCAGGTCGTACGTCCTCACCAGCCCCGGATACCCGTCGTCCCGCTGAAGGAACTCGTGACCAAAACCGGGCGTCCATCGGCCGGCCACGCGCCTCAGGTCGTCGATGGACTTCAGGTTCATCGCGCGCGCGACGTCGGACCTGATCAGGACGGCGAACGTGTTGTTGAAGCCGAGCGGGTCCAGCGTGGTGATGCCGGCGGACGCGTACAGCTCGCGCGCCCGCTCGAACGCCTGCTGCGGATCGTGCGAGACCGGCTGGTGGAAGACCGCCGTGACCGCCGTGCCCGTGTACTCGACATAGACGTCGACTTCGCCCGCTCGAAGCGCGCGATCGCAGATGAATGTTCCGCCAAGGTTCAGCTGCCGCGAGGCCTGCAGGCCCTCGGCCTCGATCGCCTGCGCGACGAGCTCGCCGAGCATCACCTGCTCCGTGAAATTCTTCGAGCCGACAACGACGCGGTCGCCGGTCGCACTCGCGTAAACCGGCCATGCGAGCGCCGCCAGTAGAGCCAGCGCCGCGACAGCGGCCGGCGCCGTCGTTGTGACCGGCAGCCGCCCTGTCTTGAGACGACGTTCGAGCAGTGCCAGCGCGCCGTCGGCGACGAGCGCGAGCGCCGCGGCAGGAACGGCGCCCGCGAGAATGGCGATCGGGTCGACCATCGACAGCCCGCGGAAGATGAGATCGCCAAGCCCTCCGGCGCCGATGGCTGCCGCGATGGTCGCGGTGCCGACGCCGATGACGGTTGCGATGCGAACACCCGCCACGATCGAGGGAACGGCGAGCGGCAATTGCACCATGAACAGGAGCTGGCGCGGCGTCATCCCCAGCGCGACGCCGGCTTCGATCACGGCGCGATCGATGCTCCTCAGGCCGCTCACCGTCGTTCGGATGACCGGCAGCAGCGCGTACAGCGTGAGCGTCACGAGCGCCGTGCGCGGCCCGATCCCGCCGACGAAC
>JAHFUO010000013.1:40338-52153 GCA_023265015.1 Acidobacteriota bacterium | reverse complement strand
AACGCTCTGCCACACTGGGTTACCGACGACGGCGCCAGGGATGAAGTTCACAAGCTGACTGATCCGTCCTGAAGTCGGAAGGGCCTCCAGCGTCGTCCGCGACAGCGTTGTCTGCTGCCGCACATTCTGGAGATCCACCACAGGAGATTCGCTGGTCACCGTGATTGTTTCGGCGAGGTCGCCCACCTTCAATTCTGCATTTACTGCGGCTGTGAACGCGGCGGTCAGCTCGAGCCCTTCGCGCTTCAACGTGCTGAAACCAGGCAAAGTGAAGGTAACGGTGTAGATACCCGGACGCAAATCGACGACCCGGTACAGTCCTTGGCCGTCGGTGACCGAGGAACGGACCTTCTCGATCAACGCTGGGCTGGCGGCTTCCACGGTGACGCCGGGCAGCACCGCGCCAGACGCGTCTTTCACCACGCCCGCGATGGTGCCGCTCGCGCCCTGCGCCCACGCAGCCGTGGACACCAGCAGGAGACAGCACGCTATGACGAAACCTGGGATCTTCCGGCCGTTCATCGCATTCCTCCTATTCGGAAACACCAGAGGCTGCAAGTCGCCCGAACGAGAAAGGTTGGACGATTCGTTGTGGCGATACTTCCTATCACGCACCTTGGCTGCGGTCAAGGAATAATGGGCCGGTTCGACAAGATGGAAAAGGACCTCTCAACACCATGTTGGCCGAGCAGCGAGCCAACCCGCCGGCCAACTGATAATCGTACTTCGGCAGCGCGACGTTCCCGGCGAAGCGATCGATGTCCTCAGCAGCATGATCTGCTCCCTGCTCGATTGACCGGTTTCATCGGCGGCCGTGATTCGTCATAATGCGAGCGTCCACGGCTGATTCGGAATGGTTCACTTCCCAGTTCGCCCTTCGAACTTCAAGCTTGATGTGAAAGGAAGGCCCCGGTGGCCCGAGTCTCGCTTCGAGTGAACGGAACGTCTCGCGTCGTCGACACCGACCCCACGACACCGCTGCTCTACGTGCTGCGCAATGACCTCAGCCTGCAGGGGCCGAAGTTCGGCTGCGGGCTCGGGCAGTGCGGCGCGTGCACGGTCATCATGGACGGAAACGCCGTGCGCTCCTGCTCTCTTCCCGTCAGTTCCGTCCGCAACCGTGCGATCACCACTCTTGAGGGGCTGGGAACCGTCGCGCGCCCCCATCCGCTCCAGCGAGCCTTCATCGCGGAACAGGCGGCGCAGTGCGGCATGTGCATGAACGGCATGATCATGACCGCGAAGGTGCTGCTCGACAAAAATCCCAACCCCAGTGCTGGACAGATCAAGGATGCGCTCGACGGCAATCTGTGCCGCTGCGCCAGCCACTTGCGAGTGATCCGCGCGATCCAGCGGGCCGCGCGAGAGCGAGCCTGAGGAAGAGAGTCGACATGGCACCACATTCCATCTCGCGCAGAGACTTTCTCAAGACGACGGGCGGGCTCGTGGTGAGCTTCAACCTGTTCGAGCCGGTCCTGAGCCTGCTGGCCCAGGGTGGGACGCCGCTGTCGAACGCCGGCGGCCTCTCGCCCGATCAGCTCGATTCGTGGCTGGCCGTCGCGCCCGACGGCACGGTCAGCGTGTTCACGAGCAAGGTCGATCTCGGCACCGGCACCGGGACGGCCCTGGGGCAAATCGTGGCCGAGGAGCTCGACGTCCTGATTTCGAAAATCAACATGGAGATCGGCGATACCACAAGGACCGTGGATCAGGGACGCACATCCGCGAGCCGCACGCTCGAGCGGGCAGGACCGCAAATGCGCCAGGCGGCGGCGGCGGCCCGGCAGGAGCTGTTGAAGCGGGCCTCCGCGAGCCTTGGAGCGCCCGCGGGTCAGCTGACCGTGGCAGACGGCGTCGTGAGCGTCGCCGGCGATTCCGCGAAAAATATTTCCTACGCGGCGCTGGTCGGCGGCAAGCCGTTCGACACGAAAGTTGCCGCGAGCGGCGAGCAGTGGGACCTCAAGGTCGCGCCCGAGGTCAAACCCAAGGACCCGAAGGACTACAAGGTCGTCGGGACGTCCGTGCCGCGTTTTGATCTGCCGCCGAAGTTCACCGGCGAGTTCACCTACGCGCACGACGTGCGCGTGCCCGGGATGCTCCACGGCCGCGTCGTGCGCCCGCCGGTCGTGAACTCGAAGCCCGCCAGCGTCGACGAAGCTTCAGTCAGAAACATTCCGGGTGTGGTGAAAGTCGTTCAGCAGGGCAGCTTCGTAGGCGTGGTGGCCGAAACCGAGTGGGCTGCCATTCGCGCCGCGCGCGCGCTGAAGGTGACCTGGTCGGCGCCTCCCGGCCGGTTCCCGGCAGGTCCCGACGCGATGTACGACTACCTCCAGAACACCAGGGGCTTCTCGGAGCGAGTGGGTGTCGACAACGGGAATGTGGCCGCGGCGCTCACGCAGGCGGCGAAGAGATTCGAGGCCACCTATCGCTGGCCTTTCCAGATGCACGGCATGATCGGACCGTCGTGCGCGGTCGCGGATGTTCAGGGAGACAAGGCCACCGTATGGTCCGGCTCGCAGGCGCCATTCATCACGCGCAACGGCATCGCGCGGCTCCTGGGGATCCGCGAAGAGAACGTGCATTTCATCTACCGCGAGGGCTCCGGCTGCTTTGGCCGTCTCGAACCGGACGACGCGCCCGAGGACGCGGCGTTGATGTCGCGCGCGGTGGGCAGGCCCGTGCGCGTGCAGTGGATGCGTGAGGACGAGCACGGATGGGAGCCGAAAGGTCCGCCGCAGCTCATCACGATCCGTTCCGGCCTCGATGGCCAGGGCAACGTTACGGCGTGGGACTACGCCGAGCGCACGCTGCCGTGGACCGACGCGCGGTTGAGCCCCATGCTCGCGTCGCGTCAAACGGGAATCAGGCCGGACGAGAACGGATTCGCGATCGGCGGAGGTGACGGCATCCCCTACGCGTTCGCGAACCGCAAGACGACGGCAGCCTCGATTCCGTGGATGACGAATCCCAACCCGCTGCGGACGGCCAACCTGCGCGCACCGTACGCCCAGGCGCGTTGCTTCGCCTCTGAGTCTCAGATGGATGACATGGCGGCGGCGGCGTCCATTGACCCGGTGGAATTCCGCCTGCGATACCTCGGAGAGAGCAAGCGCACCGCCGACGTGCTGCGCGCGGCGGCGAACAAGGCCGGCTGGCAGGCGCGCCCGTCTCGCGCGTCCGGTGGTGGCGGAGGTGGCAGCGCCGGTGGCAGCGGGAACATCGCGACCGGACGGGGCGTGGCCATCTCGGGCATGGCTGGCACGGTGGTCGCCCAGGTGGCCGACGTCGAGGTGGACAAGTCGAGCGGAAAAGTGACGGTCAGGAAAGTCACCGTCGCTCACGACTGCGGCATCATCGTCAACCCGGACGGCCTCCGCAACCAGATTGAGGGGAACGTCATTCAAGGCGCCAGCCGCGCCCTGATGGAAGAAGTCGTTTTCGATTCGGCCGGCGTGAAGAACGTGAACTGGAACAGCTATCCGATCATCAGGTTCCGCGAAGTCCCCGACGTCGACATCGTGCTGATCAACCAGCGGGAGATGCCGCCGATGGGCGGCGGCGAAGCCTCGTCCATCGCGACCGGTGCTGCGATTGCCAACGCCGTTTTCGATGCGGTCGGCGTGCGCCTGCGCCAGGTGCCGTTCACACCGGAGCGCGTGCTGCGCGCGCTCCGAGCCGGCACCGTGTGAACTCGGGGGACATTTCTAACGAGTGATGACACGCTTTGACACTATAGTTGTCTTTCCCGAGCGTGAAGCGTAGACTGCGCCGCAAAGCCCATCAAATCGGGGTCATTCTCTACGAAGGAGCGGGACATCATGGATGCGCGCGTCGGACGGCGTGAGTTTCTGGCGGGTCTCGCCGCGGTGGGCGCGACTGGGCTCGCCCCAGACGTCTTGAGGGGCGCGCAGGCGCGTCCTCCGGCGCCTGCGGGGCCCCGCTGCATCGACGTCCACTATCACTTCTCGTCGCCCGGCTTCATCGCCGCGATCAAGGCGCGCAACACGGGACAGACCGCGCTCATGAACTGGACGCCCGCGAAGGCGCTCGAGGACATGGACCGCGACGGCGTCGCCACGTCGGTCATGTCGACGAGCGAGCCGAGCGTCTGGTTCGGAGACGACGCGGCGGCGCGCGCGCTGGCGCGGGAATGCAACGAGTACGGAGCGCGGCTGATGGCGGATCATCCCGGCCGCTTCGGGATGTTCGCAACGCTGCCGCTCCCCGACGTCGACGGGGCGCTCAAGGAAATCGAATACGCGTTCGACACGCTGAAGGCGGACGGCGCGTGCTTCATGAGCAGCTACGCGGGGAAATACCTTGGAGACCCGATGTTCGCTCCGGTCATGGACGAACTCAACCGCCGCAAGGCAGTCTGCTACACGCATCCTTTCCGCGGGGCGATGGTCAACATGCTGCCCGAGGGCCACGCGCTCGGCATCACGCTCACCACGGAGACGACGCTGACGATCCAGAGCATTCTCTACAGCGGCACCGCGACGCGCTGCCCCGACATCCGCTTCATCTGGTCGCACGGCGGCGGGACGGCGCTGTACATCACGAGCCGGTTGGGCGCCGGCACTGCGCCCGGCTCGACGCAGCCCAATGCCAACATGGCCGCGCTCCAGAAGTTCTATTACGACACCGCGCAGGCGTTCAACGAGTACACGCTTGCGACGTTCACGAAAGTCGTGCCGAACTCACACATCCTGTTCGGAACTGACTATCCCTTCGCCCAGGCAGGGACCGTGGCGAAGGGGCTCGCCGGCTATGGCTTCACGCCGGCGAACCTGCGCGCAATCGAGCGCGACAACGCGCTCGAGTTGTTTCCTCGGTTGAAAAAGACGTAGGCCGGGTCCCGCCGAAGGCGGACCCGGCGAGATGTGTTCATAACGGAGGGACTATGTTGCGACGTGTTTCTATCGCGGCGCTGCTGTTCACATTCGCCTGTGGTGTGGCGACACCCGCGATGGCGCAGACGACCAATGGCGTCATCTCGGGCATCATCAGCGACGCGCAGGGAGGCGTGCTTCCCGGCGTGACGGTGACTGGACGCAACCCGGATACGGGCCTCTCGCGAACGGTGGTCACCGAGGCGGACGGCCGCTTTCGCCTCGCGGCGCTCCCGCCGGGACGGTATGAGCTGACGGCCGAACTCGCCGGCTTCGGGCCGGTAAACGTGCCGGCGCTCACCCTGAACACCGGTACCGAGGTGACCCGCAACTTCACCATGCAGGTGCAGGGGCTGAACGAGTCGGTGACCGTCACCGGCGAAGCGCCGATCGTCGAGGTGACCAAGAGCGAGGTCTCGGGCGTCATCACGCAGGATCAGATGCAGATGCTGCCGCTCGCGACCCGACAGCCGATGGATCTGGCGCTCCTGATGCCCGGCACGAGCCAGGATGCGATTCGCGCCCGCAAGTCCAACTCCAACATCGGCGCCGGTGCGTTCACCAACGGGTCCGCGCTCCTGGTCGACGGCGTGTGGAACAAGGAGGGGAACACCGGCGAGCCGCGTCAGGACTTCCCGCAGTCGGCGATCCAGGAGTTCAAGGTCTACCTGAGCCAGTCGCCTGCCGAGTTCGGCTGGACGGCCGGCGGCGCGGTGTCGATGGCGACCAAGAGCGGGACGAACCAGTTCCACGGCGAAGGGTTCGAGTTCTATCGAACCAAGGCGCTCAATGCCCTCGACCCGTTCGCGAAAGCCGCGGGGCAGACCAAGCCGAACTTCAGCCGGCATCAGTACGGCGGGGCAATCGGTGGCCCGATCATCAGGGACAAGCTTCACTTCTTCGAGGCAGCGGAAGGCCTCCAGGCCAACTTGAACGACTCGGTGGTCGTGAGGCTTCCGCAGTTCTACGGGAGCCTGAACGGGACGTTCGCGAGCCCGGAATACAACCACATGTCGTTTACGCGCGGCGATCTGCAGCTCACCAGGCAGCAGAATCTGTTCGTGCGCTACGCGTTTCAGGTTACCGACTTCACGTGTGAGGGCTGCGCGGCATCATCATCGACGCCGTGGTTCGGCGGCGGCGGCGGCATCAAGCAGCACCGTTACTCGTGGGCGGGGGCGCACACGTGGGTGCTGTCGCCGCACGTGCTCAACGAGGTTCGTGGCCAGTGGACGAACTACCTCTTCCGCGCGCACGTGCCCGGCGTGGTGCCGCGCAAGAAGCTGTACGATGAATCGCCGGCGCGAACCGCCAACCTGACGCAGATCTACAACTTCCCGAGCCTGACGTGGGGCGCCAACACGAATCAATACGGCGACCTGGGGTCGCGGCAGCTCCGGGACGACCTGTCCATCACGGCCGGCCAGCACACGTGGAAGTTCGGCGGCGGCGGTCAGAGCGTGCCGATCCGGCAGTCCATCCGCAAAGCCAACGGGACGTGGACAATTGCGGTGGATCAGCCATTCAATCCGTCTAACCTCGCGAGCTTTGTGCCGGTGGCGGGATCGGTGAGGCAGTTCCAGGCGGCGCTCCTCAACGTGGCGCTGTACGCACCAAACGTGATGTGGGACACCTACGTCGAGGACGAGTGGAAACCTGCCGCCGGCCTGACGCTGAACCTGGGACTCCGCTACGAGTACCAGGCCAAGGTCTACGACCAGGGACGGGATCTCAACGACAAGAACATCTTCCCGACCACGGGCACGGCGACCAGCCTTGCGCCGCTGGTCGACTTCTCCCACCGCGGCGACAAGAACAATTTCGGGCCGCGGCTCGGCCTCGCGTGGGACCTGAGGAACGACGGCAAGACCGTGGTGCGCGCCGGGTATGGTCTGTACTACAACCCGATGAACACCCAGGTTGAATTGTCCGAGATCCAGAATTTCCGGCAGTTCACCGCCGTGATCGCGAACCCGACGTATCCGGATCCGTACGGCGGCAGAGACGCGTTGACCTTCGTGTCGACTGGGGTTCAGAACATCGCGGTCCAGTCCAACGACCTGGAGAACCTCCAGTCGGCAGCCTACACCGGCGGTCTCTCGCAAGGGTTGACCTCCGCGCTCGCCATCCACATCGACGGCGTCTACAACAGGATGACGAAGGGGCCGATGGCGGTCGACGTCAACCCGCGCAGCGGCGGCGCGACCGGGAACCGGCCGCTGCCGCAGTTCGGCCGTGTCTTGCAGACGCAGTCGATCGGCTTCGCGAACTACAAGGCCCTCCTGGTCCGCTTCGAGAAGCGCCTCGATCACAACTACATGTACACGATCTCCTACACGCTGGCGGCGACTCGCGGGAACATCAACAACATCGGTCCAAGCGCGACCATCACCGACTCCGGGAACCAGTCGTACGACATTGGTACGAACAACAGCGATCGCCGCAACGCGCTCGTCGCGAGCGGCTCGTTCCTCATGCCTGGGGACGTCACCATCGGCGCAGTGTTCTCGGCCCGATCGACGATGCCCTTCAGCTCGATTGCGGGGGTGGACCTGAACGGCGACGCGAACACCACCGATTACGTGCCGGGAACGACCCGAACCGTGTTCAACCGTGGCAACAACACACAGAAGCTGGCGCTGGTCAATGCCTATCGCGCGACGACCGGCCTGGCGCCGATCCCGGAATCGCAGATCAACACGAACGAGTTCTACGGCCTCGACGTGCGCGCCAGCAAGTCGATCCCGCTCAACGCCGGCCGCAGGGTCGAGCTGGTCGCCCAGGTGTTCAACCTGCTGAACAGGAAAAACCTGCTGGCGGCGTGGACCACCAACGCCCTGTCAAGTGCGTTCGGGACCATCACGTCAGCCGGCAACATGCGGCAGGCGGAGGTGGCGCTGCGCTTCTCCTTCTAAACGCCAGGGCAATACGACCGACGCAGCGCGCTCCTCGAGGAGCGCGCTGCACGTCACGGCGCCAAACCTGACGCAGTGCGCGAGTCGGCGATCCTGGCGCTGCTCTCCGAGGGCTAATCCCTCTTCGTGGCCTTCGTGGCGAAATATTCCAGGACGAACGGATTCGTCGTCCTCTCCCGCCCGATGGTGGTGTCCGGGCCGTGCCCCGGATGCACCACCGCATCGTCAATGAGCGGAAAGAGCACTTCTGTGATCGAGTGCATCAGGATGTCGTAGTCGCCGCCCGGAAGATCGGTTCGCCCGATGCCACCGGCGAACAGCGTGTCGCCGACGAACAAGTCCTTTCCCGCCGACCCTTTCTTTCCAATCTGCAGGCACACGCCGCCAGGGCAATGGCCTGGCGTGTGATGGATCCTGACCTCGTAATCCCCAAAGTGAATCGGCGTCATGTCGTAGAAGATATCCACCGGCGGCGGCTGGCGCACCTTGAAGCCGAGCATCACGCCCTGCCGCTCAACGATGTCGTACAGGAACGAATCGTCCTTGTGGAGGTAGACCGGCGCGTCGAGGGCATCCTTCGCGGCGCCGACCCCCGTGACATGATCGACGTGCGCGTGGGTCAGCAGGATGTACTGAATCTCGAGCTCGCGATCGCGAACCGCGGCCAGCAGCTCGTCGACTTCATCGCCCGGATCGATGAGGACGCCTTCATGCGTGCGCTCGCAGCCGACCACGAACCCGTTCTTGTAAAAGGGAGCGACCGCGCGGACTTCGAGGATCATTTACTACAATCCTACACATGATCGTGTGCATCCTCGACGACCTGCTCTTCTCGGTCAAGATTTCGACGGCGGCAAAGGCGCTCGGCGTCGAGATCTGTTTCGAGCGCACGCCCGAAACGGTCTTCGACCGCGTCAAGGAGAAGCAGCCGTCGCTCGTCATCTTCGACTTGAACAGCTGGAAGATGCAGCCCCTGAGCCTGATCGCGCAGATGAAATCCGATCCGCAGACTCGAAGGATCCGCACGCTCGGCTTCGTGTCTCACGTGCAGACGGAGACGATTGCGGCCGCGCGCCAGGCGGGCATCGACGATGTGCTGGCGCGTTCGGCGTTTGCGGATCGGCTCGGCGAGATTCTGAAGGGTTAGCGAAAAAACCACCAGATCACCGCCGCGATCCCCAGCAGAATCACCACGGTCACGACGAGGGCGCCACTGATGCTGGTGGAACGGGGCTCGTTGTCCGATTCATCGCCCACGGTTCCACGCACGTCGAGGATGGCGCCGACGCTTCTCAGCTCCGCCGCGAACGTGGCGGCGCTCTGATACCGGCTGTCCGGATTGGGGGCGACGGCCTTCAGCACGACATCATCGAGCTCCGGCGGCACGTGGGGATTGTTCGCGCTCGGCGCGGCCGCGCCCCGATGAAACGGACGCCGGCCGGTGAGCATCTCGAACAGCACGGCGCCGACCGAGTAAATGTCGGAGCGCTCGTCCGACGGCTGGCCGCGGGCCTCCTCGGGCGAGTCGTAGTCGTGCAGGCGCTCGCCATCGGATGACGCGAACCCGTCGCGCGAGGCGAGCGCGAACGCCGGAATCTTCGCGTGCCCCTTCGCGGTGATGACGACGGAATCCGGGCTCAGTCCCCCGTGCACGTAGCCACAGGCGTGCGCGTCGGCGACGGCATCGGCCATCTGGACAGCCAGATCCATCGCGCGTCTGACGTTGATCGCCCGCCCGCCCATCTCGGATCGAAGCGACTGGCCCTTGAGGAATTCGAAGACGAGGTAGATGCGGCCCTCGTGCTCGCCGACCTCGAACACGGTCGTGACGTTCGGGTGCGAGAGCGCGGCCAACCCGCGCGCCTGCTCGATGAATTCCTCGCGCGCGTCGGGAGTGGTGAAGTCAGGCGGAAGCAGCCGCACCGCCACCGTACGGCCCTGCTTCGTATCGCGGGCGCGATACAGGTCGCCGGGGCCGGCAGGCTCCAGCCGTTCGAGCAGGTTGTAGTGCGCGACGACGGCGATCGGGCCTGGGACGGTAGCGCTCATTCCTTCGTGGCATCGAGCTCGATCACGCTCTGCACGAGCTCCTTCGCATCGCCGATCTGCTCCAGCACCATCGCGATGTCGAGCGTCGGGCGGCCGGGCATGCGCGTGCTCTGGCAGTAGACGCCATGCTGGCCGATCATCGCCAGCGCATCCGTGAGGAGATCCAGCGCCACGGCGAGCCGCCCGGGGCCCGATCCCATCATCGTCTCGTGCACTTCGAGAGCCTGGCGATGCTTGTCCAGCGCGTCCATATCAACCCTTCTTCGGCGGCCGTGCCGGACGAATCTCGACGCGGCTTGGAAGGCTGCGCGATGGGTGTGCGATCAGATCGGTGACGACCTCCGCAACGTCTTCGGGCGCCAGCTTCCAGTCTTCGCCGCTCGGATGGCCGGCGAAGCCGGTGTTCACCGAGCCCGGCATCACGTAGGCCACGCGGATCCCGTCGTGCCGCACTTCCTGCATCAGCGATTCGCTGAACGCGTTGAGGCCTGACTTCGAGGCGCAGTAGGCGGCGCCGTCCACGAACGGGTTCTTCCCGGCGAGGCTGCTGATGTTGATGATCCAGCCTCCTCCGCGCGCGCGCAGATGCGGGAGCGCGGCGTGACAGCAGTAGAAGGCGCCGGTGAGGTTCGTGTCGATGACGTCGTGCCACTGCTCAACCGACATATTCGCCACGGAGGTAAAGACGCCGACGCCGGCGTTGTTGACGAGCACGTCGATGCCGCCGAAGCGCGACGCGGCGGCGTTCAGCATCCGCTCGACGTCGACGTACTTGCGGACGTCGGCTGCCTGGGCCATGACCGATCCGCCGCGCGCGGCGGATTCGAGCTCGTGCGCCGCGCCGGCAAGCGATTTCTCCGTGGTACCCGTGATGACCACGTTCGCGCCGCGATAGGCCAGCGCGTGCGCGATCGCAAGCCCGATTCCGCGCGACCCGCCGGTCACGACCGCGGTCTTCCCTTTCAATGTCGACATGATTTCCTTGCCCGTTGCGCGCCAGGTCGCGGGGCGCGAAGGCGGGCGCAAGTAGAATACTCCACCGGATCATGGCGACTGTCGCGATCATCGGCGCCGGCGAGATCGGCGGAGCCTGTGCGCATGCGCTCGCGGCGAGCGACCGCGTCAGTGACATTCTTGTGATCGATCAGGCTGCCAGGGCTGCAGCCGGCAAGGTGCTCGACATCCAGCAGTCCGGCGCGATCGACGGCTTTCATGCGCGGCTGGACAGCACCGACGACGCGTCGCGCGCGACGGGGTGCGCGGTGTGGGTCATCGCGGATCGTTTTGCTCCCGGCTCGCCCGAATGGCAGGGAGAAGACGGGCTCGCCATGCTGAAGCATGCCGGCGCGTCCGCGGTCGACATTCCCCTCGTCTTCGCCGGGGCGACGCAGGCCGGCCTGGTCGCCGCCCAGGCGCATGAAGCGCACCTCGCGCGGCATCGTCTCGTCGGGTCCGCGACGGAAGCGCTCGGCTCCGCCGTCAGGGCCATCGTGGCGATGGAAGCGGGATGCTCGCCCGGCGAGGTGTCGCTCGCGATTCTCGGTACTCCCCCCTCCTCGTTCGTCGTTCCGTGGAGCGGCGCGTCGATTGGCGGCTACGCGATCGAGCGCGCGCTCTCGCACGTGCAGCTCACGCGCATCGAGGCGCGCGTCGCCAGACTGTGGCCGCCCGGGCCGTACGCGCTTGGCGTCGCCGCCGCGCGCATCACGGAAGCCATCCTCGAGTCGTCGCGCCGTTCGTACAACGTGTTGACCGTGCTCGGCGGCGAGTTCGGGGTTCGCGACCGCGTGGGCACCGTTCCAGCGCTCCTGTCGTCGCGCGGCGTCGTGCAGACGCGCATCCCGTCGCTCAACACCCGCGAGCGCGTCCAGCTCGACACCGCGCTCGGCGCCTGGACGTAGGCTGGTCATAGAGGCCGACCTTCAGCCTGGTCGTAGAAGCCGACCTTCAGCCCGGTCG
>JAHFUO010000013.1:3771-40328 GCA_023265015.1 Acidobacteriota bacterium | reverse complement strand
GCCGACCTTCAGCCCGGTCGCAGAGGCCGACCTTCAGCCCGGTCGTAGAGGCCGACCTTCAGCCTGATCGTAGAGGCCGACCTTCCCGCCTCCGCCGAGGCTTCGGCGGACAGGCAGGTCGGCCTGATCGGCGGTAGGATCATCGCGTGAGAAGGCCAACCCGCCTCGTCCTCGTGCTGCTGCTGCTGGCGCAGGCCGTCAGGGCGGCATCGCCCGAGATCGATGCCAACCGCCTCCTGGCCCACATCAGGTTTCTCGCGTCCGACGACATGAAAGGACGCGCGGACGGCAGCCCCGAGCTGAATCGCGCCGCCGATTACATCGCGGCGCAATTCAAGGAGATCGGGCTGGCTCCCGGAGGCGACCTGTCCGCCGAAGCGCCGAACGCGACGGCGGGCCTGCCCACCGAAGCGCGGAGCGCGAAGGTGGGCAACCGCGGGTGGTTTCAACCGTTCGAGCTCGTCGCCGGCCTCACCGTCGGCGGAAACAACGAGCTTGTTGTTCGCGATCGCCAGCGTTCGGTTCGATTCTCGCTGGGCTCCTCCTATTACCCGCTCTCGACGGTCCCGAACGAGACCCCTTCCGATCCGTCGGAGAATCTGCAGACGCTTCCGCTGGTCTTCGCCGGCTTCGGCCTCTCCGCGCCGGACGTGGATTACGACGACTACGCCGGGCTCGACGTCTCGGGCAAGGCGGTGATCATCTTCACGCACGAGCCGCAGGAGGCGGATCCTCTGAGTAAATTGAACGGCAGCCGGCCGATGCCGGAGTCAACGCTGTTCAGAAAAGCGGAGACAGCCCACAACCGCGGCGCACGCGTCCTTCTGGTGGTGTCCGATCCCTCGCATGCGGCTGACCAGGGTCTCTTCCACTCGTTCGAGGTGGTCCCCGACGCGGAAGAAGCCGGCATGCCGGTGCTGCGTGTGCGTCGCAACGAGATGCAGCCGCTGCTCGACGCATGGGGGCTCGATGCGCTGGCCATTCAGACCAACCACGACCTGCGGTCGAGGTCGAAGCCGCTCGCGGCAGCGAACATCGACTACACGGAGTACCTCGCCCGCGATCGCCGCCCCGTCCGCAACGTCGTCGGCATCCTCCCGGGCTCGGATCCGGCAAAAGCCGGCGAAGCGATCATCATCGGCGCTCATTACGATCACGTCGGGCTCGGTGGCCGCTTGTCGGTGACGCCGGAGCGGACCGGCGAGATTCACAACGGCGCGGACGACAACGCGTCGGGCACCGCATCGATCATCGAGATCGCCCGGGCTGCGGTGGCGCAGCGCACGCGCTTTCCGCGCACGCTCGTGTTCGTGGCGTTTGCGGGCGAGGAGCGCGGGCTGCTCGGATCCGCACACTACGTGACCGCGCCGCCAATTTCGATGGCGAACACGGTCGCGATGCTGAACCTCGACATGGTGGGTCGTTCGCGCGGTGGTGTCGACGTCAGCGGTCTTGACGTCGCGGCGTCGCTCAACGCGGATCTCACCTCGGCCGCGCAGACCATCGGCATGCTCGAGATCCGGCAGAAGGGACCCGGGGCGGGCCGAAGCGACGATTCCTCGTTCCTCGACGCACGCGTGCCCGCGATCAACTTCTTCACCGGGTTCCACCCGGACTACCACCGGCCGTCCGACGACTGGGAGAAGATCGACAAGGACGGCACCGCGCGCGTGGCAACGCTGGCGCTCGAGTTCGCCGCGCGGATTGCGGGAGACGTAAGGCTCAAGGCTCAAGACGTAAGGCTCAAGCCCTGATCTCTGAGGCCTGAGGCCTGAGGCCTGAGCCCTGGGCCCTGGGCCCTATGAATATGCCGGCGTCGGGCGATGCAGGCTGAGCCCCTTGGTGAAGTCCTGCAGCCGCGAGCGGAGCATCAGGCGTCCGCGATGCAGTCGTGACTTGAGCGTCTGGTCCTTCACGCGGAGCCGGCTGCTTGCCTCTTCAGTGGTCAGTCCCTCGATGTCGCGCAGCACGACCGGCGCGCGGTAAATCTCCGGAAGCTCCTGGATGGCAATTACAACTGCGCGGCGCAGCTGTGCCCTCAACAGCGCCTCGTCTGGCAGGCTCGACCAGTCGGCCGGCTGCCGCGGGACGCGTGGGCGGTCTTCCCAGTCGCCGGCGGTTTCCCGTTCCTGCTTCTCCGGGGCGCGCGCCAGCTTCGAATTGCGGAGCCGCGACATCGCGGTGTTGAACGTGATGCGGTACACCCATGACGAGAGCGCCGCGTCCCCGCGAAACGCGCCGATCTTCCGGTAGACCTTCATCAGCACGTCCTGGGTGACTTCCTCGGCGTCCTCGCGGTTCTTCATCTGCCGCAGGGCCAACTGGTAAATCCGCGGCCCGTATTGCTCCGCCAGCTCGTGCACGGCGCTTTCATCCCGCGCCCGCAGCCTCGCGATGAGCTGGCGATCCTCGGTCCTGTTCATATGAGTCCTCTTTTATCTGGGAGAACACCGACCGATTCGGTCTTATTCCCGAGTCAGACTCTAGTGACGCCCCGTTCCCGAGTCAGACTCCAGTACGACCCGACTCAACTTTGAGAACCGTGCTAAATACAGGTTCCCTTGGTTCTCGCAGCCATCTTCGTCGTCGCGGCGCTGATCCTGGTCAACGCCGTCTACGTTGCCGCTGAATTCGCCGCCGTCAGCGTCCGCCGCAGCCGGATCCGGCAGCTCGCCGACGATGGCAACCCGTTCGCCTCGTGGCTGCTGCCGGTCCTCGAGCAGCCTGCGTCGCTCGACCGCTATATCGCCGCCTGCCAGATAGGCATCACGGTGTCCGGACTCGTGCTCGGGGCGTACGCCGAGGCGACGATCGCCGGCGGCCTGACGCCCTGGCTCGCGAGGGCCGGCCTCCAGCCCGGCCCCGCCCAGTCCACCTCGGCAGCCATCGTTCTCCTTCTGCTGACGATCGCGCAGGTCATCTTCGCGGAGCTCGTTCCGAAGTCGCTCGCTTTGCAGTACCCGACGCAGTCCGCGATGTACGCCGTGATCCCGATGGCGCCGTCGATGTGGGTGTACCGGCCGTTCATCACGTGGCTCAATGGGACCGGCCTCGTGCTTCGCCGGCTGCTGGGCGCGCCGCCGAAGACGCACCGCCACATCCACTCGCCGGAAGAGATCGAGCTGCTGATCGCGGAAAGCCGTGACGGCGGCCTCCTCGAGCCAGACGAGCACCACCGCCTGCGGCGCGCGCTTCGCCTGAATCTGCGGCAGGCGAAGCAGCTCATGGTGCCGCGCCCGGAGATTTCTGCGATCGATATCTCGATGCCGCTCAACGAGGTCATCACCACCGTCGCGCAGAGCCCGTACTCCCGCCTCCCGGTGTACCGCGATTCAATCGACAACATCGTTGGCATGCTGCACACCAAGGACCTGGTGCGATGGCTGGTCAGCGACGGCACCAATGCGACGCTGGCGAGCGTGATCCGCCCGATCGCCAGCGTCCACGAGAGCGTCAAGGTCGATCGCGTGCTGCGGCACCTGCGCGAGCGTCGCACGCACCAGGCGCTCGTGGTCGACGAGTTCGGAGGCACGTCGGGTCTCATCACGCTCGAGGATGTGCTCTCGGAGCTGGTTGGCGATGTCGGCGACGAGTTCAAGCCGGGTGAACCGGTCGCCGAGACGCTGCCGGACGGCCGCGTCAGGCTGCCGGGGCAGATGCCGGTCGAGGACGCGGCAACGTTCCTCAACACGGAGTGGGAGACGGACGCCGCCACCGTCAATGGTTTCGTCACCGAAGCGCTCGGTCACCTGCCGACGCCCGGCGAGCGCGTGGCGATCGGGGACTTCGAGCTCGAGGTCGAAGGCGTCGTTCGGCGCGCGCTCGTGTCGGTGCTGGCACGGCGCATCAAGACGGAGGCTCCTGACGAGGAGCAGGCATGAACGACGTCCTCTTCACGCTCGGCCTCGTCCTGCTGTTCGTGCTCGCGAACGGGCTGTTCGTCGCCGCTGAATTCTCGATCGTCGGCGCGCCTCGCGCCAGCCTCGAGCACCTCGCGTCGCACGGCAACCGGCTGGCCCGCCGCGTCGTGGCGATCCTCGACAGCGCGACGCGCCGGGATCGATATATCGCGACGACCCAGATCGGCGTGTCGCTGGCGAGCCTGGGCCTCGGGATGTACGGCGAGCACGTGATTGCCGGGTGGATCACCGGGTGGCTCGGCCCTCTCGACTTCGCGGGAGTGATCACGGCGCACACCGTCGCGAGCATCGTGGCCGTGGCCGTGCTCACGTACGTGCACATCGTGATCGGCGAGATGGTGCCGAAGACACTCGCGCTGCAGGCAGCCACACGCACCGCTCTCTACGTATCGCCCCTCGTCGAGACGCTGCAGAAACCGGTGCTGCCGGTGGTGATCGCCCTGAATGCGATCCGCAATGTTGTCCTCCGCGCGGTCGGCGCCCGGGGGGAAGTCGCTGAAGAGGAGCGCTACCACAGCACCGAAGAGCTGCAGTTCATCATCCAGGAGAGCCAGGAACGCGGCCTGCTGCGCGGCGAGTCGGGGCAGATCCTGCGCGAGCTGTTCGAGTTCGGCGATCTCACGGCGCGACAGGTCATGGTGCCGCGCGTGCATCTCGTGGCCGTTCCGATCGGCACCGAGGCGGACGAGCTGCGAGAGATCGTCCGCGCGAACCCGCACACCCGCTATCCCGTTCACGCGGGTGATCCAGACAACATCGTCGGCAGCATCCACATCAAGGAACTGCTGCGGCATCTCGTGTCGGGACAGCCGGTCACGGCGCGCGATGCGAGGCAGATTCCGTACATTCCTGGGACCGTGCAGCTCGACCAGGTGCTTGCCGCGATGCGCCGTGGCCGCGCGCAGATGGCGGTCGTGATGGACGAGCACGGCGGCACGGCCGGCATCGTGACGATCGAGGATCTGTTCGAGGAGGTCGTCGGCGA
This sequence comes from Acidobacteriota bacterium, assembly GCA_023265015.1. Taxonomy (GTDB): domain Bacteria; phylum Acidobacteriota; class Vicinamibacteria; order Vicinamibacterales; family UBA2999; genus Gp6-AA40. Next base: position 35,423 of record JAHFUO010000013.1, on the reverse strand, counting down.
GATAGACGAAGGACGCGGGCGCCGGCCGATCGCGCGCGACCCGTCGGGCAGGCTGCTCGTGCGCGGCACCGTGCGGCTGAAGGATGCGGGGGATGCGCTCGGGCGGTCGCTCGAGCATCCTGATGTTCAGACCGTGAGTGGTCTCGTGCTGCGGCTGCTCGGACGACCGGCGGCGCGAGGCGACGTTGTGACGTGGAACAACGTGCGAATCGAGGTCATCGCCGTTGCGGGGCGGGGCGTTCAGGACGCGGTGGTTACGGCGGGCCGTGAAGGCCCGCCCTACGAGCAAACGTAGGGAAGGCCCGCCCTGCGCCCTACGAGCAGGCGTAGGGCGCCCCTGTACGGGGCGCCATCACTTCGCGATCGAACACTGCCGAGAAGTGATGGACGATCCGATCGTCAACGTCCGCGAGAGGTACGTGCTGCCCGGTCGCCTTCTCGAGCGACGTGACGCCGCGATCCGCGATGCCGCACGGAACAATCAACTGAAAGCCGCTCAGGTTGGCGCTCACGTTGAACGCAAATCCGTGGCTCGTGAGCCAGCGTGAGATCCGAACGCCGACGGCGCCGATTTTCTCAGCGCCCACCCACGTGCCGCTGAGTCCCTTGATCCTGCCCGCCTCGACACCGTAATCGGCGCACACGCGGATCATCACCTCTTCGATGTCCCGGACGTAACGATGCACGTCGCAGCGGTCGGGTCGCAGATCCAGGATCGGGTATCCGACGATCTGGCCGGGGCCGTGGTACGTCACGTCGCCGCCGCGCCCGGTGTCGTGCACCTCGACCCCAAGCTCCGCGAGACGCGCGCCGGTCGCCACGATGTGCGAGCGGCTTCCGCCTCGGACGCCCAGCGTGATCACGGGTGGATGTTGAAGGAGAAGCAGGAGATCCGGAACGCGCGCTGCCCGCCGTTCCTCGACGAGCGCCTTCTGCAGCTCGAGGCCGGCGTCATACGACACGACACCGAGGCGGCGCACCTCGAGCGGCCGCACGCTACACCTGGTTCGGGTCGAAGTGTTCGAGGTGGTCCTTCACGTCGGCCATGAACTGATCGGCAACGGCCCCATCGATGAGCCGATGGTCGTAGCCGAGCGTCAGGTACGCCATCGTCTGGATTCCAATCGCGTCCTCGACGACGACAGGCCGCTTCTCGATCGTCCCGACACCAAGGATAGCGACCTGCGGCTGATTGATGATCGGAAGACCGAACTGCGCGCCGAGCTGGCCGGGGTTCGTGATCGTGAACGTTCCACCATGAACGTCTTCCGGATTCAAGCGCTTCGATCGCGCCCGCTCCGCGACATCCGCGATGGCGCGGCTCAACCCGAGCAGGTTCTTCTCGTCGGCGTTCCTGATGACGGGGACGATGAGTCCCGTGTCGAGCGCGACGGCCACGCCGAGATTAATGTCCCTCTTGTAGACGACGTTGTCGCCGTCGAGCGAGGCATTGATGATCGGATGCCGGCGCAGGGCGTCGCCGATCACCTTCGCGATGAAGGCCATGTAGGTCAGCTTCGCGCCGGCCTGCTCGTAGTCGCGCTTCTTCTGCCGCCGCAGCTTCTCGACGGTCGAGAAGTTGACATGAAACACCGAATACACGTGCGCCGACGTGCGCTGGCTCAGGATCATGTGCTCGGCGATCTTCTTCCGCATCACCGAGAGCGGCTTGATCTCGACGTGCTCGCCGCTCCGTTCCGGCGTCGCATCGCCCGGCGCGTGCTCGAGGTACCCGAGGATGTCGTGCTTGGTGACGCGTCCGCCGATGCCCGAGCCGGCGATCCGGCCGATGTCGACGTGGTGATCTTTCGCGATGCGTCGCACGAGCGGCGATGACTTGCGCCGGCCGTTACCCGACGGTTCCGCCTGGGCAGCCGCCGCGACGGGAGGCGCGATCGTCGGCTCGACTTTCGTGGCAGCGGTCGCAGGCGGCTGACTTTCTAACTGCTTCGCAGGCGCCACCTCGTTCGCCTGGCCGATCGTCGCGACGACGCTGTTGACGGCGACCGTCTCGCCTTCGTTGACCCGTATCTCCGTGAGCACGCCCGCGGCGGGCGACGGGATCTCCGCGTCAACCTTGTCCGTCGAGATCTCGAAGAGCGGCTCGTCGCGATCCACCTGGTCGCCGACCTTCTTGATCCACCGGACGATCGTCCCTTCCGCAATCGATTCCCCCATCTGGGGCATCACGACGGGTGTAGGCATTCGGAACCTCAGGGCTCAGGGCTCAGGGCTCAGGGCTCAGGGCTCAGGGGGGCTTGAGCCTTCAGCCCCTTTAGCCATAAGCCTTAAGCCTTAAGCCTTATAGATGTATCGCCGCGCCGTGAGCGGCGTGCGCCGCCTCGCCCACCGCTTCCGAGAACGTCGGGTGCGCGTGGATCGTCTTGATCAATTCCTCCACCGTGCACTCGAGCCGCAGCGCCAGGACGGCTTCCGCGACGAGCTCCGTTGAGCGCGGGCCGATCATGTGGACGCCAAGCACCTCATCGTACTTCTTGTCGGCCACGATCTTCACGAACCCTTCGCTCTCGCCCGCCATCCTGGCTCGTCCGAGCACTCCGAACGGGAACGAGCCGACCCGCACGTCGTAGCCTCGCTGCCGGGCTTCGGCCTCGGTCAAGCCAACGCTGCCGATTTCCGGGTCGCAGTACGTGCAGCTCGGCACGTGGTCGTAGTTGATCGGCCTGACCTCCTGTCCGGCGATGCGTTCGGCAACGAGGATCCCTTCGGCCGACGACAGGTGCGCGAGCTGCGGGTGACCACCTGTGCCAAGCGTGATCACATCGCCGATTGCGGAGACGTTCGGCACGGACGTCCTGTACATCTCGTCGACCTTGATGTACCCGTTCTCCAGCTTCAGACCTGCATCCTCGGCGCCGAGCCCAGCGGTGACCGCACCGCGTCCCGTCGCGACGAGAAGGAAATCGGCGGACAGCTTCTGCGTCTTGCCGTCGGGCGTCTGCGCTTCGATGTCGACGCCGCTCGGGCCCGCAACGGCCTTCGTCACCTTCGTGCCGGTCATTGCCTTGATGCCCTGCTTCGTGAACGACTTCTCGAGCTCCGCGGACACAGCTTCGTCTTCGGACGGCACGAGCCGGGGCAGCAGCTCGATGAGCGTGACATCGCTGCCAAACCGGCGATAGATCGACGCGAACTCGACGCCGACCGCGCCGCTGCCCATGATCGCGAGCGACTTCGGCACGTCCTTCAGGCCGATCGCGTCGTCGCTGGTGATGATGCACGTGTGATCGATTTCAATGCCGGGAACGCTGCGCGCCGCGGATCCGGTCGCGACGATGATCTCCTTCGCCTCGAGCGTCTGCGTCTCGCCTTCGTAGATGTCGATCTTCCCCTTGCCGGCGAGGCGCGCCGTCCCCTTGATCCAGTCGATCTTGTTCTTCTTGAAGAGAAACTCGATCCCCTTCGTGAGGCCGGTGACGATCCGGTCCTTGCGTGACTGCACCTGGCCCATGTCGATGGCTGGCGTCCCTGCCGGGATCGTGACGCCCCATTCTTTCGCGCTCTGAATGACCTTCAGCGCATGCGCGTGCTCGAGCAGCGCCTTGGTTGGAATGCATCCCCAGATCAGGCACGTGCCGCCGAGCGCCTTCTGTTTCTCGACGACCGCCACCTTCCTGCCGAGCTGCGCGGCACGGATCGCTGCGACGTAGCCGCCCGTGCCGGCGCCAATCACCACCACGTCATAAGAGTTGGGCAAGGAGTGCTCCTTCGAAGCCGCGCGCGTAGGGCGGCCCTTTACAGTCCGCCTCCGCCGATCAGCGCGCAGGGCGGGCCCTTACCGTCCGCCTCCACCGATCAGCGCGTAGGGCGGGTCTTTACCGTCCGCCTCCACCGATCAGCGCGTAGGGCGGGCCTTTACGGCCCGCCGATCAGCGTTTCAACGATGAGAGTGGGACAAACGAGTCGCGCCCCTGGCCCGCGGCCGGGGTCGTCGTCTGCTGCGGGGCCGATTCACCCGTGAGCCGTTGAAGCTGTGCCCGAAGCTCCCCGTTCTGGTATTTCAGCTCCCAGTAGTTCTGCGAGAGCTGCTCGAGTCGCTTGGCAGTGCGCCGCGCCTGGCTCAGAGCGACGAGCGCAATCAGGAGCGAGACGCCCGTGACGAACCAAAGGAGGGTCATAGCGTGATTCCGGCTCGTACGTTATCGAACGGAATTCGGAAGTGTCAAGGAGCCGCGCTATACTCGCGCCGCCGATGTCGGAACGCCGCAAAACCGTCCTGATCGTCGATGACGACGAAGGCATGCGCGACACCCTGTCGGCCGTCCTCAGGCGTGACTACCGGCTGTTGAAGGCCGCCACGGGCGAGGCGGCGCTGCAGATCATGGAGAAAGAGGACGTCGACCTGATGATGCTCGACGTCCGGCTGCCGGGCATCAGCGGCTTCGAAGTCCTCAGGATCGTCAAGGAGAACTACGCCTACGTCGAGGTGATCGTCATCTCCGTCATCAAGGAGTTCGACGCGGCGGTCGAGGCGATGCGCTGCGGCGCCTACCACTACATTTCCAAGGACTTCGACCTCGAAGGGGTCCGCACGCTGGTGGGCAGAGCGAGCGAGCGGCAGGAGCTGAGCCGGCACGTGATGCGGCTCAGCGCCGAAGTGGCCGAGCGGAACGACCGCGAGTTCGTTGTCGGGCCGAGCCGCGCCACGCGGGAGATCGTCGACCTGGTGCAGAAGGTGGCCAAGCTTTCGGCCACCGTGCTCATCCTCGGGGAAACCGGCACCGGAAAGGAGCTGCTCGCGCGGTTGATTCACCGCGAGTCGGGAGATCCGGCGAGTCCGTTCGTGCCGGTCAATCTCGCGGCGATCCCGAAGGAACTTGTCGAGAGCGCGCTGTTTGGCCACGAAAAGGGCTCTTTCACGGGCGCCATCCGGCAGCAGCTCGGCAAGTTCGAGCTGGCCGGCGGGGGGACCTTGTTCCTGGACGAGGTTGGCGACCTTCGAATCGAGCTCCAGGCGAAGCTTCTGCGCGCCATCCAGGAAGGGGAAATCGAGCGGGTCGGCGGTACGCACCCGATTAAGACCGATTTCCGGTTGATTGCGGCCAGCAACGTCGACCTCGACAAGGCGGTCAAGGAAGGAACATTCCGGGAGGACCTCTATTACCGGCTGAACGTCATTCCGATCCGGATGCCGGCGCTGCGCGAACGGATCGAGGACCTGCCGGAGCTTGCCCGCTTCTTTCTCCAGCGCTACAACCAGAAGTTCCGCAAGGGGATCCAGGGGATTGCCGACTCCACGATCCGTATCCTGGGTTCCTACTGGTGGCCGGGCAACATTCGCGAGCTGGAGAACCTGATCGAGCGTGTCGTGGCCGTCTCCGACAAGGATTGGATTACCGACGAAGACCTTCCCTATGAGCTGCACGTGGCGCAGCTGGATGCGGAAGGGCCATCGGCCGAGAATCTTCTCGACCGCGCCGTCTCGACGTTCGAACGCAACTTTCTGATCCGCGCCCTCGAGAAATCGGGCTGGAACGTCACCGCAACGGCGCGAACGCTGAATATCCCGCTGAGCACGCTGAAGTTCAAGATGGACCGGCTCGAGATCCGGGAGCTGGCGCGCAAGATACGAGGGAACTAGCAGCGTAGGCCGGGTTCCGCGGAGCGGACCCGGCGAACGCCTGTCCCCGCCGGTCAAGAAGTTGACCACTCCTTAACGTCCCGGTTTTCACAGAGAAATTCAATCGCGATCGCTCCTGCCGGCGCGCGGGGCGACAAGTCCTTGGCCGTGCGAGCGCGCGCGCCGGATGCGAGTTGATTGCGCGTCGCGCGATTCTCTTCGCAAATTCAGCGATTCCGCATTCAAGGGGCGCATCCGCAGACTTGGTATGCGGGTTGCTCAAACGGGGTGCGAGCCGCGGTGAACGTTCGGAGTGTAGCTTCTTCCAACGTGTGCCTCGGCAACAGGGGACTTTGTATGCAACCGTCGATGTTCAACGTGCAGGTGCCGCTTCCGGAGCGGAACGAGGTGTTCCTGATGAACACCCTCTCCGACGCGCAGCTCCTGGTGTCGACGGATGTCACCGGCCTGCTCGAGCGGATCAAACGGGGCGAAGAGACGTTCGGCCCCGACGAGCGCGAGACGGTCGAGTCCCTGGTCGAGAACGGCTTCATCGTCGACAGCCGTGACGACGAGCAGCACGCCCTCGACCAGTTCTTCACGAACATGCGCGAGGACACCGAACAGCTTCGCGTAACGATTCTGACGACGCTCCAGTGTAACTTCGCGTGCGATTACTGCTTCCAGGGCGATCACGGCGACTACAACAAGTTCGCCGCGAAGATGACGCTCGAGCAGGCGCGGGGCGTCGCGCGGTGGATCGAGAAGAGGCTCGACGAGGTCAAGCCCGAGAAGTTCGTCATGACGTTCTTCGGCGGCGAGCCTCTGCTGAACGTGCCGGTGATGTACTACCTCGCCGAACGCGCTCACGAGATGTGCGAGGAGCGCGGCGTCCGTCAGTTGATCAACATCATCACCAACGGTCTGCTCCTGACACCGGAAATAGTCGACCGCCTGGCTCCGTACGGTCTCAACGGGATCAAGATCACGCTGGATGGTGATCGCGACACGCACAACCGCATGCGGCCGCTTCGCGGTAAGCAAGGCACCTTCGACCGCATCATCGAGAACGTCAAGCGCGTTGCCGACAAGGTGCCCATCACGATTGGCGGCAACTTCGACGAGTCGTCGGTGGACAGCTATCCAGACCTTCTCGACTTCCTGAAAGAGCAGGAGTTCGCGGACAAGATCTCGAAGATCAACTTCAAGCCGATCATCAGGGCGCCGGCGCCAAGCACTCCGAAAGGCATGATTCCGTTGATGGCTGTAAGCGGCGAAGGTAAGCCGTTGAACGGAACCTGCATGACAAGCGCGGGCGCCGGCTCCGTTGGATCAAGCGTCTGCGACTCGTGCCACTTCGTCGACGAGAAGATGGCGTACCTCCGAGACGAGACGCGCAAGCGCGGCTTCCCGACTCCCGACGGCGTGCACATGGGTCCGTGCGAAATCCATCGATTGAACGCCCACACGATCGGACCTGACGGTTCGCTGTACGCATGCCCCGGGTTTACCGGCGACGCGAAGGAATCGACCGGGCACATCGACGGCCGGCAGGAAGCCTGGCGGCAGGCTGCAGCGGAGCGCTTTGAGCGCCTGCTCAGCCCGCACAAAGAGGAATGTGGAGATTGTTCTTACGTGCCGGTGTGCGGCGGCGGATGTTCCGTGGCGGCGCACACCGAAGCGGGGGACATGCACGCGCCCAGCTGTCACAAAGGCGCGTTCGAGTCGGCGGTGGCAGGTCTGGCGCAGCGAACGGCTGCGTCATTGGAGTGCGTTGTTTAACCCGGGCGGCCTAATCGGCCGTTTAACCAAGGTGGAGTAGACTCATGAAGATCACTGTTATCAAGAAGGCAGCGACGACTCGCAAGCCGCAGAGTTTTTGCCCGTGGATCCAGGACGAGATCACCGAGAAGAAGAACTAGGAAGCTGTTGCCCGGCTTTTGCCGGGACTTCTGTCGTTCAAGAACGCCGCACCGCCACCCGGCTTAGGTGCGGCGTTTTTCTTTTCTGCGCCGTTTTTGCGGTGAGCTGCGCACCGAAGCCTTCGCCCAAGGACGCCCGTCTTGATGAGTTGAGAATCGGCAATCCCGAAGGCGTTGTCGAAGGGACCGAACTAGGCATTCGGCAGACGGCAGCCGCGCTCAGCGTGGAGAGCCTCACTCAGTTAGGTGCCGACGGCCGCCCGCTTCCAAAACTGGCGGAAAGCTGGTGGTGGGGGAAAGACGGGAAACAACTCAACGTTAACCTCCGTCCGGGAATCCAGTTTCACGACGGAACGCCGCTGAGCGCGGCGCTGGCCGCCAAGATTCTTGGCGACGCGGTTGCGCGTCCCTCGAATCGCTCGATGTACACATCGCTTACCGATGTCCTAGCCGTGCGGTCCCAGGGTGATCGCCAACTCGTGTTCGAACTCTCGCAACCATCCGCTCTCCTGCCAGACGATCTTGAGCTGCCGCTGTCCCTTGGGTCTCCAGCCGTGGGTACAGGCCCATATCGTGTGGTGAAGACGGATCAGTCGGAAGTCATACTCGAACGCTTTCCTAACTACTATCTCGGCGTCCCGCACATCACGCGCGTCGTAATCCGGTCATTCGATACGATCCGCACGGCCTGGACGAGCCTTCTTCGAGGCGACCTCGATATGGTGACGAACGTTCCGCCAGACGCCGTCGAGTTCATCAGCAACGACCAGGTGCGCGTCGTTTCGTTCGACCGGCGATATCAGTACCTCGTCGCTTTTAATTCGCGGAAACCTCCGTTCAACTCGGCAATCGTGCGTCGCGCGTTGAACACCGCGGTCGATCGCGCCGTGCTGATTCAGAACGTCTTCAAGGGTCACGGGCAGGCCTCGACCGGTCCTTTGTGGCCCAAGAACTGGGCCTATAACAGCTCGATTCCTTCATACAGATTCGACCCTGGGCTCGCCGTTTCCCTCCTCAACTCTGCGGGACTGAGTGCCGATAATGGTGCCGATAAGGGATCTGGGCGACCAAGCGCACGTTTCAGATTTACGTGCCTGATCCCCGAGAACTTCAGCGTCATTGAGCGAGTTGCCCTTGAAGTCCAGAAGCAACTCTACAACGTTGGCGTCGACATGCAGTTTGAGGTTGTCCCGAGCAAGGACTTCAACGCACGAGTCCCGCAGGGACAGTTCGAAGCAATTCTTATCGACATGATCAGCGGTCCATCCGTAGGCAGGTCCTATTTCTTCTGGCGCTCGGCCCGCCAGCACTTTCAGGGATTGAACGTCTTCGGCTATGAGAACGCCGAAGCCGAGCGTCTCTTTGACGTGCTGCGAACCTCTACCAACGAGGTGGCGGTGCAGTCCGCGTTCACCCGGTTCCAGGAGGTGCTGCTGGATGATCCACCCGCGTTGTTCCTCGCGTGGAATGAACGGTCGAGAGCCGTGAGGCGCGACTTTCAGATCGAACAGGATTCGGGCCCAGGTACGGCAGATCCTGTCTATTCGATCTGGCGCTGGACAGCGGCTCCTGAACCTCAGGTCGCACTCGCCCGGTGAGAAAGATCACGACACGGTTCGCGCTCCTGATGGCCGCCGCGGCGGTCATGCCGCTGCTGGCGTACGGGGCGGTTTCGATGTATTCGCTGCGTACCGGCGCCCAGGAGACGGTCGTTCAGGGTAACTTGAACGTTGCGCGCCAGGTCGCCGAGCAAATCGATCTCTACGTTACGGGCAGCGTGAAGATCCTCAAAGCGGTCGCTGCCGACCTGCAGCAAACGGGGCTTGCGCCCTGGCAGCAGGACCGGATTCTCAAGAACTACGTCCTCGAGTTTCCCGAGTTCCAGGAACTGACGCTCATCGACGAGAGCGGCAAGGCGACGATATCGAGCCGACTTGGCAGACCCACAGTGGCGGTGCCCGGATCCGAGAGCACCAAGATCGCTGGGACGTTGATGTCCAAGTTTTCGGTCGACAACGATTTGCTGCCGACTGCGGTGCTCGCGGCACCTGTCACCAACGGCCAACGCCAGGTGTGGTTGGTCGGCCGGCTGAACCTCGAAGAAATGTGGCGGATGGTTGACCGCATCCGAGTCGGGAACCAGGGCTACGCTCTGGTTGTCACCGGAGAGGGGCAGCTTCTTGCCCACGGCGATCCGGACGAAAAATCCCGCGTCGCGCGCGGCGACAAGATGCAGGGCCATCCGTTGATCACCGCGCTCAATCAGCGCAAGGGCGACCGGACCGCGTCCGCCGAGTACGTCGGCGATCGGGGCACCGTCCTCGGGGTTGCCGCCACGCTGCCGTCTCTCGGATGGACGGTGATCATCGAGCAGCCGCAGTCCGAGGCTTTTGCCATTCCTCTCGCGCTGCAGAACCAGCTTGGAATTGCGATCACGATCGCCCTCCTGGCGATGCTGGTCGCCGGCTATTTCTGGGGCCGCAGCTTCATTGCTCCGATCCTGGCGTTGATGCGGGGAACGCGCGCGCTCGCGCAGGGCCATCTCGAAGAGCGCGTCGTGGTGGATTCAACCGACGAGCTCGGACAGCTTGGCCTGGCCTTCAACAACATGGCGGACAAGCTCGTCGAGCTCCAGGAAGACGTCCGGAAGAAGGAGCGGCAGGCAGTGTTCGGCCGGGTCGCCGTCGGCCTCGTCCACGATATCTCGCACCCGATCCAGAACATCGGCAACAGCTGCAAGCTGCTTGTGAAGATGTTCGACGACCTGGAGTACCGGGAGAGCTTCAAGCGAACGGTGGAGCGGGAGTTTGAACAGGTCAAGCGCGTGCTCGACGACCTGCGAAACCTCGCTCGTCCGAAGCCGCTCGAGCGGTTCCCGCTGGACTTGAACAAGGCGCTCCACGGAGTGGCTGAATCGATGCTGCCGAGCGCGGAAAGCTCGGGTATCTCACTGGAAACCGAATTTGTATTTGGCCCGCTTTACATCGAAGGCGACCTGTATGCGTTGAACCGCATCCACCGCAATCTGATCACCAACGCGTTTCAGGCGACGCCGCCTCGTGGCCGCGTCGTCATCCGCACGATGCGCCAGAACGACGAGGCTATTGTCGAGATTGCCGACACCGGCAGCGGCATCCCGCCGTCGCGCCTCGGCGGTATTTTCGACGACTTCGTCACCACCAAGAAGCAGGGCCTCGGTCTTGGTCTCGCGCTCTCGAAGAAAATGGTCGAACAGCTCGGGGGGACGATTGCTGTCGCGAGCGAGGTGGGCCGTGGCAGCACGTTCACGCTGCGCTTTCCAGTCACCAAGGCGAGGCCTGCACAACTCGCCGCCAGTTAACCCTCTCGGTTGCAGGGAAGAAATAAAACCCGGCGCCCACGGCGCCGGGTCAAGGGGGGAGTTGCTGTTCCTGCCGTCAGACGGACCTGACCTCTCCGCCGAAGCCTGGGCGGAGGCGGAAGGTCCGCCTCTACTTCTTGGGTAGGACCGTGTCTTTCAACTGCTTGGCGATGCGCGCCTTCACGACCGTCTTTGCGGGAATCTTGATGGCCTCGCCGGTGGCAGGGTTGCGCCCCATGCGCGCCTTCCGCTTCTGCACCACCAGCTTGACCATTCCCGGCAGCACGAACTCGCCGGCGCGCTTCAACTCCTTCTCCGCGAGCGCTGTCAGCTCGTCGAAGAACTCGCGTGCCTGCGTGCGTTTTACTTCGAATCGTTCAGCGAAGTGTGAAAATAACTCGGACTTGCCCATGCGTCGGGCCTCTGCCATCACGTCCCCCCTTGTGCTGATGCGCGCCGATGCTCGGCCGCGTCACAGTTGCGCGCGCTCGAACTGTCGCGGAAACTTCTGTGAAAAACGTGTAATGCTAGCGCGCACGTGCAGGAGTGTCAACGAAACACTCGGAAAAACCGATGTCAACCACGACGCCGCTCGAGACATTTCCGAACCCCCGGCCCGGCCGCGAGTTCGAAATCGCCATCAGCTGTCCCGAGTTCACGTCCGTATGCCCTAAGACAGGACTCCCCGACTTCGGCGAAATCCGCATCACGTACGTCCCCGGCGATCGCTGTATCGAGTTGAAGGCGCTGAAGTACTACATGATCGAGTTCAGGAACCGCGGCATCTTCTACGAGTCGGTGACCAACCAGATCCTCGACGACCTCGTGGCCGCGTGCCAGCCCAGGCGGATGACGGTGGTGGGCGACTTCTCCGTCCGCGGCGGGATCAAAACGATCGTGACGGCGACCTACACCGCCCCGTAAACTCCCAAACGCCAACTTCCAACTCCCAAGGCACTTGGGAATTGGAGCCTGGGAGTTGGGAGTTCCCATGCGCATCCCGATCGAAGACGCCCTCGATCTCCATCCCTTCGCGCCTCGCGACATCCAGTCGGTCGTCGAAGACTACGTGAACGCGGCGTGGGACCGCGGACTGCGGGAAGTGAGGCTCATTCACGGGCGCGGCCGCGGCGTCCAGCGCGGCATCGTGCAGCAGGCCCTCGAGCGGCATCCGCTTGTCGTCGAGTTCTGGGACGCGCCGGAGTCGCACCTCGGAGCGACCGTCGCCCGCCTGCGCGACGACTGATCAGGAACTGGGGGACTCAGGAACTGCAACGCCGCGCGGCTGCCGCCGTTGCAGATTCTGCACGTCTGGCAGGCCGATCCCGCCGGATTTCGCGGCAATTGGCCGGGGAACGATGCGTGCAACGGTCGAATCGTGCAGCGCCTGCAATTGCGTCCAGGCGACGCCGTGCGCATCCGCGGCGAACGATGGCGCGTCATCGCGGAGTCGCCGTTTGAAGCGGCGTCGATCGTCGACGTGGATGGTGGCGACGCCTCTAATCGCGGCGTCACGGCACGATTCGTTCTCCCGTTCGAGCCGCTCGAACATCTGCCGGGGTCCGCCGCCCATCCTTGCGTCGTCAGCCTCGCGCGATGGCGGCATGTCGCGTGCGCGGGCCTTGCGGCGGCGGTGCCGCGATGGACCTCGCTGCGCGCCGCGGCTCACGCAGACCTGGCCGTCATCCCCTTCCAGCTCGAGCCGGCGCTCGCCGTCACGCGCGGCGACGGATGCCGGCTGCTCATCGCGGACGACGTCGGGCTGGGCAAGACGATCGAGGCCGGACTGATCGTGGCCGAGACGGTGACGCGCACACCGGACGCGCGCGTGCTCATCGTGTCGCCGGCGGGCTTGCGCGATCAGTGGCGCGAGGAGCTCGAGTCCCGTTTTTCTCTCCACACCGAAGTGCTCGACGCAGCCGGAGTCGCGCGGACCGGCGCGCGCCTCGCGCCGGACGTGAACCCGTGGGCGGTACATCCAATCGTCATCACGTCAATCGACTACGTGAAGCGGCCCGACGTCATGCGCTCTCTCGAGGCGCTCCTGTGGGACGTCATCGTCTTCGATGAGGCGCACACGCTTGCGGGACGCTCCGATCGCGGCGCGGCAGCCGCCGCGCTGGCCGGCCGGTCCCGCTGCGTCGTCATGCTCAGCGCCACGCCGCATTCCGGAGACGAGGACGCCTTTACCCGCCTCTGTGCTGTCGGTGATCTCGGCGCCAGCTTTCCGCTCATCACCTTTCGGAGGACGCGCGCCGGTGTCGGGCTTCCTCACGACCGTCGATCCTGCCTGCTACGAGTCAGGCCGACCGCCGCAGAAGCCGTCATGCACAGGAAGCTGCGCGAGTACACCGAGCTCATCACGCAGCAGGCAGCAGACTCGGCGTCCGCTCCAGCCGCAGCGCTCGTCGCGACGATGTTGATGCGACGCGCGTGCTCCAGCGCGGCTTCGTTGTGGCGCTCGCTGCAACGGAGGCTGACCCTGCTTGCCGGCGACGCGATTTCCGAACGAGATCAGCTCGCGTTGCCATTCGTGAGCGCCGAAGACGACGAAGAGCCTGGCGCCGAGCTCGGGGTCGCGGGACTCGGCAATGCGGCGGAGGAGCGCCGATGGCTCGAGCACCTCCTGTCGCTGTCGAAGGAGGCATCGCTTCGAGAGAGCAAGCTCCTGGCGATTCGCCGCTACCTCGTGCGCGCGAACGAGCCGGCGCTCGTCTTCACCGAATACCGCGACACGCTTCAGCACCTTGCCACGAGTCTCGCCCGCTTCGAACCGTTGCAGCTTCACGGCGGCCTGACATCGAGCGAGCGCCGACGCGCGCTGCGTGAGTTCACTGAAGGCGCGTCCCGCCTGCTGCTCGCCACGGATGCGGCCAGCGAGGGGTTGAACCTGCACCACCGCTGCCGCCTGGTCGTGAGCCTCGAGCTGCCATGGACTCCAGTCCGCCTCGAACAGCGCATCGGGCGCGTCGATCGACTTGGACAATCGCGCCGCGTCCACGCCGTGCAGCTCGTCGTCGCGGACACGGCCGAGGAGTCGGTCGTCAGCAGGTTCGTCCAACGCACCGAGCGGATTCGAGTGGCGCTTGATGGCAGTGGTATCGCGCATGACCGCGATGTTTCGCTGCGGCAAGAGGCCGCGTTGGACGCGACCCGACTGCAGTCGGCGCGGGCGCTCCACGGTAGTCGAGATGTCACTCCGTACGCCGGCCAGTCCGTTCTCGCAATCGCGAAACGGCGTGGGGCTTCGCGAGGACGCGTGTGGGCCGTTCGGCTGCCATGTGTCGACGCCGCCGACCACCTGGTCTTCGAGACCGTGATTGGCCTGCACGACGTCCGGCCTACCGGAGACGTGCGCTCCGCTCGAGATGTTCGCGCTGTGCTGGCGCTGGACGATGCCCTCGAGGGGCTTGCGGCGGAAAGTCATCGACAGCTTCTCACAACGCTGTCCACCAGCCTTCGAGCCTCGCTCCTCCTCATGACACGCCGGGAGCAGGCGATCGCCGACGCGCTCCGGCTTCGCCACGCGCGCCTCTCCGCAGGACTTCTGCAGCCCGGCCTCTTCGATCGGCGAGCCGAGCGCGCAGCGTCGGCCCAGGCATCGGTCGTTGACCAGGCGCTCGGGAGATCGAGGGCTCGCCTGATGCTGCTCGAGCGACTCGCGCACCTGCGCGAGGACACGCGCGCCATCGCGTTCGGCATCGCGTTCCGCTGATGATCACCGGCATCCGTGGCCGCCTGATCGCGGCGTCGTTCGCGCAGACGGAGCTCCCGGCAATCCCCGGCGTCAGCGCCCCGCCTGACACCGTCATTCGCGGCATCGAGCAATGGGCCTTCCGCCGGGAAGCGCTCTTCGGCCCGGCGTCCAGCATCCGCGCCATCGTGGACGGCGTCGTCATTCCGCTGCTCACGATTCTTGGATTCACCGTCGCGCGCAGAGTCGATCACCACGAATATGCGCGCCTCGAGACGAGCTGGCGCGGCGTCGCGTCTGTGCCCGTCGCGGTCGTCGGATGGGATGGATCGCTCGACGCCGCGTGGCGCGACGCCGTTCTCGACGCCATCCGCTCCGACGCACGCTGGTGCTTCTGCGCGAACGGCACGCGCCTGCGGATCGTCGACGCGCACCGCACGTGGTCGCGTCAGTACCTGGAATTCGATCTCGCGCTCCTTGCTCACGAGCCCGACGCGATGGCGCTCCTCTGGCGCGTGGCCAGTGCGGAATCGCTCGCGGCGAAGCCGCCGCTGCTCGACCGCGCCGTCGATCTGTCTGCGCGGCACGGCACCGTGGTATGCCGGGCGCTTGGCGACGGCGTCGTCCAGGCGCTCGAGCTCCTGCTCCGCACCTTCCCCGCGCACGTGCGGAAACGTGTCGCGCCCGATCTCCTGCTGGAACAGTCGCTGACGGTGCTCTACCGCGTGCTCTTTCTCCTGTTTGCCGAAGCGCGTGGTCTCGTGCCGGTGTGGCATCCGGTGTACCGCGATCGCTACACCATCGATGCGATCGTCGCCACGCTTCTGGCGGGCCGGCGGTACCGGGGCGTCTGGCTTGCGATCAATGCGATCTCCCGCCTGGCTCACGCCGGCTGCGCCGCAGGCGAGCTGAAGGTCACCGCCTTCAACGGTCGCCTCTTCTCGCCCTCGGGAACGGGCGCGTTCGATCGGCAGCGGATTGACGATGAGGCCATGGGAAGCGCGGTGCTCGCGGTGAGCACGACGCCGCCGGCGCGCGGCGCGGGACGAAGCCGAATCGTCTACCGCGATCTCGACGTGGAACAGCTTGGCGCCGTGTATGAGCAGGTCCTCGAATACGAGCCGGCTTCAGGCGATGCGCCGCATGCGCTGACTCGCACGCGAGACCTGCGCAAGGCAACCGGCACCTTCTATACCCCGCGATCCCTTACCGCGTACCTGGTTCGCGAGACGCTGCAGCCGCTGGTGACAGGACGCACCGCCGACGAGATTCTGCGTCTCCGCGTGCTGGATCCGGCGATGGGCAGCGGCGCGTTCCTCGTGGCCGCGTGCAGGTTTCTGGCGGACGCCGCCGAAGAGGCGCTGATTTGCGACGGGCGATGGCATCGTTCCGATGTCAGCGCCGCCGATCGTGTGACCCTCCGGCGCGAGGTCGCGCAGCGCTGTCTGTTCGGTGTCGATCTCAATCCAACGGCGGTGCAGGTTGCGCGTCTCTCGCTGTGGCTCACGACGCTTGCCGCGGACAGGCCGCTCACGTTCCTGGATCATCGGCTCGTGGCGGGCAACAGCCTCGTCGGTGCGAGTCCGGACGATCTGCGGCGGCAGCCGGGCGGAGGACGGTCGCGCGGCAGGCGGCCGCAGGCGATGCCGTTGTTCGAGAGCGACGAGCTCGCGTCTGCCTTGCAGCAGGCCGTGACCGCCCGCGCGCAGATTGCGCGTCAACCGGACGAATCGGCGGCCATCGTCCATGCAAAGGAGAAGACGCTTGCGTCGCTCCAGGCGCGTGATGCGCCACTTGGGCGGTGGGCGCGTGTGCTCGACCTCTGGTGCGCGGGCTGGTTCTGGAGTCACGGCTCGGCGCCCGATCGCGGCACCTTCTCGGAGCTGGTCCAGCTTCTCCTCCATGGACGCTCGGCGCTCGCCGATCGCACCGCGGCGCCGCTGCTCGAGATCGCCGACGAGGCGGCAGCGCGCCATCGATTCCTGCACTGGCCCGTGACGTTTCCAGAAGTGTTCAGCGACGAGCGCGGGCAGCCCTGCGCGAATGCGGGATTCGACGCCGTTATCGGAAACCCGCCGTGGGACATGGTGCGCGGCGACAGCGGCGACGCGTCGATTCGCAGCTCGCGGCGCGACGAGGCACGGCATCTGACGGACTTCGTGCGTGAGTCGGGCATCTACCGCATCGACGCGCGCGCTCACGTCAATCGATATCAGCTCTTCGTCGAGCGCGCGATGCAGCTCGCCCGGCAGGGTGGCCGGATCGGTCTCGTCCTTCCGGCGGGCACGATGACCGACAGCGGCTCCGCCCCTCTCCGTCGTCACCTGTTCGACCACACGAGGGTGGACAGCGTGATCGGCCTCGACAACCGTCAGGGCATCTTTCAGGTTCACCGGAGCGTGCGCTTCGTGCTGGTGACGTGTGCCAACGGCGAGCGGACGGACGCGGTACGGTGCCGGTTTGGAATTGGCAATCCGGAGCAGCTCGAGGACCCTGCCGCGTCCGATCGCGCCGCCACGTTCAGCCTCTCACGCGCGTTGCTCTCGCGTCTTTCGGGCGATGACGACCTCGGGGTGCCGGAGATACAGGGAGCGGCCGACCTGCGGATTCTCGAGCAGATCAGCGCGCGCGTGCCGGCATTAAACTCACCGGCCGGCTGGCACGTCGCGTTCGGCCGCGAGCTGAACGCGAGCGACGACCGCGGCCTGTTCGTTCCGTTCACGGGAGACGGTCGCGGGCGATGCGTGCTCGAAGGCAAGCAGATCGAGCCGTTCAGGATCTCGCTGGAGGGTTGCCGCTATCAGCTGGCAGAGGGGAGCCGCGTGAAGGTGCCGAGGCGCCCGCGCCTGGCCTACCGCGATATCGCGAGCTCGACGAACCGGCTCACGCTCATCGCGGCGATCGTTCCAGCGGACGCCGTCACGACGCACACGCTGTTTTGCCTGAAGACGCCGCTGCCGCCGGACGCGCAGCACGTCCTCTGCGCCCTGCTCAACAGCTTCGTCGCCAACTACCTCGTGCGCTTCCGCGTCAACACGCACGTCACCGTCTCGCTCGTGTCGCGCCTGCCCATACCGCGCCTCGACGCCGACAGCACATCCTTCCGACGCCTCGCGGCCCTGGCGACAACGTTGATGCACTCACCGACACCCGCGGAACAGCAACCGGAATATGTCGAGCTTCAGGCCACGGTCGCACGGCTGTACACACTTTCGGAAACGGACTTCGCTCACGTGCTCTCTACCTTCCCGCTGATTCCCGAGGAGGTAAAGACCCGCTGCCTTGCAGTTTTCAGTTCCCAGTAGCCAGTTTTCAGTTCGATTCCACGGAGAACACGACTGGAAACTAACTACTGGGAACTGACTACTAGCAACTGACTACTGACAACTGGCAACTGTTTCATTCCTCGCGGAGTCGTGCGACAAGGCCAATCACGTCGTGCAGGTTGATGGCGATCCGCCGCTGTGGAAACAACCGGAGTGGAAAGGCCACTGCATGCGCCGTGCGGAACAACATGCTCTCGCGACTCAAATCCCGCAGCCGGCGATCGATGTATGAGAAGCGATATCGTCGTGCAAATGTGCGCTTCTGTATCACCGTGAAGCCACACGCCTCGAGCAGCCGCTCGAGGTTGGCGACCGAAAAAATCGAGATGTGCTGTTCGAGATCGTAGTGATACCACGAGCGCCCCAGGAGCCGCGCCACCAGGCTCCCGGCATCAGGCGTGGTGATGAAGAGCCGCCCGTGAGGCGCGAGGAAACGACGGCACTGCTGAAGCGCCACGAGCGGGCCCTCGAGATGTTCGATGACATCGAACATGGTGATGACGTCGAAGCGACCGGCGAAATCGCCGCGGTCATCGCCGATGTACCCGCGTTGGATCGGTGCGCGAAGATTGGTTCGCGCCCAGTCGACCGCTTGCGGGCTCGGCTCCATTCCGATCGCGTCGAAGCGATCGACGGCATGGCTGATGAAGTGGCCGTAATTGGCGCCGACGTCGAGGAGCCGTCCCTCCTGCGCGAACTCGCCAACCCAGTTGAGCTTTGTCACTGCCGCGTCATCAGCGCTCGCATCCCGGTAGTAGTCGGCGAAATCTTCGAACAGCGCGCGGGTGCTGTCTTCGT
The DNA here is from genome assembly GCA_023265015.1 of Acidobacteriota bacterium. GTDB lineage: Bacteria > Acidobacteriota > Vicinamibacteria > Vicinamibacterales > UBA2999 > Gp6-AA40. The sequence continues at coordinate 16,762 of JAHFUO010000013.1, read as the reverse complement.
AGATCGACAGGCCGCTGCTGGTTCGCATCAGGCCCGCCGCCACCCATGCGAAGCCGCACGACGGGCATCGCGTCAGCTCGCGACCCGTCTTGACGAGCCAGACACGTCCTGCCGAGTGGCAAATGTCGCAGCGCGTTCTGATTGAAAACTGGAGGTTCCCGCTCACGGCACCGCAGGCGCGACAGCGTGGAGACGCGGGCGCGTACGCCAGAGGACGACAACCACGCCCACCACTCCGAACAGTGTCACGGCCGCGCCGGCGCGGAGCGTCGTCGAAGTGAACTGGAAGTGGACGATGTGCCGGCCCGCCGGAACAACGACACCCTGCAGTGCGCCATCGGTCCGATAGATCGGCGTCTCGCGGTCGTCAATCCGTGCATGCCAGCCTGGATAGAACGTCTCGCTCAATACGAGGAAGCCGCCGCCGGAAGACACAGCAACGCTGATATCGCCGTCGGTGACCGATTGCACGGCGACGGACGCGGCGTCGTCTGGATATCGCCGTGACGGCAGCGCGCCGGACTCGACAAGCGCCATCCGCTCGTCGTCAAAGGGCTGTCCATCGGGCAACTGCGAGAAGTGAATGGATCTGTCGATCGCATCAACCGGCAGCGGAACAACGTCGTGAGCCAGCCACGCACGGGCGCGTGCACGCCGGTTTTCGAACACGCGATACGCCTCCTCGTGGGAGGCGGTCTCGTCGCGGCCGCGATCGGATGTACGCGACGTCGCAAACTCCCCGGCCGGGCGCCACCGCAGCGGATCCGAGAGAAGCAGATCGGCGATCGATTGTGGATGGCCGTGGCCGGCAGCATCAACGGCCGTCACGCGGTCGATCACCAGCCAACCCGCCGTACCGTGGACCGTCAGCTCGATCCGTGCGCCATGCACGGCTGACTTCAGGTCGAGCGCTGTGTAGTAGGTAAATGGTGTCGTGCCGGCGTCGAAAATCTCGGCGGGCTCGTGCTTCGCGCGCCCGCGCACCGCGGGATTGGCCAACTGTTCGTCGGCGACTTCGTGACCCGCCCGCAGCTCGCCTTGATACGCGACGCCGTCGTTTCCGCTGACCGTCACGGTGACGACCGGACTTCCCTGGACGACGTCTTCGGCGCACCGAAGGTGCGTCACGATCGCAATCCGGACGACATCGATCGTGGCAGGCAAACCAAACGAGGAGGTTCGCGGGAACCTCTGGCCGCATTCCGGCGGCCCGACGAACAGCTCGACAGGGTCGGACGTCCACAGCAGACCATTTCGCTCGATTGTGCGCGGGGATGCGAAGTCGTCGGGGTGCACCAGCACGTACTTGACAGCGGCGACATTCAGAGCCGCGTTATGGGGTGCGAGCACGGCCGGCTCGACCGATCCATTCGTCCCCATTTGGGTCAACGCCGAGTACCGCGACAGCAGCATCGGTCCGTAGCCCCCGGCGCTCGGGATTCGCCATACGCGGGCGAAGACTGCGGGCACAACGCTGTCGATCTGCGTGCCGCCCGCGGACAGGAGCCGTTGATGCCGCAGCTCGAGATCGCGCGCGAGCGCAATCGCGTGGACGCTGGGGTTCAGCGCGGCATCGGCGGGTACGAAAGGCGTCTCGAGCCCGGACCACGTCAGATGATAGGGCAGCGCGTGCACGAGATCGGCGGCAAGCATCACGATCAGGAACGCAGCGGCAGGCACGGACCGAGGCGCCACGACAAAGGCGACCGATGCCGCGATCGTGATGGCCGCAATGATGATCTGCGCCCAGACGCCGTCATTCCAGATCGGCAGGCGCCAGGGCAGCGTGACCGCGTCGTCATATTCGAATGCACCCGGCCACCTCAGGAGGACGACCGCGGCGACGGCCATCGCAAGCAGCACGATCGCGACGCCCGCCCCGAAGGCGCGACGCGTAATCTCGCCGCTCCTCACGGCCCCAATGGCGAGGCCCGCGAGCGTCACCAGGCCAAAAGCCGCGAAAATCAGGTGTCGAGCGACGACGCGGAACTTGTCGAACAAGGGGATGTCATAGGCGAGACGCGCCAGCGGCGTCGCGCTGCCCGCGCCGATGAGGAACGCCATGCAGACGATCATCAGCCAGAAGCCCACACGCCAGTTGCGAAACGTCAATCGGGCGGCCGTCACCGCAAACGCGAGCGTCGCCATGCCGACATAGGTCGGCGCCTCGCGCCCTTCGTGAAGGATCGTCGGAAAAAAGATCGACAGCATCTGCGCAGGGGTATTCGAGTGGCTGACGAACGCGCCGAAGTTCACTACCTGCCGCGCCGTGAAGCGGCTTGCCTCGATCACCGGCAACGTCTTCACCGCGGTCAGCATCAGGCCGAGGCCGGCCATCCCAAGCGCGGCGACGTAACAGCGGCGGGCAGGACGTTCTGCGATCGCGCCGGCGATCGCGTACAACCCGAACACAATTCCCGCATACAGAAACATCTGCGGGTTTCCCGCAAGAAAGCAGCAGCCGACGAAGAACGCGCCGAGCGCCATCCAGCGCCACGGGTGCGGCCCTCGCAGACGATCGACAGCGAGCGCGATCCACGCAAACCACCCCATCGTCTGCACGACGCCCAGATGGGACAGGCGTTCCATCATTGCTTCCGACAAGGCGTACGCGAGGCCCGAAAAGAGCGCTGCCGTCTTTGAGCGGGTCAGGGCGTAGACGTAGGCGTACATCCCGGACGCGGCAAGCACGTAGGCCGCGACGAATACCAGGAACCACGACCCCAGTGCGCGCGCGAACAGATGGACGGGGTAGAAGAATGTATCGCCTGGATCGGCGAATGCCGGCATGCCGCCGAATTCGAATGACGACCATCGCGTCATCGGCGACAGGAACGTCGGCAGGAAGAACTCGTACAGATCGGACTCCGCCAGGTATCCGTGGTGCAGGGGCGGATACGCGAACAGCCAGCCGAACAGAAGCGTGAATCCTCCCGCCGCCAACAACGCGTGGCGGGACTGATTAGGCACCTGTCGAGCCTACCACTTGAGAACGCGGCGGCCGCGCCAGAGCGGCCCTTCCTCGACGTAGAGCCACTCCGGATTCCGCGCGATGTCGCGCAGTCCGTGGTGGATTTTGTCGAAGGTGGCGACGTACTCGTCCTCGCACTCGAAGTACGTGATGAAGTCGAACTCCCCCTGCCGCTCGTAGCCGTCGGGGTTGTGATAGAGCCGGCGGTAGATCGTGCCGATGCCTTCCTGCGCGGTCTGCGCGTGGCCGTGCACGGGGCAGCCGGTGCCGGCATCGACGTGGGGATAGAAATAGGTGTGACGCTCGAGCGACGACTTCTTCCACCACTCGCCGCTCTTCGACATCGGCAGGACGATCGCGTTCTTCGCGACGCGGCCGGACTTCCGCGGCGCGGCGCGCTTGTACGCGAACTCGTACATCTCCGAGCTCGTGTAGCGCGGCGTCCGCTCCGCGCCGTCGATCGAGATCACGTCGGCCGCGTCGCCAAGGCGCCGCTGCAGCTCCAGCTCGAGCTCCTGCAGCCGCGGGCGGTACTTGCCAGATGCCTGCACCGCGTAGCGCGCCGCCGCGATCCCCGAGTCACCGTGGCGCTCGCCGTCGGCCACCAGGAACTGGATCGTCTCGTGCGGCTGCACCTCGCGCGAGCCGTCCGCGTCGTAGTCGTTGAAGAAGCCGCGTGAAATGAGCCCACCCGCCAGGCGGAGGCGCTGCACCGCCGCGTCGTCTTCGCGGCGCGGAATCACGAACAGGAACTTGGTGAAGGCCAGGTTGACGCCGAGGTTGTTCGTGCTCGGATGAAACCCCGCCGTCCCGTTACCGTTGGCCATGATTCAACCACGACGCGCACGAAGGTCACGAAGTCTGTGGCCGGAAAAGCCTTCGCGTTCTTCGTGTCCTTGGTGGTTCGCTTGTCCTCCGTCGTGACGTATCGGGTCGAAATGTGCGGATCTGCACAGAAAACGCACGGATCGCGCAGGTGCGTGCAGTGGTGTGCAGGTCACCTGGCGAGCGCAAACCTCCGGATGGCGTCCGCCAGTCCGGCGCGATCGTGGTGGCCGGTCGTCGCCCAGCCGCGCTCCTTGAGGCCGGCGACCGAGTTCTCCATCACGACGGGAAGCCCCGCGAACTCGAGCATCTCGAGATCGTTGAAGTTGTCGCCCACCGCCATCACCTCGTCGCGCGCGAGGCCGAGCTGACCGGCGCGCCAGGCGAGCGCCCGTCCCTTCGTCGCGGATGGCGCGGTGACGTCGATCAGGGAAAAGTCGCGCTGCACGTACTCCGTGAGCGAGACCGCGAAGGCGCGCGCGTCCTCGCGCAACGCCTCCACGAGCGATCGCATGGTTTCCACGCCGCCGTTGAACATCACCTGGATCGGATCCTCGATGAGCGCATCCTCCAGCGGAACCGACTGCGCAATGAGTGATTGATTCCGCGACCAGTACGCCTTCCGCCCGGGATGCTCCCAGTCCATCGTCTCGAAGATCACCTGGCGATCGGCGTCGCGATCGAACACGAGCGCCGCGGCGTGACGGAACGGCCGTGTCGAGTGCAGCACCGCGCGTGCGACGTCGCGATCGAGGAGGCGCCTCGCCAGCGTCGAGCCATCCATTCCGCGTTCGACGGCGCCGTTGCTCACGATGAGCGTAATCGACGATGGCAGCTGATCGGCAATCGGGCGCACGAATGGATAGCTGCGTCCCGTCACGAGCGCGACGTGAATGCCCGTCTCGACCGCCTCACGGATGGCGTCGATGTTTGCCGGCGGCATCTGCCCGCGGCTGTCGAGCAGCGTGCCGTCGACGTCGATGCCGATCAGTCGGATCATGTGGCCGCGAGGCCGTGCATTCGGATCATCTGGCCGCGCCGTAGGGCGCCCCTTTACGGGGCGCCAACCATCTCCTCCTCGAATCGTAGGGCGCCCCTTTACGGGGCGCCAACCGCCTACTCCTCGGTCATGTACGGGTACGTGAAGTCCCGCGGCGGCGAGAAGGTTTCCTTGATCGTCCGCGCGCTCACCCACCGCAGCAGGTTCATCTTCGACCCCGCCTTGTCGTTCGTGCCGGACGCTCTGCCGCCGCCGAACGGCTGCTGCCCCACGATCGCCCCGGTCGGCTTGTCGTTGATGTAGAAATTTCCCGCGGCGTTGCGGAGCGTGCCCGTTGCCTCGCGGATCGCCGCGCGGTCGCTGGCGAAAACAGAGCCCGTCAACGCGTACGGTGATGTCTGATCGATCGTCTTCAGGATCGCGGGCCACTCCGCGTCTGGATACGCGTAGGCCGTGACGACCGGCCCGAAGATCTCCTCGCACATCAGCCGGTAGGCGGGGTCCTTCGTCTCGACGAGCGTCGGCTCGATGAAATATCCCTCGTCGCCGCGCGCCGTTCCGCCCTGGATCACCTTGGCGTTCTTGTTTGCGTCGGCCAGGTAGTCGCTGATCTTGTCGAACGACCTGCTGTCGATGACGGCGCCCAGGTACGTCCGGAAGTCCGCGACGTCGCCCATCTTCATGTCGCGCATCATCGCCGCCACGCGGTCGCGCACCTCGGGCCAGAGCGACTGGGGAACGTAGACGCGGCTCGCCGCGGAGCACTTCTGTCCCTGGTATTCGAATCCGCCGCGCGCGATCGCCACCGCCAGCTCCTGCACGTCGGCTGACCGGTGCGCCACGATGAAGTCCTTGCCGCCGGTCTCGCCCACCACGCGCGGATAGGACCGGTAGCGCCCCGTGTTCTCCCCGACCGTGCGCCACATGCTGTTGAAGACGCCGGTGCTGCCGGTGAAATGGATGCCCGCGAGATCGGGCGACTCGAGCAGCACGTTCGTGATCTGCACCGCATCGCCCGGAACGAAGTTGATCACGCCAGCGGGAAGGCCCGCGGCCTCGAGCAGCCGGAGAATGTAGCAGGCACTGAGCATCGCGCTCGATGCCGGCTTCCAGATCACCGTGTTGCCCATCAACGCCGGCGCCGTCGGCAGGTTGCCGCCGATCGCGGTGAAGTTGAACGGCGTCACCGCGTAGACGAAGCCTTCGAGCGGCCGGTAATCGATCTGGTTCCACGTTCCGTGGCTGCTCGTCGGCTGCTCGCGATACAACTCCTCGGCGTAGTGCGGGTTGAAGCGCCAGAAGTCGATCAGCTCCGAGGCGGAATCGATCTCCGCCTGGATCGCCGTCTTCGACTGCCCGAGCATCGTCGCCGCATTCAACGTGGTGCGCCACGTCGTCGTGAGCAGCTCCGCGGCGCGAAGGAACACCGCCGCGCGATCCTCCCAGCGCCAATTCGCCCACTCGCGCGACGCGTCATTGGCTGCTGCGATCGCCTGATGAACGTGTTCCGGCCCGGCGACGTGCCAGTCGGCGAGCACATGGCAATGCGTGTGCGGCATCACGGTCTGCCGCGTGCGCCCGGTCCGGATCTCGCGTCCACCGATGACGAGGGGAATGTCGATGCGCTCGCAGGCCATCGCCTTGAGCCGCGCCTTCAGGTCCGTCCGCTCCTTCGACCCCGGCAGGTACGCCAGGTTTGGCTCGTTGACCGGCGGCGGTACGGTTGGCATGAGAAGATCCTAAGAGAGCAGCAATGCAAGATTCAAAAGGCAACATTAGGCAAAATTTGTTTGCATTTTGAATTTTACACTTTGCATTACGGCATATCAGGGACGCGCCGGCTCGATATCGACCGCGATGTTCCTCCACTTCTGCTGCCTGAATCGCGCGACGCTGAGCACGCAGCGGGTGAAGTGGCCGATGACGATCGCCATCCAGATGTCGCCGGGCGTCAGACCGCGTACGGCCTGGATGATCGTGCACAGGCCGAGCGGCACGACGATCTGCGAAATAACTGAAATGTAAAGCGGGCTGCGCGTATCTCCCGTTCCCTGCAGTCCACCCGTGTAGCTCAGCGCGACCGTGATGAAGAGTCCCGACACGCTGAGGTATCCGAGCAGCTGCCTGCCGATGGAGAGCACGAGCGGATCGGTCATGCCGAACGCCGCCAGGAGATATTGCGGAATCAACACGAACGCCGCGCCGACAATCACCGCGGCGGCGAGGCCGATCTGCGAGGCGACGCGCACGCCTTCCGCCGCGCGATCCGGGTTCCCCGCGCCCAGGTTCTGTCCCGCAATCGTCGCGGATGCGCCGAGCAGGCCGGTCGACGTCCACGTGATCAGTGAGAACAACTCGGTGTAGTCAACGGCGAACGCCGCCTGGGCGGCGGCGCTGTGTTCGAGCGCGCCGATGAAGCGCAGCAGAAACACGCCACCAATGTTCATCGCGATGCCCTGGACGCCCGTGGGCAGGCCGAACTTGAACAGCGAGCGGATGATGCCGCCGTCCGGCCTGTGATCCATGCCGCGCTCGAAATGAATCACCGAGTCTGGACGGGTCAACCGCCATACGCCGTACGCGCTGACGAGCGTGCTGCTGATGATCGTGCCGAACGCCGCGCCGATGGTGCCGAAGATCGGGATGAGCGTGACGTTGAGAACGATGGTCAGGCCGGTCATGGCCATGCCGAGGCGCAGCGGCGTGCGCGGGTCGCCCGCTGCGCGGAACGCGCCGCTCAGCATGAAGAACATGATCAGGCCGACGATGCCGAGGAACATCGCGCGGAGGAACGGCAACGCCTCCTGCCGAACTTCGGGAGCCGCGTTCACGAGCGAGAGCAGCCACGGCGCCGCGATGTAGCCGACAACCGCAAGCGCCGCGGACAGCCCCGCCGCGGTCAGGAACGACTGGTAGACGACGCGATTGACCTTGTGTGAATCGCCTGCGCCGGCGAAGCGCGCGACGAGCACGGCCATGCCGGTGAACACCGAGCTGATGAAGACGATGACGACAAGGACGATCTGCCAGCTCACACCGATGGCGGCGTTGCCGACGTAGCCGACGAAGTGCCCCACCATGATGTGATCGATGATGCCCTGCAGCCCCGCGATGACGTTCTGCAGCATCGTCGGCCACGCGAGCCGCCAGACCGCGGGAACGATCGGGCCTTCGATGAGTGAGCGGTCGTACTTCGCTGGTGTCGCGTTGGCTGTCGCCATTTCTACGGTTGTGGAATGCCGAGATCTCTGGAGATCTTCCTAACGAGGTCTTTGTTGATTTCTGAATGGCGAGGCACTGACGACGACTTCCTGGCAGCTCGGTTCACAAAGACTGTGTGGTTGGCGACTTCGCGCAGCAGTGGGCACCCGTTCCGCTCCAGGTGCCGAACACGCGCGCGGCGCTTCACGCATTGACCTTGAATGGCTCTCGAATGACTTCGCCGCCGCTGGCCGCTTCTTCGATCAACTCGCGGTTCGCCTCGAGAACCATCGCCACGGCCTCCTGAAGATTCGCCCGGGCCTCCTCCAAGGTTGCCCCTTGCGTATTCGCGCCGGGCAGTTCCTCGACGAACCCGATGTAGCCCTCGGGCACTTTGCGAAACACGGCCGTCAATTGGAGAGCCATGCCGTAATCATACGCCGCGGCGGAAGGTCGGAGCCCGGCGCTTTTGCGGAGCGACATCGCACCGAGGCGACGCGAGCTACTTGGACTGGTGGGGAGTTTTCGTTTTGGTCCCGCGGGCTTGCTGGCGCGGGTCATACATGTCCGGATCGCCGGCACAGCCGGCCGACGACGTTCCCATGAAACCGCGGAGCACCTGCGCCAGCCGCTGATACCAGGCGCGCCACGCGGGCGTAACGCGCGCGTCGCTCCTACTTGGCATTGCCCCGCATCGACCGTCCTCGATCGCGGTACGGCTGGTGGCACGACTCGCATGTCGAGGTAATCGCGTCGCCTGCAGCCGCGAGCGCCTTCCCATCCTTCTTCTCCGCCGCGGCCGCGGCCATGGCGGCGGCATCGACGAGCGCCCGCGACATCTTCATCCAGCCCGCGTTGTCGCGCGCGCGGCTGCCCAGCATGAGCAGGTTGCCTGATTCGGCGAGCACAAGCGCCTGATTGCGGGCGGCGTCCCATCCCTTCGCATTCGCCGGCGTCTCGCCGGCCGCCTGGAAGACCGCGTCGGATGCTGGCGTGATCATCGCGTCGTGAAGCTGCTTGACGCTGGCGATCGGTCGAACACCGGTCGTCGCCGTCTTCTGCGCGGCCAGGGGGACTGTGATCAGGGCCGTGGCAATCACGCGGACCCAAAGGGTCCGCGCCGCAAGTGGGAGAGTCCGCGCCGCATCTACTCGGATCGGCGCTGCATGTTCAGACATCCAGCTCCTGCGCTTCCTCGGCCCGCTCCATGATGAACCGGAAGCGCGCCGACGCGTCCTTCCCCATCAGCTCGTTGATCACGCGATCCGTGACGATCTGATCCGAGATCTCCACGCGCAGCAGCCGCCGCGTCTTCGGGTTGAGCGTCGTCTCCCACAACACCTTCGGCATCATCTCGCCAAGCCCCTTGAACCGCGTGATGTCGGCATGCGCGCGGCCGTTGCCGTACAGCTTCAACAGCCGATCGCGATGCGCATCGTCCAGCGCCCAGAACGTCTCCTTGCCGATGTCGATGCGATAGAGCGGCGGCTGCGCAAGAAAGACCCTGCCGGCGGCGATGAGCTGCGGCAGGTGGCGGTAGATGAACGTCAGCAGCAGCGTCGCGATGTGATGGCCGTCCGAGTCGGCGTCGGCGAGGATGATCACCCGCCCGTAGCGCAGCCGGTCCAGCTCGAAGTTCTTGCCGAGGCCGCACCCGAGCGCGGTCACCAGATCCGCCAGCTCCTTGTTCTCCAGGACCTTCGCCAGCGTCATCCCTTCGGTGTTCATCACCTTGCCGCGCAGCGGCAGAATGGCCTGGCGCACACGGTCGCGTCCCTGCTTCGCGGATCCGCCCGCCGAGTCGCCTTCGACGACGAACAGCTCGCTGTCCTCGCGGCCGGAGCTCGAGCAATCGCTGAGCTTGCCCGGCAGATTCAAGCGCCCCGTTGTTGCCGTCTTGCGCGTGATCTCCGCCTGCGCCGCACGGCTCGCCTCGCGCGCGCGCGCCGCCAGGATGATGCGCCCGACGATCGCCTCCGCCACGCTGCGGTTGTGATTCAGCCAGTGCTCGAGCGCGGGGCGCACCGCCGAATCAATCGCGGATGTGAGTTCTGGATTATTGAGACGATCCTTCGTCTGTCCCTGGAACTGCGGCTCCTCGACGAAGATGCTCAGCACGCCGGTGAGCCCTTCGCGGATGTCTTCAGCGATGAGCGTCACGCCTTTCGGCGACAGGTTGTGCGTGTCGATGTAGTTGCGAACCGCCTTGCCGAGCCCGGCGCGCAATCCGTTCTCGTGCGTGCCGCCCGATCCGGTGGGAATGCCGTTGGCGTAGCTGCGGACGTGCTCGTCGGTGGCTTCTGTCCACTGGAGCACCAGGTCGAGGCGCGGCGACGTGTCGCGCGTCTGGGCGAACGCAGCCTCGTGCACCGGCTTCGCGCCGCGGTCCGCGATGATCTTGCTCAGAAAGTCGGGCAGCCCTTCCTGGTGCTCGAACACGTCTTTCTTCCCTGCGACCTCGTTGTCGAACGTCACGCGCACGCCCTTGTGGAGGTAGCTCACCACCTCGAGGCGCTCGCGGATCAGCGCGGGATCGAATTCGACCTTGGGGAAGATCGTCGAATCGGGATGAAAGTAGACCGTTGTGCCCGTGCCGCGCGCAGCGCCTCCTTTCTTCAGCGGGCCGGTCGCCTTGCCGCGCTTGAACGACATCTCCCACAGCGTGCCGTCGCGCTTCACGCTCGCGCGCAGCTCCGACGACAGCGCGTTGACGACGCTCGCGCCGACGCCGTGCAGGCCGCCGGCCGTCGTGTAGCTGCCATGCTCGAACTTCCCGCCCGCATGAAGCACGGTGAAGATCACCTCGAGCGCGCTCTTCCTGGTCGCGGCATGCTTGTCCACGGGGATGCCGCGGCCATCGTCTGAGATGGTGATCGAGCTGCCGTCTTCGTGCAGCGTGAGGACGATGTTCGACGCGTAGCCGTTCATCGCCTCGTCGACCGCGTTGTCGAGAATTTCCCAGACGAGGTGATGGAGGCCGGCGGTGCCGACGCCGCCGATATACATGCCGGGACGCTTGCGAACCGGCTCCAGCCCCTCGAGGACGGTGATGTCTTTCGCGGTGTAATTCGTCGCCACGAGGGTAATAGCTTACGGCGTGTCCGCCGCCTCCGCCTTCGTACGCCTGCTCCCGCGGGCGCGCGGCGGTTTATCGGTCGTCTCGGCCTTCGCGGCTTTCGATCGCGGCGCGGCCGCTTTCCGTTTGCGAGCGCCCTTCCTGGCGGTCGTGGCGTTCGCGTCGAGCGCGGCCGGTTGCTCGATGGTCTCTGCATCGACGATCGGCGGCTCTTCGACCGGCTCGCCGGCAAACGTTTCCGTGGCGACGACCTCCGCGGCAATGTCCACCGGTATCCCGTCAATGTCAACGGACGTCGGGCGCCCGGCGATGTTCGCCCCCGCGAACACGCGCACCGCGCCGCGACGATCGCGCTCCAGTCGAAGCACGCCCTCCTTGGCCGCCGCGCGCAGCAGATCGACGACCGAGGCGAAGCCGTACTTGCGCTCGTCGAAGCCTTCGATGCCGGTCTTGAGGAACTGCTTGGCCTGGCGCACATACATCGGCCAGCGCGGCGGAGTCGTCCCCTGGGTGAGCGCCTGCTGCACGGCGCGGATGCCGTCCTGCATGCTCATGGGGGAGGCGGGCATCGTTTCTTCTCCCTCGTCTTTGTCTTCGCCGGTCGCGGCAGCTGCGGGCGTGGGCGGCGCCGCCTCAACATCGATCCCATCGTCGCGCGATTCCACGAGCATGCTTCGACCGGCGCTCTTCAGCGTCACCGCGCCGGTCTTCGCAATTTTCTCCATGAAGTCGCGGAAGCTGCCCGCGCCATACTCGCGCTCCGAAAAGGTCGAGTCGAGCTGCAGCAGCGTGCTCTTCAGGAGCCCGAGCTGCGGCGCGACCTCGCGCTCCGACAGCACCTTCAGCGCGCGCTTCACGAGCGGGAGCGCGTTGGCGATGTCGCTCGCGCTCGTCGCCGCCGGCCGTCCGCCGCGCTCGCTGCTGCGTCCGCCGCCGCGACTGCCCACGAGGTTTTCGTACGCGATGAACTCGTGGCAGTTCTTCTGCATCGTCATGCTGGTGAACTGCCGTCCGCCGACGACGATCACCTTCCGCCCGTACTGCTTCAGCTTCTCGACGAGCGAGATGAAGTCGCTGTCGCCGCCAACGATGACGAAAGCGTTGATGTGATCGTGGGTGAAGGCCATCTCGAGCGCGTCGAGCGCCATCGTGATGTCCGCACCGTTCTTGTCGCCGCCGGGCGTCATGTTGCGCTGGACCATGCGGATGGCGTGCTGGGTCATCAGGCGGCTGTAGTCGCCGGCGCGCTTCCAGTCGCTGTACGCGATCTTGGTGACGATCTCTCCGCGTTCCTTGATGGCCTCGAGGATGAGGCCGATGTCGAATTGACCGCCGATCGTGTTTTTGACACCGATCTCGACGTTGTCGAAATCGATGAACACGGCGATCCGTGTACTTCGTGTATCTGTCGTGAGGTTGTTCATGTATCTTCCGCCGGGCGAGTTGCCCCGGCTCATGTTCCGGGACGCTTGGTGCGAGGTGGTTGGCCTGCAGGATCCCGGCGATCGAATGGAACCGATCTCAGTATAGCGGGTGGGGCGTCGTGCCGGGCGTAGGGCGGCCCTTTACGGGCCGCCACGGTTGGCGGGGCGTAGGGCGGCCCTTTACGGGCCGCCAAGGTTGGCGGGGCGTAAAGCCCCGCCCTACGGATGCGGAGATCGAACGGTTGATTGACACCGTAGGGCGCCCCTTTGTAGAGCGCCACACCGTAGGGCGGCCCTTTACGGGCCGCCACTTATTTCGGCCGCCATGACGCGGCGATTTCGAGTTCTTCCACCGCAACCATGCCCCCGAGGAACGGGTAATCGCCAGGTGATCTTGCCAACCCAGCCCTCACGGGGTTCTGGAGAATGTACCGAATAACATCCAGCGCATCATCGCCCTCGCGAAGAACGCGCTCGTAATAGCCAGGCTGCCA
>JAHFUO010000013.1:3150-3717 GCA_023265015.1 Acidobacteriota bacterium | reverse complement strand
CGCCCCACACCGCACATTGAATGGCTGGGGATCTCGAAGGTGTAGGGCGGGGCTTTACGCCCCGCCAAACGAATTACCCCTCCGTGGCGAGCGGCTGCGGATTCTCTATCTCGCTCGGAACAATGCGGGTGAACTGCCCGCGCTGGAGCAATTCGCGCCCCTTGCCGCCCCGGCCGGTGACCTCGTACTTGCCCGTGCTGATCGTCTGCTCGCTTCCGCGGCTCGTCTCCACGCGCATCAGGTCGCGGTCGCCCGAGGACGCAACGAACCCCAGCACGCGATCCTCTTTACCGGTTTTGATCAGGATGACGCCCTTCCCCGGACCGGAGAGGTAATTGACCTCGTCGGCGCGGCACAGGAGCGCGCGCGCATCCTGCGTCGCGACAATCACGATCTCGTCGCCCGTCAGGCGCGCGACGCCGACCACTTCGACGCCCTGCGACGGACGCGCATATCGCCGGCCCGCGCGCGTGCTCGGCTCGACGAACGGCTCGAAGCTGAACCTGAGGCTGTAGCCGTCGCTCGTCACCGCGAGCGCATGGACCGGGGGAACTGCGGCCGGGTCTG
>JAHFUO010000013.1:0-3140 GCA_023265015.1 Acidobacteriota bacterium | reverse complement strand
TGAAGACCCGGCCCTACCCCGCGGAGGTGGCTGCGGAGAAATCTGCCCAGCGACGCGCGGATCGAGGCTGAAGGCAGCGATCACCTTTTCGCCGTCGCGCAGGTTGAACAGCTTCTGCACCGGCTCGCCGTAGCCGGTCGACGCCGGCACCTCGATGATCCGCGACGTGTACGCGGCGCCGAAGTTGGTGAAGAACACCACGGTGGCGCGCGTGCTGCCCTGCAACACCGCGAGGACCGAATCCCCTTCGCGCAGCCGCGTCGTCGAGAGGTCGCGCACTTCCTTCTGACGCTTCACCCAGCCGTCGCGCGACACGATCACCACGTTGTCTTCTTCGACGATGAAATCGTCGGCGGTGAACTCGACTTCTTCATCGGATTCAATCAAGGTGCGCCGCTTGTCGTCCTTGCCGGCGTACTTCTTCTGAATCTCCTCAATCTCGTTGCGGACGACCTTCCACCGCCCTTCCTCATCCTTGAGGAGAGTGTTGATCTGACGTGCGCGCTTTCTCTTGTCCGCCAGCTCGTTCTGGATGACGAGAATCTCGAGCCGCGCCAGGCGGTACAACTTCAGCTCGAGGATCGCGTCGGCCTGCTCAGCGTCGAGGCCGAAGCGCTTCATGATCTTCTCGGCCGAGTCCGCCTTCCCGTCGGATTTGCGGATGATCTTGATGATCTCCTCGAGCGCGTCGAAGACCTTCTCGAAGCCTCCGAGAATGTGGATCCGCTTTTTCAGCGACTCGAGCTCGTGCTCCAGCCGGTTCGTGACCACCTGCAGGCGGAACTGCAGGAAGTACATGAGCGCCTGATGCAGATCGAGGCGCTCGGGCCGCCCGACCTCGGCGTTCTCGGTCGGGATCAGGCACGTCAGGTTGACGATGAAGTTGGTCTGGAGCGGCGTGTTCTTGAAGAGGTACGCCATCACCATCTTCGGGTCCGCGTCCCTCTTGATCTCCAGGGCAATGCGGACGTCGTCGGTGGAGACGTCCCTCACGTCGACCAGCGGCGGCAGCCTGCGCGTGAGCACGACGTCGGCGATGCGCTCGACGAGCGTGGACTTGTTCACCGAGTACGGAATGCTGGTGATGTAGATCGTCTGGCCGCCGCGCGTGCCCGGACCTTCTTCCCACGTGGCGCGCAGCCGCACGGTGCCGGAGCCGGTCTTGTAGATCTCTTTCAGCTCCTCGGGCGAGTTGAGGATCTGGCCGCCGGTCGGAAAATCGGGACCCTTGACGTAGCGACAGAGCTGCGCGCTGCTCAAGTCCGGGTTGTCGAGGAGCTTCACGAGCGCCGTGCAGATTTCGCCGAGGTTGTGCGGCGGGATGTTCGTCGCCATCCCGACCGCGATCCCGGTGGTGCCATTGATGAACAGGTTCGGGATGCGCGCGGGGAGGACGACCGGCTCGGTCTTCGTGCCGTCGTAGCTCGGCCGGAACGGAACCGTCTGCTGCTCGATCTCCGAGAGCATCTCGTCGGCGATGCGCGCGAGGCGGCACTCCGTGTAGCGCATCGCCGCGGCGCTGTCGCCGTCGAGCGAGCCGAAGTTGCCCGAGCCGTCGATCAGCGGATACCGCAGCGAGAAGGACTGCGCCATGCGCACGAGCGTCTCGTACAGCGCGGCGTCGCCGTGCGGGTGATAGCTGCCCATGACGTCGCCGACGACCTTCGCGCACTTGCGATGCTTGACATCGGCGGTCAGGTTCTGCTGCCACATCGTGTACAGGATGCGGCGCTGCACCGGCTTGAGGCCGTCGCGCACGTCCGGCAGCGCGCGCGCGGTGATGACCGAGAGCGCGTAATTGAGGTAGCGGCTCTGCGCCGCTTCGTGCAGGGCGACACCTTCGGTCGAGCCGCCGGTCGGCGGCGGCGACGACGAAGACTGCCTTGATTCGGGAAGATCGAAGAGCGAAGGCTCTGGCTTGCGTTTCGCCATCAGAGTTGAAGCATCTTACCCGGGTTCATCCGGTTCCCGGGATCGAGCGCGCGCTTGATCGTCTTCATCACCTCGAGCGATGCGCCGTGCTCGTCAGCCAGATACTCCATCTTGCCCATGCCGACGCCGTGCTCGCCGGTGCACGTGCCGCCCATGGCGAGCGCGCGCTTCACGAGACGCGCATTGATCGCCCTGGCTTTCGGCAACTCGGTTGGATCGTCAGGGTTCATCGGGAAGATGAGATGAAAGTTGCCGTCGCCCGCGTGTCCGACAAGCGGCGCAAGCACGCCGGCTTGCTGCACGTCGGCGCGCGTCTCGAGCACGCACTCGGCCAGGCGCGAGATCGGCACGCAGACATCGGTCGTCCACGGCTTGCATCCCGGCCGGAGCGCAAGCGCCGCGTAGAACGCGTTGTGGCGCGCCGTCCACAGCCTCGTGCGATCTTCCGGCGTGGTCGACCACTGGAAATCGCGGCCGCCGTTTTCCGCGGCGATCTCCTGGACCGATGTCGCGTGCTCGGACACCTCCCGCTCGCTCGTCCCGTGAAACTCGAAAAAGAGTGTCGGCTTCAGCGCGCAGTTGAGCTTTGAGTACCGGTTCACCGCGTCGAGCTGCGCCTCGTCCAGCAGCTCGATGCGCGCCACGGGAATCCCGAGCTGGATCGTCGTGATGACCGTCTGCACGGCGCCTTCCATCGAGTCGAACGGGCAGACGGCGGCGGCGACCGCTTCCGGCAGGCCGAACAGGCGGACGGTGATCTCGGTGATGACTCCGAGCGTCCCCTCGGATCCGACGAACAGGCGCGTGAGGTCGTAGCCCGCCGCTGATTTCCGCGCGCGGCTGCCCGTGTGAATCACGCCTCCATCCGCGAGCACCACCGTCAGCCCGAGCACCGCTTCCCTCATCGTCCCGTAACGCACCGTCGTCGTTCCCGACGCGCGCGTCGCCGCCATGCCGCCGATCGTCGCGTCGGCGCCTGGATCGACCCAGAACACAAGGCCGGTGTTGTTGAGCGCCTTGTTCAGTTGACCGTGCGTCACGCCTGCCTCGACCGTCGCGTCGAGATCGTCCGCGTTCACCGACAGCACGCGCGTCATGCGGGAAAAGTCGATGGAGACGCCGCCGCTCGTTCCGTTGACGTGTCCTTCGAGCGACGACCAGATGCCGAACGGGATCACGGGCGCCCGATGCCGCGCCGCGGCCGTCAT
>JAHFUO010000085.1:9882-13203 GCA_023265015.1 Acidobacteriota bacterium | reverse complement strand
GCTTGACTGCGAGACCTACAAGTCGAGCAGGTGGGAAACCAGGCCTTAGTGATCCGGTGGTTCCGCATGGAAGGGCCATCGCTCAACGGATAAAAGGTACGCCGGGGATAACAGGCTGATCCTAGCCAAGAGTTCACATCGACGCTAGGGTTTGGCACCTCGATGTCGGCTCATCGCATCCTGGAGCTGTAGCAGGTTCCAAGGGTCCGGCTGTTCGCCGGTTAAAGCGGTACGTGAGCTGGGTTTAGAACGTCGCGAGACAGTTCGGTCTCTATCTGTGATGGGCGGAGGACATTTGAGTGGGGCTGACCTTAGTACGAGAGGACCGGGTTGGACGGACCTCTAGTGTATCGGTTGTCGCGCCAGCGGCAGTGCCGAGTAGCTACGTCCGGAAGGGAGAAACGCTGAAGGCATCTAAGCGTGAAACCCTCCACAAGATGAGATGTCCCAGGTCGCAAGACCTCTGAAGGCTCCTGGTAGACGACCAGGTTGATAGGCCAGGTGTGGAAGCGCAGTGATGCGTTCAGCTAACTGGTACTAATTAGCCGTGAGGCTTGACCATATTCTCTTTTTTCGTTGCGTGTGTAGGTCGAGAGAAGAACTATCGTTTGCAGGGTATTCAGTTGTCACGTTGATAATTGAAAGACACGTCCGGCCGCGCGGCCGGCAACGAGATAGTCTGGGACGATCGGCAGTGCGATGAGGCGTGGCTGCTAGCTGCGCTCCGCACCGCCGGACCCCAGGCAACCAATCTGGGTCATCCGGTTGGGAACCGGATGACCATCGCGTTTCCCGGTGGTCATAGGGGCAGGGTCACACCCGTTCCCATTCCGAACACGGAAGTTAAGCCTGCCACCGCCGATGGTACTGCATGCGTAGGTGTGTGGGAGAGTAGGTCGCTGCCGGGATTACTATTTACCGGAACGCCTGAACGGCGTTCCTTGATGTAACAAAGCCCGTTGTGAACTTGGCAGCGGGCTTTTTCCTTGTACCGCCGGCCGCCCCTCAGTGCGAGGGCGAGGTACGCGAGGTACGCACATCTCGCCGAGTCGCGCGATCCCCAAGGGTGCGGAATCTGCCACGTTCGGGAGGCGTGCGTCGAATCTCGTCGCCGAACGCAGGCCCTTTCAATCGTGGCCGCGCGGCGCGCTGCTTGCCATCGCATCGGCGTGCGTCGCCTTCTCATCACGCTGCTGTTGTTGACCACCGTCTCCGTTTTCGCCGCTGGACGTGGCGAACTCGTCCCTGCCCGCGCGCGGCCTGCGGCCGGTTGGGACTGCGGCATCGTGGCCCTGGTGACCCGGGTGATCGACGGCGACACGATTGATGTCGCCGGGCTTGGCCGCGTGCGCCTCCTCGGCATCGACGCGCCGGAGCTGGGCGGCCCGTTCGAGAGACCCGCGCCGTTTGCCGTGGAGGCGCGCGAGGAGATGCAGGCGCTCGTTCTGCACCGGTGGGCCCGTTTTGAATGCGACGGCGAACGCGACGACGCTTACGGCCGCCGGCTCGCGTACGTGATTCTCGAGACCGGCGAATTCGTCAATGCCAGGATCGTACGCGACGGGCTCGCGCGCGTGTCAGCCCGTCGCCGGTTGCAGCGCTGGGACGAATTGCGGCGCGCCGAGGAGGAGGCGCAGCGGCGGCGCAGCGGGATGTGGGGTGATCGTCCCCGCGTGCCGCCCGAGTCTTATCGCTTACGGCGTCGAGGGTGACGGATGCAGCGTCGCGACCGGCCCGGATGGAATCACGAGCCACGCGACCAGGTACGCAATCACGCCGAACACGATCGCGCACGGCACAATCGTCAGGACGACCCACGCCACGCGCACGACCGTCGGATCGGCGCCGAAATACTCGGCGAGCCCGCCGCAGACGCCCGCAATGCGCTTGTCCGCGCGCGACCGGAGAAGCGGCCTTCTCGAGCTCACGGCAGATGCCGCGTCCAGAGTGTCCGCCGGTGGAATCAGAATCCACGCCGCCACGTAGGCGACCGCGCCCAGGATCACCGCGCCAGGCCAGATCGAGAGCACGATCCAGGCGACACGGACGAATGTCACGTCGATATCGAAATACGCTGCAACACCGGCACAGACGCCGCCGAGCTTCCCCTCCGCGGGCCGCCGGGTCAATCGCCGCAGTCGCCGCGGCATTTCCACGGCGGCGCCGCAGAAACGACAAAACGCCGAATGGTCTTCGATTTCTTTCGCACAGTGCCTGCACGTCATCGCTATCCTCCGGTTCCGCCTTCCATACGTAGACACCGACGCGAAGGTTTCAGCCTGCGCGGGCGGCGGATCGCGGATTCAGCCTATAACAAGGAACGTGCCCGAGCTGCCGGACATCCTGCTTTACCTGCATGCGCTCCATCCGCGCATCGTGGGACGCCGTGTGACCGGCGCGCGGCTCGCGACGCCGTTTCTGCTCCGGTCGGTCGATCCTCCTCTGTCCGCCGTCGAAGGAAAGACCATCGTCGGGCTGCGGCGTCTCGGCAAACGCATTGTCCTCGAAGCCGAAGGCCCTGGCCCGAGCGCAGCCGAGGGCGGCTTGTTCCTGGTCTTCCACCTGATGATCGCGGGCCGGTTCCGATGGAGGCCGCCCGGCACCGCAATCCCCGGCAAGGTGGGTCTCTTCGCGCTCGACTTCGAGCATGGGACCTTGATTCTCACCGAGGCCGGAACGAAACGGCAGGCATCGCTCCACGTCGTCCAGGGCCGCGACGCGCTGGCGCGTTACGATCCCGGCGGGATCGACGTGATGAACGCGGACCTGCCCGCCTTCGTCGAGGCGCTGCGGCGTGACAACCACACGCTGAAGCGCGCCCTCACCGATCCCCACGTGTTCAGCGGCATCGGCAACGCCTATTCGGATGAGATCCTGCACGCGGCGCGCCTCTCTCCGTTCAAGCAGACCTCGACGATGACGGACGAGGACGCGCGACGGCTGTACGACGCCGTGCAAGTCACGCTGATGCAGTGGACGGCGAAGCTGCAGGGCGAAGCCGGTGACGAGTTTCCGGAGAACGTCACCGCGTTTCGCGAGGGGATGGCCGTGCACGGACGGTATCGCCAGCCCTGTCCCGATTGCGGAGCGCCCGTGCAGCGCGTGGTCTACGCCGCGAACGAAGCGAACTATTGCGCCAACTGTCAGACCGGCGGCCGGCTGCTCGCGGATCGGTCGCTCTCGCGGCTGCTGCGAGAGGATTGGCCGCGGACGCTCGACGAGCTCGAGCAAAGGCGGAAATAAGTAGGGCGGCCCTTTACGGGCCGCCGTGTAGGAGCAACTCCGATTTCATTCTCTCCCGCGCCCTCAGAAAATGAGACT
>JAHFUO010000085.1:0-9782 GCA_023265015.1 Acidobacteriota bacterium | reverse complement strand
ACAAGCTCGCGGCGATCAGATTCGATGAGCCGTGCTGTGCCACAATACGGGCCATTCCAGCTCAATTCATGCGTGGCGTCCTGCGTGTGGCGGCGGTCGTGTTTCTCGTGTCCGCGTCGTGCACGGCCGTCGACGCGCAATCGCAGCCGGAGCTGCGATGGGGCGGCGATGCCGAGGGCGGCGCGCCCTACGTTGAAGCCGACCCGGGCGATCCGACACGCGTCGTCGGGTTTGACGTCGACGTCGCGCAACTGTTCGCCTCGGGCCTCGGCCGCGTTCCGCGCTTCATCCAGGTTGGATTCACGAGCCTCGACGCGGCCGCCGCGCGCGGCGACTTCGACGTAGCGCTCAGCGGCATCGAAGACAGTCCCGCCCGCCGCGCGCGCCTGGCGGTCACGATTCCGTACTACGAGTTCCGCGAGGTGCTGACGGTCCGCGAGGCCGACAGCAACCGCTTCCGCTCGCTCGCCGACCTCCGCGGCCACCGCGTCGCGACGCTCGGCGCCACACTCGCCTACGATCTGCTCGCCGACGCCCAGGCTCGAGACGGGATCATTCCAATCACGTACGAAGACGATGTGCATCCGTACAGCGATCTCGTGCTGGGTCGCGTCGATGCCGTCGTACTCGATTTCATCCTCGCGCAGCGCGGCCTGCGCAGGAACGGCGGGCTGTTCAACCAGCCGGAGCCGCTGGCGGTGGGGCACTACGTCGGCGTGCTCGCGCCGGCGCAGACCAGGTTGCGCGACCGGATGAACGTGATGCTCCGGGATGCGATGCGCGACGGCAGGCTCGAGGCGATCTTCAGACGCTGGAGCGCGTGGAACGAGGATCAGCCGCGACTGTACGCGCGCCTGCTGGCGGATGCGTCAGCGAATCCCGTTGCGCCCTCGAGCCTCGCGTCTGCAAGTGACACCGGCACCGTGGATGCGGCGCGGACCTTGTCAGGTCCGCGTACGTGGGAGGCGGCGCGGCTATACCTTCCGGCGCTGCTGAATGCGGCACTCATTACCGTCCTGTTGTCCTGCCTGTCGATGGCGCTGGCTGTCGGCGTCGGCGTGCTCATCGCGAGCGGCCGCATTTACGGGGCCGCGCCGCTGCGCATCGTGCTGACGACCTGGGTCGAAATCATCCGGGGCACACCGCTCCTGCTGCAGCTGTTCGTGCTGTACTTCGGCCTGGCCGCGTTCGTCCAGCTGCCGGCGTTCCTCGCGGCGCTGCTCGGCCTCGGATTGAATTACGCCGCCTACGAAAGCGAGATCTACCGCGGCGCGCTCGAGGCGGTGCCACAGGGGCAACTGGACGCCGCCCGCACGCTCGGGTTCACCGAGCGGCAGATTCTCGTGCTCGTGCGCGCGCCGCAGGCGTTCCGGCTGGCGCTCGCGCCGATGACGAACGACTTTGTGGCGCTGCTGAAAGACAGCTCGCTCGTCTCGGTGATCACCGTCGTCGAGCTCACGAAGCAGACGTCGATCTTCGCGGCGAACATCGGGAGCTGGGTGCTGCCGGGCGCGATGTGCGCGGCGCTCTACCTGGCGCTGTCGCTGCCGCTGGCGCGCGTCGCGCGCCGTCTCGAGCGCGGGTGGCGCCAGGCGTGACCGTCCTCGATGTGCGCTCGCTCGAGATTCGCCGCGGGTCCAGGCCCATCGTCTCCGGCATCACGTTTTCGGCGAGCCGAGGCGAGGTCGTCGCGTTGATGGGCGCGTCGGGCGCCGGAAAGACGACGATCCTGCGCGCGATCGCCGGGCTCGATCCGATCGCCGCAGGCAGCATCACGGTGGACGACATCTCGCTGACGCCGGGGATCAGTCATCGCGGGCACGTGATGCGCACGCTGCACAGGCGTGTCGGCATGGTGTTCCAGTTCCATCATCTGTTCGCGCACATGACCGCACACAGGAACGTCTGGCTCGCGCCCGTTCACGTGCTGCGGGTCGCCCGCGAGGACGCCGAATCGCGAGCCCGCGCGCTGCTGGATGCGGTGGGCGTCGGCGATCGCGCCGGCGCCTTGCCGCACGAGCTCTCGGGCGGCGAAGCGCAGCGGGTGGCGATCGCGCGCGCGCTTGCCGTCGAGCCGCCGCTGCTCCTGATGGATGAGCCGACCGCATCACTGGATCCGGCGCGGAGAGGCGAGCTCGCGGCGACGTTGCGGCACCTGGCGGCGCAACACCGAACGATTCTCGTCGCCACGCACGATGCCGAGTTCGCGCGCGCCTGCGCGCATCGCGTCTTGCTGATCGAGGACGGGCGAATCCGTACAGTATCCTGAGCCGTAGCTCTTAAGCACGAATCCCGAATCCCGAATCCCGAATCCCGAGTCCCGAATCCCGAGTCCCGAATCCCGGATGACACAGATGCCGCAGGAGACCGACGCGCTGTATATCGACCTTGATTCCGCGAGGACCATCCGTCACCGCAACAAGCTCTATTACCGGTTCCTCCACTGGCCGATCTGGATCTTCGTGTTTTTCATCGCGCCGGGTCCGCTCACCTTCGATCTGTTCGAGCACGGTTTCGACCGCCGGATGGTGCTCTGGCTCGGATGCGTGCTCGCCGGCACGGTAATCGCTGGCGTTCGCGGTCGGCTGCCGGGATGCGAGCCGCGCCCGTACATCATCAGGTTCACCGAGGACCGGCCGAATCCCCTCTATCGCCGCGTCTGCTACACGACCGCGTGGGGAGAAGTCGTGGCGTTCGCGCTGCTGAACATCGCGGGGCTCGTCTACGCGCTCGTCACGGGGCGGTGGCGGCTGAAGCAGATGTACGAGGTCGCGTATTTTCCAATTGCCGGCACGCTGTGGCTGCTGGGCGCCGTGGGCCTGCTGCCGCGCGTGAGGCGATCGACGCAGGGCGAGGGACACGAGCGCCGCTATTTCTACGGGTCGGTCTGGGCCGTTTCGATCGCGCAACCGATCCTGTGGCTGCTCTGGAAGATCGTGCCCGCGACTCGCCCCGGCGACGCCATCAAGCTCGCGGTCTTCATCGGCATCCTTGCGATCGTCGGACAGCTCTCGCGACTTGGCCTGCTGCCGCGCACGCGCCCGATCGTGCCGGGTGAACTGGCCGTGTCCGACTAACGCTGTCATGCCAAAGGCAAAATTCCAAATGCAAACGATGACCACTTCCGCAAGATGCACTGTTTGCATTTTGCATAATTTTGCATTTTGAATGACATGGCCGAAGGCTACGAAGGCTGGGACGACTACGCGCCCTTCTACGACTGGGAGAACGCGCGCACCCTTGGTCGTCGCGACGTTCCCTTCTGGCGCAACCTCGCCGTGCACGCCGCCGGCCCGGTCCTGGAGCTTGGCTGTGGGACGGGGCGCATCTCGATTCCCCTCGGCCGGGCGGGCGTCCCGCTCGTGGGTGTCGATCGATCGGAGCCGATGCTGGCGCGGGCCCGGCAGCGGATCCGCCGCGGACGACTCGGCGCGCGCGTCCGGTTGATCCGCGGCGACGTCCGGTCGCTTCCGTTCACCGCGTCGCGGTTCGCGCTCGTGATGGCGCCGTACGGCATGCTCCAGTCGCTGCTGCGGGAGCGCGATCTCGCCGCGACGCTCGACGCCGTTGCACGCGTGCTGCAGCCCGGCGGCATGTTCGGGCTCGAGCTCGTGGCGGACCTTCCGTCGTGGCAGGAGTACAAGCAGCGCGTGAGCCTGACCGGCTGGCGCGGCGCGCGCGGCGGCGCCCACGTGAGGCTGGTCGAAACGGTGCGCCAGGACCGCGCGCGGCGCGTCACGATCTTCGACCAGCAGTTCACCGAGCGCACCGGAACCCGCCGCCGGATACATCGGTTCGCGCTGACGTTCCGCACGCTGTCGGTGCCGCAGATGACGCGCCGGCTCGAGAAGACGGGTTTCGAAATCACGGCGCTGCTCGGCGATTACCGTGGAGGTCCGTGGGACCGGCGCGCCGACGTGTGGATGATCCTGGCCCGCAAACCCCTCGACTTCGCTCCGGGCAAGCCGGCGGGCCGCGCATGCTAGAATCGACGGTCGCTTTTCCCTCCTATTTTCTGGAGTTTCCGCATGTCAGGCCATTCCAAGTGGGCCACGATCAAGCATAAAAAGGGTGCCGCGGACGCCAAGCGGGGCAAGGTCTTCACGCGCATCATCAAGGAATTGTCGGTGGCGGCCCGCGCCGGCGGCGGCGACGTGGACATGAATCCGCGCCTGCGGACGATCGTGGCCGATGCCAAGGCAGCCAACATGCCGCGCGAGAACATCGACCGCGCCATCCGCCGCGGCACCGGCGAGGAGCCCGGCGTCTCGTACGAGGAGATCACGTACGAGGGCTACGGTCCCGGCGGCGTTGCGATCCTCATCCAGACGCTCACCGACAACAAGAACCGCACGGTCGGCGAGATTCGTCACGTGCTCGGCAAGCACGCAGGCAATCTCGCGGCCGAGAACAGCGTCGCCTGGATGTTCTCGAAGAAGGGCCAGGTCTTCGTCGAAAAAGGGAAGGCCGACGAGGAGAAGCTGCTCAACGCGGCGCTCGACGCGGGCGCCGACGACATGAACGACGACGAGAGCGGCTGGGAAATCGTGTGCGCGCCAGAGCACTTCGAAGCGGTGCGCGGCGCCGTCAAGGCGCTCGGCGTGGAGCCGGCCAGCGCCGAAGTCGCCATGGTGCCGAAGAACTACGTGAAGCTCGTCGGCAAGGAAGCGCAGCAGATGCTGCGGCTGATGGACGCCATCGAGGATCACGACGACGTCCAGCACGTCTGGGCCAACTTCGATATCGAGGAGAAGGAGATCGAGGCCTCCCTCGCGTGAGAATCTTCGGCATCGATCCCGGCTCCGAGCGCACCGGCTACGGCTGCGTGGAGACGGATGGGCGCCGGCATCATCTCGTTGCCTGCGGCGCGATCAACGCGCTGGCGGCGGACACGTTCCCTCATCGCCTCGCGCGGATCCACGCTGAGCTGTCGGCGCTCCTGTTGTCCTGCCGTCCGGACTGCGTCGCGATCGAAAGCCTCTTTCACGCCGCCAACGTCCGCAGCGCGCTGAAGCTCGGCCACGCGCGCGGCGTGGCCATGCTGGCGGCGGTTGAAGCCGGATGCGAGGTGGTCGAGTACACACCGGCCGAGATCAAGCGGGCCGTCGTCGGATACGGACGCGCGGAGAAGCACCAGGTGCAGCAGATGGTGAAGCTGCTGCTCGGTCTCGCCGCCGCGCCCACGCCGCACGACGCGGCCGATGCGCTCGCGGTGGCGATTTGTCATCTGCATTCGATGGCGCCAGTCGGTAGCCGGCAGCCGGCAGCCGGCAGCCGACAGTCACCGCCCGCTGCCCGCTGCCCGCTGCCTGCTGCCGACAAGCGTCCACGCACCTGGCGCCAGTACCGTCCTCCCGCCCACGGATGATTGCGTTTCTTCGAGGACGGGTTCTCGACAAGCACCCCAACCGGATCATCATCGACGTCAACGGCGTCGGCTACGACGTGCACGTGCCCCTGTCCACCTACTACGACATCGGCGAGGCAGGAGCCGACGTGTCCTTGCGCGTGCACACGCACGTGCGTGAGGACGCGCTGCAGTTGTACGGATTCCTCACGCCGCTCGAGCAGCTCGTGTTCGAGCGGCTGATTGGCATCAGCGGCATCGGGCCGAAGCTGGCTGTCGCCGTCCTGTCCGGCATCGACAGCCGCGAGCTGGTCACGGCGGTGCAGCGCGCCGACATCGCGCGCCTCACGCGAATTCCCGGGGTCGGGAAGAAGACGGCCGAGCGGATCGTGCTCGAGCTGAAGGATCGGCTCGCGGATGTGTCTGTCCCGGTCGAGGCTGGCGGGACTGGGCCGTCAACCGGCGATCGACTGCGCCACGACCTCCTCTCGGCGCTTCAGAACCTGGGCTATCATCGGCCGCTGGCGGAGAAGGCCGTCGATGCGACGTGGAAGTCGGACGGCGGCGCAACCTTCGAGGATGCGCTGAAGAGCGCGCTCCGGGAACTCATGCGATGAACGATCGGCTGGTCGCCGCGGGCAGTGTCGACGACGACGCGCAGTACGACGCGGGGCTGCGCCCTCGATCGCTCGCCGAATACATCGGGCAGGATCGCGTTCGCGACAACCTGGAGGTCTCGATTGCAGCGGCGCGCGGCCGGAAGGAAGCGCTCGACCACGTGCTGCTGTACGGGCCGCCCGGACTCGGCAAGACCACCCTCGCGTACGTCGTGGGCAACGAGCTCGGCGTGGCGGTGCGGGCGACCGCCGGCCCGGTGATCGAGAGGGCCGGCGACCTGGCGGCCATGCTCACCAACCTCCAGCAGCACGAAGTGCTCTTCATCGACGAGATCCATCGCCTGGCGCCGGCGATTGAAGAGATCCTGTATCCGGCGATGGAGGACTACGAGCTCGACATCGTGATCGGGCAGGGCCCGAGCGCGCGCTCCGTGAAGGTCCCGCTGCAGAAGTTCACGCTGATCGGCGCCACGACCCGCGCGGGGCTCCTGACGGCGCCCCTGCGCGCGCGCTTCGGCATCGTCCACCGGCTCGACTTCTACACGGAGGCGGACATCGAAGTGATCGTCCGCCGCTCGGCGCGGATTCTCGCCGTGCCAATCGATGACGAGGCCGCGGTCGAAGTGTCGCGCCGCTCGCGCGGCACGCCGCGGATTGCCAACCGGCTGCTCCGCCGCGTGCGCGACTTCGCACAGGTGCGCGCGGACGGCCGCATCACGGGCGGCGTGGCGCGCGACGCGCTGAAGCTGCTCGAGGTCGACGATCACGGCTTCGACGAGGTCGATCGCAAGCTGCTTCGCACGATCATCGACAAGTTCAGCGGCGGCCCGGTGGGCGTCAACAGCATCGCCGCCGCCATCAACGAAGAGAAGGATGCGATCGAGGATATCTACGAGCCGTTCCTGATTCAGGCGGGCTTTCTCGATCGCACGCCGCGCGGCCGCGTCGCCACGGCCCGCGCGTACGAGTATTTCGGGCTCACGGCGCCCGGGAGGGACTCTGGACTGTGGTAACCGCTCCGTCAGGCGCGCGCACGCTCCGGCGCGCGCGCATCTCCAGCCTCGCGACCTACGTTCCGCCGCGGCTTCTCACCAACGCCGATCTCGAGAAGCTCGTCGAAACCACCGATGACTGGATCCTGCAGCGCACGGGCATCCGCGAGCGGCACATCGTCGATCCAGGCGTTGCGACGTCCGACCTGGCCGCGGAAGCGTCGCGCGAGGCGATCCGCCGCGCGGGTTTGACGCCCGCGGACATCGACCTCATCGTCGTCGGCACCACCACGCCGGACATGATCTTCCCGAGCACCGCCTGCCTGGTGCAGACAAAGATCGGCGCGACCCACGCGTGGGGGTTCGATCTCGGCGCCGCCTGCTCGGGCTTCACATATGCGCTGACGACCGCGGCGCAGATGGTGTCGTCCGGCGCAAGCCGGCACGCCCTCGTCATCGGCGCGGACGTGATGTCGAGCATCATCGACTACACCGATCGGATGACGTGCGTCCTGTTCGGCGACGGCGCGGGCGCGGTTGTCGTGGAGGCGAGCGACGACGACCGCATCGGCATCATCGATTTCGAGAACTACATCGATGGAAGCGGGGGCCGCGCGCTGTACATGCCCGCCGGCGGCAGCCTGCGGCCGGCCACGCACGAAACGGTCGAGCAGCGGCTTCACTACGTGAAGCAGGACGGCGCGGCGGTCTTCAAGTTCGCCGTGCGCAACACCGAGGAAGCGGCGCGGCGAATCCTCGATCGCAACGGCATCAAGCCGTGCGAAGTCGACCTTCTCGTCTCGCACCAGGCGAACCGCCGCATCATCCAGTCGGCGGCGGAGAAGCTGGGCCTTCCCCCGGAAAAGGTCGTCATCAACATCGAGCGATTCGGGAACACGACCGCGGGCACAATTCCGCTGGCGCTGAACGACGCCGTCGAGCAGAAGCGCCTGAAGGCAGGCGATCTGCTGTTGCTCGCCTCGGTCGGCGCAGGCTTCACGGTCGGCTCGATCCTGATGCGCTGGGGATTGAAGCATTAGCCAAACCCCAAGTCCCAAACCCCAAGTCCCAAATCCCAAGTCCCAAATCCCAAGTTGCGCTGAAATGCTTCCGCGTATTTTTTTGATGTCGCCGGCCAACTGTGGCGGCATCCGCGCGCGCACGATGCTGTCGCCGCAGGCTCGCTTCGACCTTGCGCGGCAGCTGCAGAGTCCCGCCGGCGCGCCGCTCGGCGACGTGTTCAGCTTCGTCAGCGGTTTGTACTTCCGCGGCAAGCTGGCCTATGCGCGGCGATTCGCGTGCCCGCCGGATCCGGCGGAGCCGGTTGCCGGGGGCGGCGTGCTCGTCATCACGCCGAACGCCGGGTTGCGGCCGGTCGACACCCCGGTCACCACCGACTCCTTTCGCGGTTTTGCCGGCGTCGACATCGACCTGCGCAATGCCGCGTATCGCGCGCCGCTCGAGCAGGGAGCGCGGGCGCTGCTATCGGCCATCGGCTCCGAGTGCGAGGTCGTGCTCCTCGGCAGCGTCGCGTCCGGGAAATACGTGGATCTGCTGTTGCCGGTCTTCGGCGGCCGCCTGCTGTTCCCGCCCGATTTCGTCGGCCGCGGCGACATGAGCCGGGGCGGATTGATGCTGCGCTCGGTCGCGGCCGGCGTCGAGCTTCCGTACGTGCCGCTCGCGGGCGCCGTCCGACATGGCCAGCGCCCGCCGAAGCTGGAACCTCTAACGACGAAGTCCGCGAAGATCTCAAAGGTCACGAAAACCTAATAATGTTTCGTGTCCTTCGCGGTTATCGTGTTCTTCGTGGTTGATATATGGCGCGCGTTCAGATTCCGACCGACGTCAACGAGGCGGTGCTCGCCGTCGCCGGGCGCGAGGTACGCCTCACGAACCTGCGGAAACGCTTCTGGCCCGATCTCGGCATCACCAAGGGCGACCTGATTCAGTACTACGCGGACGTCTCGCCCGTGCTGCTTCCGCATATCCGCGATCGAGGGATGGTGATGAAGCGCTATCCGCACGGCGCGGCGGGCGAGTTCTTCTTCATGAAGCGCGCGCCGGTGCCACGCCCGGCATGGATACGCACGTGCGCCATCGGGCACGAATCGGGCAACGTCATTGATTTCCCGGTCATCGATGACGTGCCGTCGCTGCTGTGGCTGATCAACCTCGGTTGCATCGATCTCAACCAGTGGTACGCGCGGTGTGACGACGTCGATCGCCCGGACTACGTGCACTTCGATCTCGATCCAGGGCAGGGAGCGGCCTTCGACCGGGTACGCGAGACGGCGCTCGTCGTGAGGCATGCGCTCGAGACGCTGAAGATGAAGCCGCTCGTGAAGACGAGCGGATCGAAGGGCCTCCACATTTACGTGCCGATCGTCCGCGGCCCCGTGCAGAAATCGGTATGGACCTTCGCCAAGGCGCTCGCGGTCGAGCTCGCGGCGCGTCATCCTGGGCTCATGACTTCTGAATACCGCGTCGCGAAGCGCCCCAGGGGGCGCGTGCTCGTCGACTACAACCAGAATGCCTGGGGACGGACGCTGGCGAGCGTCTACTCCGTGCGGCCGACGCCCCTCGCGACGGTATCCGCGCCGCTCGAGTGGAAAGAAGTGGCGGCCGGCGCGCGCATCGAGGAGTTCCACCTGCGCAACGTGCGGCGGCGAATCGAAAAGCTGGGCGACCTCTGGAAGCCGCTGCTTGCCGCCCGCGGTAGAACGGACTTGAGCAAATTCGTGTAAGCGCCGGAGAGGCGGCTGGCCGAGGTCGTAATTTCTCGTCGAGCCCCCACCCGTCCGCGCCGGCCGTAATGTACCGCTGGGC
>JAHFUO010000084.1 GCA_023265015.1 Acidobacteriota bacterium | reverse complement strand
CTGGGGTCTGCTACTCGGCGCTCCGGCGCTTACCGAGGCGGGACTCGCACCCGCAGGAGACGGGCAGCGTGTCGCAGGCGACGCACTCACTCCGTCGTCTGCTTCTTCACGACGCACCATGACCTCATTATAGAGATCAGCTCTCGGGTTTTACGAGATCCAAGAATCCAGCCTCATCGAGCACCGGCACGCCGAGCGTCCGCGCCTTTTCGGCCTTCGTTCCCGCGTCGCCGCCCACGATGACGCCTGTGCTCTTCTTGCTCACCGAGCCGGCGACCTTCGCGCCGAGGCGCTCCAATGCGGCGGTGGCCTCCTCGCGCGTCATCGAGGCGAGCGTCCCTGTAATCACGTAGGTCTTCCCTTTGAGCCGCCGCTCGACCGCCGCCGCCGCGCGCTCATCCGGCGGGATCTCCATGTTCACGCCGGCCTCGCGCAGCCGGCCGATCAGGCCACGGTTTCTCGGCTCGTCGAGCCAGCTTCGCACCGATTCGGCGAGCACCGGCCCGATCTCGGGCGTCTCCTCGAGCTGCTCCGTGGTGGCGGCGCAGAGCGCCTCCATCGATCCAAACGCCCGCGCCAGCACCTGCGACGCGCGCTCCCCCACGTGCCGGATGCCGAGGCCGTAAATCAATCGCCACAGCTCGTTCGTCCGGCTCCGCTCGATCTGCAGCATCACCTTTGCCGCCGACTTTTTTCCCATCCGCTCGAGTTGTTCGAGCGTCTCGGCGGTGAGGGCATAGACGTCCGCGTAATCCTTCACCAGGCCGGCGCCAGTCACCTGCGCGATGAGCGACTCCCCAAGCCCTTCGATGTTCATCGCGCCGCGCGACGCGAAGTGCTCGAGGCCACGCTGGAGTTTCGCGGGGCAGGAGGTGTTCTCGCAGCGCCAGACGGCTTCGTCTTCCGCGCGATGGAGGCGGCTTCCGCAACGCGGGCATTCGGCCGGCATCTGCCACGGCCGGGAGTCGGGCGAACGCCTGCTTGACACGGGGCCGACGACCCGCGGGATGACGTCGCCCGCCTTTTCGACAATCACCCAGTCGCCCTCGCGGATGTCCTTTCGCGCGATGTCGTCGGAGTTGTGGAGCGTCGCCATGGACACGGTAGAGCCCGCGATGAAGACCGGCTCGAGCATCGCGAACGGCGTCACGGCGCCCGTGCGGCCCACGTTCACCTCGATGCTCTTCAACAGCGTGGTCTTCTGCTCCGCCGGGAACTTGAACGCGATGGCCCAGCGCGGGAACTTGCTCGTCGTGCCGAGCGTCGCGCGCAGATCGACGCGATCCAGCTTGACGACCACGCCGTCGGTGTCGAAGCCGACCGTGCGGCGCTTCTCCTCCCATTCGCGGCAGAACGCCACGAGCGCGTCGACGCCGCGACAGCGGCGCCAGTGCGGCTCGACGGGGAGGCCCCACGCCTTGAGCGTCTCCAACGTCTCCGCGTGTGTTTGTAGGCCGACCTGAAGGTCGGCCTCTACGTCGGAGTGAGTGGTCACGACGATTTCCGGTTGTAGAGCCGGACCTTGTAGAGGCGGACCTTCAGGTCCGCCCACCAATTGATACATCCACGCACTGAGGCCGCGCTTCGCCACGAGCGCCGGATCGAGGCTGCGCATGGTGCCTGCCGCTGTATTCCGCGGGTTGGCGAACAGCGGCTCACCGCTCTCCTCGCGCTCCTTGTTGATCCGCTCGAAGGCCCTTCGCGGGAAGTAGACTTCGCCGCGGATTTCTATCTTTTGCGGGGCGAACCCTTCGGGTTCGCCTGGCGAGCCTGAAGGGCTCGCCCCGCTCGATGTAGGAATTCTCAGCTTCAGCGGAATCGCGCGGATCGTCCGCACGTTCGACGTCACCTCCTCGCCGCGCACACCGTCGCCGCGCGTCGCGCCGCGCACGAGCGTCCCGTTCTCGTACGTCAGCGCCACGCTCAGTCCGTCGATCTTGAGCTCGGCAACGTAGTCGATCTCCTCCACCGTCTCGCCTGCGGCGGCCACGCCGCGCCGCACACGATCGTCGAACGCGCGCAGCTCCTCCTCGGAGTACGCGTTGTCGAGGCTGAGCATCGGCTCGGCATGCTCAACGGTGTCGAACCCGGCGGCCGGGCGTCCACTGACCCGCTGCGTTGGAGAATCGGTGGTGACGAGGTCAGGACTGTCCGCTTCGAGGCGCTCGAGCTCCTGCATGAGCGCGTCGAATTCGGCGTCGGCTATTTCAGGGTCGTTGAGGACGTAGTAGCGCTCTTCGTGGTACCGGATAAGTCGCCGGAGTTCTGCGATTCGCTCAGCAGGAGTCATTCGTCTTTCACCACGAAGGTACGAAGGTGTGGCCTTCGCGACTTCCGTGTCTTCGTGGTTGATGTCAGCGGTCTCTCGACAGCACGTAGTCAGGCAGGAACATCAGCGCGTCCCGCTCCGCGCTCGCGGGAAACACGCACAGCGCGCTCTTGGCGCGCTCGACGAAGTCGGATGCCACGCGCTGTGCGTGATCGATGCAGCGGTGCTGCGCGAGCTGCGCGCGCAGCTCACGCCATTCCTCCATCGTCGCCGTGCGCTCGTTCACGATCTTCCGAATCAGCAGGTCGGCGCGCGCGTCACCGCGGTGCAGCAGGTGGATCACGGGCAGCGTCATCTTGCCTTCCCGCAGGTCGCCGCCCACCGGCTTTCCCAGCGCGTTTTCCTCACCCGTGAAATCGAGCAGATCGTCGACGAGCTGGAAGGCCATGCCCATGTTCAAGCCGTAATCCCAGAGCGCGTCTTCCTGCTCGACGTTGGTGCCGGGCCCGAGCATGCCGCCAATCCGGGCGCTGCCCGCAAACAGGTACGCGGTCTTCCGCCGGATGATCTCGAAGTGCTCGTCCTCCGACAGGTCGACCACGCCGTTCTTGGTGAGCTGGTAGAGCTCGCCTTCAATCATGCGCAGCGTGACCTCGCAGAGCAGGCGGATGAAATCGAGGCTGTCGCGCGTCAGCGCCATCGACATCGACTTGATGTACAGGAAATCGCCGAGCAGCACGGTGACGTCGTTGCCCCAGCGGGAATGCACCGCCTGGCGG
Source organism: Acidobacteriota bacterium (assembly GCA_023265015.1). Lineage (GTDB taxonomy): Bacteria > Acidobacteriota > Vicinamibacteria > Vicinamibacterales > UBA2999 > Gp6-AA40. Next base: position 10,494 of record JAHFUO010000084.1, on the reverse strand, counting down.
CCGCGCCGAAGGTCTGACTTGTCGATGATGTCGTCGTGCACCAGCGTCGCGGTGTGAATGAACTCGATCACCGACGCGTACAGCGCACCATGCTCGCCCGTGTAGCCGCTCATCCGCGCCGCCATCAGCAGCACCGCCGGCCGAATCCGTTTGCCGCCGCCCTGCTGGATGTAGTAACCGATGGTGGGAATGAGTGCCACCTGCGATTCGAGATGGCGCACGAACTCGCGCTCGACCTTCTCCAGGTCTTCGCGAATCGGCTCGAACATCTGCGCGAGAACGGCAGTCGAAGGTGTCTGCGCGGTGGGATTCACGCGCGACAATCAGACCATATCCCCGCGCGGAGTGTCAACGCAACGAGACGCGCTAATCCGTGTCGGAGGTTGCAGTTACGGGTTGAAGAGACACCGGAAGTTGCGCAGCGCGGCGGCGCCGATCGACCGGGCGTCGCTGCCCCGCAGATCGGCGATCGTTTCCGCGACGCGGACCACGTGTGCCGGCTCGTTGCGCGCCCCGCGATGCGGAACAGGGGCGAGAAACGGGCTGTCGGTCTCGATGAGCAGCCGATCGATCGGGACCATCTTCGCGACTTCCCTCAACTCCAGCGCGCGAGGGAACGTGACGATCCCCGCAAGCGAGATGTGAAAGCCGATATCGAGCGCACGGCGCGCCATGTCGCGATCGCCGGTGAAGCAGTGAAACACCCCGCCGATCTTCTCCGCCGATTCCTCGCCGAGGATCCGAAACGTGTCATCGTCGGCTTCGCGGGTGTGAATGACGATCGGCAGCCTGCGGCGCCCGGCCAGGCGGATCTGTTCGCGAAACACGTGTTGCTGGACGTCCCGAGGAGCGAAGTCGTAATGGTAGTCGAGGCCGATTTCGCCCAGCCCCCGCGTGAGAGGCTGCGCTTCAATGACGGCGTCAACGGTTCGCGCCGCGCCACCGGGATCCGCCGCGAACTTCCCCGCCGCGTGCGGGTGGACGCCGATTGAAAACCGGACGGCGTCCCATTCCGCTGCCACCTTCCCCGCCTGCTCGATCTCTGGCTCATCGTCGGCGGCAACGATGACGAGCGCATGAGCAAGCCCGGCAGTGCGGGCGCGCGCGATGACGGAGCCCAGGTCCTCCACGAATTCCGGTCCCGCGAGATGGCAGTGGGAATCGACCAAGTCAATTCCCAAGTACCAACTCCCAACTCCCAAGGTCCTTGGGAATTGGAGGTTGGGGGTTGGGAGTTATCAACGAACCCGCGCTCCAGGCGGGACGGGTTCGTCGAACGCAACGAGGATCGGCTTGCCGCCGTCGACGGACGCAGCCAGGACCATCCCGTTCGATTCGATCCCCATCAGCTTGGCGGGTTTCAGGTTGAAGACGATCGCAACCGTGCGGCCCACGAGCTGCTCGGGCTGATAGGCCTCCGCGATCCCGGCGACGATCGTCCGCTGCTCGGCGCCGACGTCCACCTTGAGCTTCAGCAGCTTCTTTGACTTCGGCACGGCCTCGGCTTCGAGCACTTTGGCGACGCGCAGCTCGACCTTCATGAACTCGTCAATCGAGATGCGCGTGTCTTCCGCGGGCGCCGGCGCGGCGGGCGTGCCCTCATGGCTGTCAATCTGAGAATCCGACATTGCGCGTAACTCCTCCACGGTCTTCTCGACGCGTGGGAACAGCGGTTCGGTAGGTCCAAGCCGGGTTCCCGGCTTCAGCTGCACCTCCCGCAGCGAGGTCCAGTCTTGAGGCGTCACTCCCAGCATCCGGCGTATTCGTGCCGCCGTGTCGGGCATGACGGGATCGATCAGTCCGGCGATGACACGCACCGTGTCGGCCAGGTTGTAGAGCGCCGTCTCGAGAAGCGCGCGTCGATCGGGCTGTTTCGCGAGCTTCCACGGCTCCCGTTCGACGACGTACCGGTTTGCGTGCCCGATGAGAGCCCATACGTCCTGCAGCGCGAGACTGATTTGATAGCGTTCGAAATTGTGCGTCGCTCCCTCAACGGTCTGCTTGATGGCGTTCTGCAGGGCAACTTCCGGTTTCTCCGTGTCACCGGGACGCGCGTCCGGGACGACCCCGTCGCAATAGCGGTGAATCATCGTCATGGCGCGGCTCACGAGGTTTCCCAGATCGTTGGCGAGGTCGGCGTTGTAGCGATTGAGCACGCCCTCGTCGCTGAAATTGGCGTCCTGTCCGAGCGGCATTTCCCGCATGACGAAATAGCGAAGCGCGTCGACGCCGAACGCCGCGGTGTAATCCTGGTAGCGCGCCACGTTGCCGATCGACTTCGACATCTTGGCGCCCGACATCATCCAATGGCCGTGGCCAATGATGCGCTGCGGAAGCGGGAGCTGAGCCGACATCAGGAACGCCGGCCAGTAGAGCGCGTGCTGACGAATGATCTCCTTGCCCATGAGGTGCGTCACCGCCGGCCAGTACCGATCCATGCGGGAGGTGTCTTCGCTTCCAAAACCGAGAGCGGTCAGGTAGTTCGTCAGGGCGTCGAACCACACGTACATCACGTGGGCCGGATCGCCGGGCACGGAAATACCCCACTGGAAGGACGCACGGCTGATGCTGAGATCGTCCAGGCCGGCTTCGACGAACGTTCTGATTTCGTTCATCCTGATTGCCGGCTGCAGGAAATCCGGGCGCGAGGCGTAAAGATCGAGCAACGGCTTTTGATACTTGGACAGCCGGAAGTAGTAACTCTCTTCCTTCAGCCGCTCGACGGGTCCGCCGCATGTCGGACAGCGCCCGTCCATGAGCTGCTTCTCCGGCACAAAGACTTCATCGACCGTGCAGTACCAGCCCTCGTAGTCTCCCTTGTAGATGTCGCCGCTGGCGCGCACGCGCTCCCACAGCGCCTGCGCGGCGCGATGGTGGCGCGGCTCGGTGGTCCTGATGAAATCTGAATTGCTGATGTTGAGATCGGCGCACATGGTCCGGAATGCCGCGGCGACTTCGTCCGCGAACTGCTGCGGAGCTTTGCCTGCCTTCTGGGCGGCTCGCTCGACCTTCTGTCCATGTTCATCGGTGCCGGTCAGGAAATAGACGTCCTCGCCCATCAGGCGGTGTGCGCGCGCGATGGCGTCGGCCACCATGGTCGAGTAGGCGTGTCCGATGTGCGGCTTCGCGTTGATGTAGTAGATCGGCGTGGTGATGTAGAAGGGATTCATCAGCGCTGTCGGTCGAGCCAGGCCTTCGTTGCCGCGGCCTGCACGTCTTTGACGGAGCGGCCGCTCCGTTCGGCAAGGTGGACGCAATCGTCGAATTCAGGGGACGCGTTCAGAATCTCGCCGTCACGCCGCGCGACCTTGACTCGCACCGGCCCGAACGCCGTCGTCACGGTCACGGTCTCGCGGTCCAGGCATTCGCGGGTCATCTCACGGTACCGGACGCCGATCGTCGTTGTCTCGCGGAAGATCGTCCCCGTCAGGCGCTCGCGCAACGACGGCGCGGCGATGACCGACAGCAGCGTCCCCGGGCGGTTCTTCTTCATCTGGATCGACGTGTAGAAGACGTCAAGCGCCCCTTCGGCGAGAAGCCGATCCATCACCACGCCGAAAATCTGCGGGTTCATATCGTCGATCTCGGCCTCGATCACCACGACCGAACGCGATGGCGCCGTCGAATCGGCTTCCCCGATCAGGACGCGCAGGACGTTGGGCATCCCTTCGAGGTCACGCGAGCCGGCGCCGTACCCGATGTGCTTTACGCGCATGGCCGGGATCGGGCCGAACTCCGTCGCGTAGTTCGTGATGAGCAAGGCCCCGGTGGGCGTCACCAGCTCCACACACTGCGCCCCGGAGTAGATCGGCGCGCCTTCGAGGAGGCGGATCGTCGCCGGTGCCGGCACCGGGTAGACGCCATGGGCGCATCGGATTGTGCCGCTCCCGACGTTCAGTGGCGACGAGACGATGCGGTCGGCGCCCAGCGTTTCGAGGGCGAAGACGGCGCTGACAATGTCGACGATCGAGTCGAGCGAGCCAACCTCGTGAAGATGGACTTCGCCCGGCGGCGTCCCGTGAATCGCGCCTTCAACCTCACCGAGCCGGGCGAACATCGACTTTGCCCGATCCTTGCCGGACGCGCTCAGTGACGACCCATCAATCAGCGCGTAAATGTCCGACAGGGTACGGTGCGAGTGGTGCGAGGGTGCGGGGTGCGAGGGTGCCGGGTTCTCGCCGCGGACGCAGAACTTCGTGGCGCTCACGCCGGCGCGGGTGACGCGCTCGGTCCAAACCGTCTCGCGGTCGATCGAAAGGCTGCCGAGCGAGCGGCGAATCTCCTCGAGCGGCACGCCTGCATCGATCAGCGCGCCGAGGATCATGTCGCCCGACGCGCCCGAGAAGCAGTCGAAGTAGAGGACGTTCACAACCCGTCAATCTTACTCGACGCGCGACGACAGCCTCCCCGCCTCCACGAGCGAGAAGTACCGCTGGTCCGCGAGGATCAGATGATCCATCACGTCTATCCCCATGATGTTGCCCGCGTTCACCATCCGCGTCGTGAGCACGAGATCGTCGGCGCTCGGCGAGGGGTCGCCGGACGGATGGTTGTGAAACAGCACGATGGCCGCGGCCGAGGCGGACGTCGCTTCCCTGAAGACTTCGCGCGGGTGGACGACGGTGGTGTCGAGGGATCCGATCGAGAGGATCTTGATCCGGATCACGCGGTGCTTCGTATCGAGCATGACGATGCCAAACTGCTCCACCGAGCCGGAGCCATATTGCGGGAGCAGATACGACGCGAGCTGTCGCGGCGTGCTCAGGCGCGGACGATCGGCCGTCCCTCGGACAAGCGTGCGGCGCCCCAGCTCGACCGCCGCAAGCACCTGCGCGGCGCGGGCGTCACCGACACCCGGAACGCCGTGGAGCTCGCCAACGCCCGCGCGCGTGAGTCCGTGCAATCCGCCCGCGCGCGCGAGGAGCCGGTTCGCCAGCTCGAGCGCTCCGCAGTCGCGTGAGCCGCTCCCGAGGACGATCGCCACGAGCTCGTTGTCGCCGAGCGCCGCGGCGCCGAGCCGCTGCAGCTTTTCGCGCGGGCGATCGTGCGGTGCAACGTCTTTCATTTCGATATACTCAGTCTCTCTATGACCCGGTGGCTGCCTGCAGCCTGTGTTCTTGCCGCGCTGGTCACCTCGGCCTGCGGCGATCCCCCAAGCAAAGAGATGGACCAGGCGCAGGGCGCGATCGACGCGGCGCGCGCGGCCGGCGCCGATCGGTACGCAACCGTCGAGTACGCGGCGGCCACCGACGCGCTCAAGCGCTCGCAGGACGCCGTCGCGCAGCGCGACTATCGCCTGGCGCTCAACGAGGCCCTCGACAGCCGCGAGCACGCGCAGAACGCTGCGCGCGAAGCGGCCGACAACAAGGCCCAGGCCCGCGGCGAGGTCGAGCGCGACATGGCGCAGATTGCCGCGCTCATCGCCGGGGCCAACACGCGGCTGGCCGCCGCGGCGCGGGCACGCGTCCCGCGCCAGCTGCTGCTCGACCAGCGGGCCGAGCTGGCAGCGGTTGACATGAGCGTGCAAAAGGCGGGCGAGGCAATCAAGGCGGGCGACTACCTGTCGGCGAAGGCCGCGCTGCAAGGCGTGACAGAGCGAATTCAGAAGGCGACGGCCGCGCTCGCGGCCAGGACAACGCAGTCTTCGCAACGGAACCGCTAGGCGCAGTACGCTGGTTTTGACATGCGGCGCGGACCTACCTCCACACTGCGGCGCGGACCTTTCAGGTCCGCGAGGCGAGCCTGAAAGGCTCGCCCCGCACTCTGCCACACATTAAGCAGCTCCACTTCAAACTCCGACCGACCGGGTCTGCCACACCAACCAGCCCCGGACCCTGCCTCCACACTGCGGCGCGGACCCTCCACGATGCGGCGCGGACCCTACCTCCCCAATGCGGCGCGGACCTTTCAGGTCCGCGAGCGTGACTCTCAGACGACCGCGCCGGGTTGACGGGTTCTCCTATCGCGGCCCGTATCGATATCTCCTGACATTTTGCACGGCGGGCCGCCGTCCGTTGTTCACAGACGCCGCCATCGTGCGAACAGCGCTATGGCAAATTGAGCACACTTCGACGGAAGAAGCCTTCTCAATCCTTGCGTACTGCCTGATGCCGGATCATGTTCACCTGGTTGTGGAGGGGTTGACGGACAATGCCGACCTCAGGCGATTCGTAAAAGTCGCGAAGCAGCGCGTCGTGTACTCGCTTCGCGAAGATCATGGGGTTCGCGATGTGTGGCAGGAGGGGTATCACGATTGGGTACTGCGAGCAGAGCAAAAGACGGAGGACGTGATCCGCTACGTGTTGAACAATCCGATTCGAGCGGGGCTCGTTGAAAAGCCCGAGGACTATCCGTTCAGTGGATGCGCATTTCCCCTTGTCTGACTCCTGATCATGAGGCGCGGACCACTGATCTCATGCGGCCCGGACCCTGCCTCCACACTGCGGCGCGGACCTTTCAGGTCCGCGAGGCGAGCCTGAAAGGCTCGCCCCGCATGCTGCTACACACCAACCGGCTCCGGACAGCACCTCTACACTGCGGCGCGGACCCTTCCAGGTCCGCGAGGCGAGCCTGAAGGCTCGCCCCGCATGCTGCTACACACCAACCGGCTCCGGACAGCACTTCTACACTGCGGCGCGGACCCTTCCAGGTCCGCGAGGCGAGCCTGAAAGGCTCGCCCCGCATGTCAAAGGTAGGCAGTTCCTTCCAACACGATCTCCGCCCAGCCGGTCAGAAATATGCCGTCATCGCGCCATTCGACGCGCTGGGTGCCGCCTGGGGCAATGACGTCGACCTCCCGCCGAGCGCCGCCGTGGGCGGCGGCGGCGACGGCAGAGGCCGAAGCTCCAGTACCAGAGGACGTCGTGGGGCCGACCCCGCGTTCCCAGATCAGAATCCGCACGGTCTCCGGCGATTCGACGTACGCAAATTCGACATTGGTCCCGGCAGGAAACATCGAATGCGTCGAGAGCGCCGGCCCGAGCCGGTTGAACCGATCCGCATCCGGCAGCGGGCCGAGCACGACGCATTGCGGATTGCCGATGGAAAGCACCGACGCGGTGACCATCTCGTCGAGCACGGGAATCTGAACCTGCAGAACATCAGAGGGCGGGCCGAGCGCCGCGCGGAACGAATAGCGATCTCCCTCCACGGCCAGGAGATCGAGGAGCTTCTCGCCTGCGCCGGTCTCCACCGTGACGATCGCGCCGGGCCTCAGCGCCTGGGTCCGCGCCACCACCGCCGCGAGGCACCTGAGGCCGTTCCCCGACAGCTCCGCCGCGCTCCCATCCGCGTTGAACAGACTCATCGTCGCCGTACGATCGCCACGCTCGTACAGGATCAAGCCGTCGCCGCCGACACCGAAGTGGCGATCGCAGATCCACCGCGCAAGCTCGCGCGCGTCGCCGCGAGCCTCGCCCGTGGGAACCAGGAGGAAGGCGTTGCCGCAGGCGTGCGCCTTGATCACGCGCATCGACGCCATCAGGGGACCCTGAAAGCGGTCCAGACGTACGTGAAGCCGCCGGTCACGCCGAGCCCCGAGTCGACCGCCGTCACGCCCACGAGCACGGCGCCGTCGGCACGCCAGCCGCCAACGGTGTAGCGCCCGCCAAAGCGAATCATGCCGCGCGACTCGGTGCCTGGCGGGGGCACGCCGCTGCGTGAATTGAACCGGCCGTTGACCTCGCCAACGACTTCGGCGGCCTTCGTGACCGCCCGCGCGAACGACAGCCCGTACGTGATCTCGTCGTTCTGGCGATCGCCGCGCATGGGGTCGCCAAGGATGGCGAGGCCGACGTTTCCGACAATCCGCACCGACTCCGTCGTCTTGCCGATCAGAGCGGAGGAGAGGAAATCGGTCGTGTCGAGGCCGAGGCCGCTCTCGTTTCCCGCATTCGGCAGCCTGGTCGCAAACCGGAACCCAAACGCGGGCCGTTTCGCGCCTTCAGGCGCAAGGCGGACCTTCGCGCCGATGACGATGTCCTCGACGTCCGAGGTCGAGTTTCCGGTGACGGTCAGCATGTCGCGGAGGGGCGCGGGGCGACGGCTCGTAATGGAGAGGCGGTTGCGCCACCCGCCGTCGATCTGAATTTCCGCGATCGAGCTGACGCCGACACTGAAGCCGATCAGCGGGAACCGCAGCAGGTTCCCTTGCAGGCCCGAGGCCGGGTACAACACGCCGCGGGTGTAATCGAACCCCCCTTCGACGAGCACCCGGCCTGCGCCAATGGTCTCGGGGTCTTCGGTCACCAGCGGGCGCTGCTGCGCAAAGGCGGACGCCGCCGCCATCACGAGCGTGCCAGCGCACATCGCGGCAATCCTCACTCTCACGGTCAGAACCCTCGCTTGCTGTCGATCAGAATGGTCACCGGGCCATCGTTGACCAGCTCGACGCGCATCAGTGCCTGGAATTCGCCCGTGGCCACGGGCACCTGGGCCGCGCGTAATTCTCTCACGATGCTTTCGTACAGCGCGCGCGCTTCTTCGGGCGGCGCTGCGGCATCAAACGCCGGCCGCCTCCCCTTCCGGATGTCGCCGTACAAGGTGAACTGCGGGACGACGAGCACGCTCCCGCCGGCGTCCACGACAGATCGGTCCATGTGGCGGCCGTTCTCACCTTCGAAGATCCTGATCTCGCGGATTTTCGCGGCCACGTATGCCACGTCCTCGGGCCCGTCCTCGCGCCCGACGCCAAGGAGCACGAGCAGGCCCGGCCCGATTTCGCCTGTGATGCGATCGCCCACGCGCACGCGCGCCTCGGTGACGCGCTGAACGACGGCACGCACGTTACTGCCGGATCTGGATGAGGGCGCTGCCCTCGTCTGCAAGGCGAAGCGCAACACTGTCTCGCAGCTCACCGCTCGGATTCAGGCGCCTATCGAGGAGGTGGCGCGGCCCGACGTTGCCGAGCGCCTTGAGCATCGACTGCTTGACGCCGGCGTGCTCTTGCTCGAGATCGAGGATCAGTCGCTTGACGCGCTGGCGCTGCAGGCTCAGATCGCCGCACGCCGGACAGCAGCAGCCGATGATCGGCAGCTCGCGCTCCTTCGCGTACAGGCGGGCCTCCGCTTCCCCGACGTAGACGAGGGGCCGGATGACCACGTGCTGGCCGTTATCCGAGACGAGACGCGCGGGCATCGCCTTCAAGGACCCGGCAAAGAACAGGTTCAGCAGAAGGGTTTCGATGAAGTCATCCAGGTGATGACCGAGGGCGATCTTCGTGGCGCCGACCTCGCCGGCAATGCGATACAGGACGCCGCGACGCAGCCGGGCGCACAGCGAACAGGGCGTGGCGCTGGCCTCGAGGAGGTCGTCCATCACGTCGCCGATCGACGTGTGCTCGATGCGGTACTCCCAGCCGCGCTCGCGGCACGTCTTCGCGATCAGATCGTGCTTGAACTCCTTGTAGCCGGAGTCGACGTTGACGGCGATGAGCGAGAAGTCGATCGGCGCGCGGTGCCGCAGCTCGTCGAGAATCTGCAGGAGCGCCCAACTGTCCTTGCCGCCGGAGAGACCAACCATCACGCGGTCGCCATCTTCAATCAGGTTGAAGTCGGCGATCGCCTTGGTGGTCTTCTTCGCGATGCGGGCTTCGAGCGGGCTGCGGTAGGACATCGATCAGTGCGGGCCTTTGCGCGATCGTCGGCGCTCGAACAACGACCATACCCAGAACCAGAGCCACAGGACCCCGACTCCGGCGAAGGTCAACATCCAGTGCGTAAAAAAGGTGAGACGCATCAGTCCTTCGTCTCGATGAGTATACCGCAGCCAATGACGACGATGCTGACGGCCATCACCGCCAGCAGCAGACCTGCGTCAATCGATCGCTCGCCGAATGTGGATTCCAAGGGTGCGAACACGAGAACCAAAATTCCAATTTCCCGCATCGTCCCTGCAAGCAGATGGCGCACGCGCTGAAGTCGCGTCATGACCGCGGCACTTGCAACGACAGGGCCGTCCTATTTCACGCCGTAATCACGATCAGTACGCCAAAAGGGTTTCGAAATCTGCGCGGCGGGGCGCGACGGGTGATCGCAATTTCTGCAGCACGCCATCGCCGGCCCGGCCCTCGGGGGGTGTTCGGATCGTGCCCCGCGATCGTTTACCTGCACAGAGCGCGGTTTTTCGTGGAGGCGACACGTGGACATTACCCGGCGATTTGTGAACGGCGTGACGGTTCTCGACCTGGTCGGTCGGTTCACCGTCTGCTCGACAGACACCCTGCGAGCGGTCATCGGCGAGCTGGTCGCCGAAGACCGGCTGGAGGTCCTGGTCCATCTGGGACGAGTAACCGACATGGATGCGCACGGCCTCGGCGAGCTCGTGGGGAGCTTCACCACGTTACGTCAGTTCAACGGGCAGATGGCGGTGATCGCCCCGTCCCGTTACGTGCGGAGATTACTGGCGGTGACGAGGCTCGATACCGTGCTCACGGTCCACGACTCCGAGCCGGAGGCGAGCCGCGATCGTCGCTTCTTCAAGCGCGACGGCCAATTG
>JAHFUO010000083.1:9018-13590 GCA_023265015.1 Acidobacteriota bacterium | reverse complement strand
ACGTACCGAATCTGCATTGTCTATGGGCCGGCTAGAGCCGGCCCCCACGTACCGAATCTGCATTGTCTGTCGTAGGGGCCGGCTTTAGCCGGCCCAACATCGTAAGCGCGCGGCTCTCCAATTCACGAAGCCGGCGCTCCAACTCCTGGCGCGCCGGCTCCAGTTGCTCGTCCGGCGTCTCCCGCGGCACCTCGAGCGGCTCGCCTACCGCCAGCGCCACGGTGCTGAATGGCTTCGGGATCTGCGTCCGATCCCAGCTCCTCATCGTCCAATGAGACGACGCCTCGAGATGAAACGGCAGCACCGGATTGCCGGTGGCGCGCGCCAGCCAGATCGCGCCGGGCTGGGCCACCCGCGCCGGGCCACGCGGACCATCCAGCGTAAAGCCCGCCGGCTTGCCGCTCTCCATGTCCCGCACGAGCTGCAGCATCGCCTTGCGCGCGCCGCGTGTCGTCGATCCGCGCGCGGTGCCGTAGCCAAAGTGCTCGATGATCCGCGCGATCCACTCGCCGTCGAAGTTCTCGCTCGTGATGACGACGATGCCGCGGCGGCGGAAGTAGAAGGTGGCGGGAAGGATGCGGCCGTGCCAGAAGCCCATCACCGGCTGGCGGCCGGACACGAGGATCGCGTCGAGGTGATGCAGCCCTTCGACGCGCCACCGCAGCGTGTGACCCAGCGCATTGATAAGCGGATAGCCGAGGCCCGCGATCGCCGCGACCTGCATCCGCTTGACGGGTGACGATTGCCAGTCAGTCATAAACCACGAAGACCACGAAAAACGCGAAGGACACGAAATTCATTTTGTACCGGAATTGTTTCGTGACCTTCGAGATCTTCGTGTTTTCGTGGTTGACTACATGCCGTTGTACTGCGGCCCGCCGCCACCCTCAGGCGGGACCCACGTGATGACCTGGTACGGATCCATGATGTCGCACGTCTTGCAGTGCACGCAGTTCGACGCGTTGATCTGCAGGCGCGGCGTTCCATCCGCTTCGTGAGCGATCTCGTAGACGTTCGCGGGGCAGAACCGCACGCACGGGTGGCCGTACTCGGGGCCGCAGATCGAGCTGCACACCTCGGTGTGCACGAGCAGGTGCGCGGGCTGATCCTCGTCGTGCGACGTGCCGGAGTAATGGACGCTCGTGACCTTGTCGAACGTCAGCCGGCGATCGATGGTCGTGGCGTTGCTCGCCTCCTTCGGCGCGACCTGCGCGGCTCCGTAATACCACCCGAGCATCTTCATCTGCTCGTGCCCCGGATGGCCGTGCAGATCCTCGGGCCACCAGCCTTTGGTCGCCACCGACACGCCGGCAAACGCGAGTCCCGGCAACAGTCCGTAGCCGAACGCCTGGTGGACGTTGCGAACGGGATACAGCTCTTGCTTCACCGGGCTGCCGTCGATCCGATCCTGGTAGGCCTTCAGCGCGGCGATTGACGTATCGCCCGCGCGCACCGCCTCGAATGCGGTCTCTGCCGCCAGCATGCCTGTCCGCATCGCGAGGTGGATGCCCTTGAGGCGCATCGAGTTCAGGAAGCCGCCCGCATCACCCGCGATGAGCGCGCCGTCCATGTAGACCCGCGGGATCGTGTTCCACCCGCCCTCGGGCAGCGCCTTCGCGCCGTAGCGGATCATCTGGCCGCCGTCGAGCAGCGCCGCGACGAACGGGTGCTGCTTGAAGCGGTTGAACGCCATGTGCGGATCGAACGCCGGGTCCTGGTAGTCGAGCCCGACGACGAAGCCGAGCGACACCTGGCCCTCGGGCATCGCGTAGACGAAGCCGCCGCCGAACTCCTCCTGCCGCAGCGGATAGCCCATCGTGTGCACGACGGTGCCCGGCTCGAGACGATCCGGCGGAATCTCCCACAACTCCTTGAGGCCGAGCGCGAACTGCTCCGGCTGCGCGTCTATCCCGAGCTGCAGGCGGCGCATCAGTTCCTTCGTCAGGTTCCCGCGCACGCCGTCGCAGAAGATCGTGACCTTGGCGACGATGTCGACGCCCGGCTCGAAGGTGGGCTTCTGCTCGCCGTGCTTGCCGATCCCGCGATCGCCCGTGCGCACGCCAAGCACTCTCGAACCGTCCATCAGGATGTCCTGCCCGGCAAAGCCCGTGAAGAAATCGATTCCCGCCGCTTCCACCTGCCCGGTGAGCCAGCGGACGAATGTGTTGAGCGAGATGATGTAGTTGCCGTGATTCCGGAGCGGCGTCGGGATGATTGGGAACGGGAGCGCGCCGGACTGCGTGAGGAAGTAGACGTCCTCGTTGTGGATCTCGGCGGCAAGCGGCGCGCCCTTTTCCTTGAAGTCGGGGATCAGATCGCGGAGGGTCGAGGGATCGAGCACCGCGCCCGACAGCATGTGGGCGCCTGCCTCGCGCGCCTTCTCGAGGAGCGCGATCGACAACGGCTCGCCGCCACGCTGCTGCTGGAGCTGCGACAACCGCAGCGCCGCGGAGAGGCCTGCGGGGCCGCCACCGACGATCAGGACGTCGACTTCAAGAGTTTCGCGATTCATGTCAGCGGGCAGCATGCAGCAGGCAGCTGGCAGATGGCGGCTGGCAGTCATGATGTTGCTGCATGCTGCCGGCTGCCTGCCGCCGGCTACGGTTTTTCCAATTCCGCAATCAGCGCTGGCGCGATCTCGAAGAGGTCCCCCACGATGCCGTAGTCGGCGACTTCGAAGATCGGCGCCTCGGCGTCCTTGTTGATCGCGACGATCGTGCGCGCGCCCTTCATCCCGACGAGATGCTGGATGGCGCCGGAGATCCCGAGCGCGACGTACAGCTTCGGCGCGACCGTCTGGCCGGAGCTGCCGATCTGCCGTTCCATCGGCAGCCAGCCGTTGTCGCAGATCGGGCGCGAGGCGGCCACCTCGGCATCCATCGCCTTCGCGAGCTTCTCGGCCAGCGGAATATTGTCCTGCGACTTGATGCCGCGGCCGACCGCGACGATCCGCTCGGCCTGCCCGAGATCGACCGCCTGCTTCGCTTCGCGGAACGGCGCCTCGGGTTTCTGGCGGATCGCCGACGAGTCGATCTGCACCTCGACCTTCTTCACTGCCGCCGATCCCCCCTTCCGTGCGGCATCCGCCCTGAACGCGCCGATCTGCATCGTCACGAGCGACGGCGGGCCGCCGAGCGGCTTCACCTGCGCGGCGAGCTTGCCCTGGAACATCGGTCGCGTGAACGTGGCGCTCTCGCCGGTCCCTGCCACGCCGGTCACGTCGGTGATGAGCGGCTTGCGAAGCCGCGCGGCCAGCAGCGGCGCGAAATCGCGCGTCTGATACGTGTGCGGCAGCAGCACGTACGTCGGCGACGTCGATGCGATCAGCGTGCGGCAGGCCGCGGCGTACGCGTCCGGGGTGTAGGGATCGAGCGCGGCGTGCTCCGCGACAAGCACCTCGGCGACGTCCGCAGACGCGAGCTCCTGCGCCACACCTCCGGTTGTCGCGCCAAGCACTGCGATCTTGACCTGCATTCCACCTGAAGGTGCCTGCGGGTTGCCTGCGAGTTGCTGCGCAGTGCTTGCTAGCTGCTGCGCAGTGCTTGCTAGCTGCTGCGCAGTGCTTGCTAGCTGCTGCGCAGTGCTTGCTAGCTGCTGCGCAGCCGCAATCGTCTCCCACGTCGCGCGATTGAGTTTCCCTTCGCGCTGTTCGGCGATGACGAGAATCACAGGGCCCTCGCCTCTTCCCGCAGCCGGCGCACGAGCTCTTTGGCGGCTTCCGCGGGCGACCCGGTGATCATCTGCGTCTGCTTGCTCCTGGTCGGCACGGCAAGGCTGACGATCTGCTGCGACCGCTGGGTCCCGGCTGGCAGCGCCGCCTTCCGGACCTCCTTCTTCTTCGCCGCCATGATCCCCTTGAGCGTCGCGTAGCGAAGCTGGTTGATGCCGCTCTGGATCGTCAGGAGCGCCGGCAGCGGCATCGCGATCCACTGGAACCAGCCGCCCTCGAGCTCGCGCTTGACGCGCAGCGATGCCCCCTGCCCTGAGCTTGCCTGCCCCGAGCTCGTCGAGGTGGTCGAAGGGGCCTGCCCTGAGCCTGCCTGCCCCGAGCTCGTCGAGGTGGTCGAAAGGGCCTGCCCTGAGCTTGTCGAAGGGTCGATCTGCACCTCCATGATGATCGTGGATGAGGGGATGCCGAGGCGCTCGGCGAGGATCACGCCGGTCTGGCCGTGTCCCTGGTCGTCGGACTGGAGTCCCGTCAGCACGAGGTCGAACTGCTCGTCCTTCATCGCGGCCGCGAGCGCGTCGGCGAGCACGAACGCATCGGCGGCGCCCAGTGTGTCGTCCTCGACGTGAATCGCGCGGTCGGCCCCGCGCGCAAGCGCCTCGCGAATCACTGTCTGCACGCGCGCCGGTCCGGCGGAGCAGACCACCACCTCTCCCCTGTGCTTCTCACGAAGCCGCAGCGCCTCCTCGAGCGCGTAGGCGTCGGGCTCGTTCATCTCGTAGCTGACGTCCTGTTCACGGATCCACGTCTTCGCATCGTTGAGACGAGGCTGCCACTCGCGGGTGGGGACTTGCTTGATGCAGACGGCGATCTTCATAGGCTCAGGGCTCATGGCTCAGGGCTTA
>JAHFUO010000083.1:1370-8918 GCA_023265015.1 Acidobacteriota bacterium | reverse complement strand
TGAGCCTTAAGCCTTAGGCTTTAAGCCGGCTCGTATTTCTTAAACAGCAGCGCGGCGTTCGTTCCGCCGAAGCCGAACGAGTTCGACAGCGCGTAGCGGATCGGCATCGACCGGCTTTCGTGCGGCACGTAATCGAGGTCGCAGTCGGGGTCCGGCTCGTCGAGGTTGATGGTGGGCGGCACGAGCTGGTGATGCACGGCCAGGCACGATATGCCGGCCTCGAGGCCGCCCGCCGCGCCGAGCAAGTGGCCGGTCATCGACTTGGTCGACGAAATCGCCAGCGATCGCGCGTGGTCGCCGAAGCACTTCTTGATGGCCAGCGTCTCGAGCCTGTCGTTGTAGGGCGTCGACGTGCCGTGCGCATTGATGTAGTCGACATCGGCGGGCACGATGCCCGCCTTGCGGATCGCCATCGCCATCACGCGGCGGCCGCCGTCGCCGTCTTCCGACGGCGCGGTCATGTGATACGCGTCGGCCGACATGCCGTAGCCGACGACCTCGGCGTAGATCGGCGCGCCGCGGCGCCGAGCCCCTTCGAGCTCCTCCAGCACGATGACGCCGGCGCCCTCGCCGATGATGAAGCCGTCGCGGTCCTTGTCGAACGGCCGGCTGGCGCGCTCGGGCTCGTCGTTGCGCGTCGACAGCGCGCGCATCGCCGCAAACCCGCCGACGCCCATCGGTGTGATCGCCGCCTCGCTGCCGCCCGCGATCATCGCGTCGGCGTCGCCGCGCCTGATGATCTCGACGGAGTCGCCGATCGCGTGCGCGGACGCGGAGCACGCAGTGCAGGTCGCGGAGTTCGGCCCCTTGGCGCCGAACCGGATCGACACCTGGCCGGCCGCGAGGTTGATGATCGCCGAGGGAATGAAAAAGGGTGAGATCTTCCGCGGGCCGCCGTCGAGCAGCGCCTTGTGCTCGCGCTCGATCGTCGTGAACCCGCCGATGCCCGACGCGATATACACGCCGACGCATTCCGCGTTGGCCGGCGTCACCTCCAGCTTTGAGTCCTCCATCGCGAACTGCGACGCCGCGATCGCGTACTGGATGAAGACGTCCATCTTCTTGACGTCTTTCTTGTCGATGAACTCGAGCGGGTCGAATCCCTTGACCTCGGCCGCGATCTGCGAGGCATAACCGCTCGGGTCGAACTTGGTGATCCGGTGAACCCCGCTCGTGCCCGCCACCAGCGCGTCCCAGTTCGCCTTGGTGCCGATCCCGAGCGATGACACCAGGCCGATGCCGGTGACGACGACTCGCCTGCTCAAAGTCCCTCCGTGGGCCCTACTTCTTGTTCTTGGCGTGCGCGTCGATGTAGTCGATGGCTTCCTTGACGCGGGTGATCTTCTCGGCGTCCTCGTCCGGGATCTCGATCCCGAACTCCTCTTCGAACGCCATGACGAGCTCCACCGTGTCGAGCGAGTCGGCGCCGAGGTCGTCCACGAACGAGGCATCCGGCGTCACTTCCTCTTCGTCGACCCCCAGCTGCTCCACAATGATGCTCTTCACCTTGTCTGCGACTGCCATTCGGTCCTCCTCGACGGTTGGTGGTTGGTGGTTGGCGGTTGGTGGTCTTCACCACGAACCACTAACCACCATCCACGAACCGGTTCACATGTACATCCCGCCGTTGACGGCAAGGACCTGACCTGTAATATACGACGCCTCATCGGAGGCGAGAAAACAAACTGCCGCGGCAACGTCGGCCGTCGTACCGAGACGGCCGAGCGGTATCTGCGCCGCCCACTCGCCCTGCGCCTTGTCCGTGATGGCTTTCGTCATGTCGGTCTCGATCAGGCCCGGCGCGACCACGTTGACCGTGATGTTCCGCGAGGCCAGCTCGCGCGCCAGCGCCTTGCTGAACCCGATCAAGCCCGCCTTGGAGGCCGCGTAGTTGGCCTGCCCCGCGTTCCCCGTCTGCCCCACCACCGAGCTGATGCTGACGATCCGGCCGGCGCGCTGCTTCAGCATCGGCTTGAGAACCGCCTGCACGCACGCGAACGCCGACGTCAGGTTGGTGGCCATCACCTGGTCCCAGTCCTCGCGCTTCATCCGCAGCATCAGCTGATCGCGCGCGATGCCGGCATTGTTCACGAGGATGTCGATCCGGCCGTGGCGCTCGAGCACGCCGGACATCAAGGCACCGATCGATGCCGCGTCGGTGACCTCGAGCGTCCCCACTTCCCCGCGCCGGCCCGCCGCGTGAATCTCCGCCACGGTGGCCGCGGCGTTCTCGCCGCGGGCGGCCGCCACCACGTGCGCGCCGCGCGAGGCGAGCAGCGTCGCCACGTTCCGCCCGATGCCGCGCGAGGCGCCGGTGACGACTGCAACCTTGCCGGTGAGATCAAGCATGCAGTGCTCAAGTTCGAAGGTCGAAGGTCGAAGGTCGAAGTAAGTGGGAAGTACGTCTGGGCACTTCGACCTTACTTCCTACTTCGCACTTCGAACTTCGAACTTGCAAGTGCCCCCTCGACCGCGGCGAGATCGTCGGGCGCCGCGAAGTTACAGACGATGGCTTCTTTGTGGATCTTCTTGACGAGACCGCTGAGCACCGTGCCGGGGCCCACCTCAACATAGTTGGTGACGCCTTCCGACGCAAGGCGGCGGACGACCTGCTCCCACCGCACGGGCGCCGACACCTGCTTCACCAGCGCGTCGATGGCCGACGCGGCGTCGCGCTTCGGCTCGGCGTCGACGTTCGCCACGACCGGCACGCGCGGGTTGCGCGTGTCGAGCGCGCGGAGCTCCGGCGCGAGCCGTGCTTCCGCCGGCTTCAGCATCGCGCAATGGAACGGCGCGCTGACCGCGAGCGGAATGACCCGCCTGGCGCCAAGCTCCTTGGCGCGCGTGCCGGCGCGTTGCACCGCCGCGGTCGCCCCGGCAATCACGACCTGCCCCGCGCCGTTGATGTTCGCCGGGCTGACGACCTCTCCCTGGGCGGCCTCCTCGCATGCGCGCGCCACGGTGTCCGCATCGAGACCGAGGATGGCGGCCATCGCGCCCGCCCCGACCGGCACCGCCTCCTGCATGTACATTCCGCGCCGGCGGACGATCCGCACCGCATCCCCAAACGCCATCGTCCCGGCCGCCACGTGGGCCGAGTACTCACCAAGGCTGTGCCCGGCGACGAATGCGGGCTCGATACCGCGGGCGGAGAGGACGCGATACGCCGCGATACTCACCGTGAGAATGGCCGGCTGCGCGTGCTCGGTGAGCATGAGCTCGCTCTCGGGGCCGTCGAATATGATCGGGGTCTGACCCCGACAACGCCAGATCTGCTTCGTCGAACACTGCGCGGGCCTCGGGATACGCATCGGCGAGCGCCCGGCCCATGCCGACCTTCTGCGATCCTTGTCCCGGGAAAATGAACGCGATCATGTCTGCTGAATTGACGAATCTACGAATTTACGAATTGACGGATTTGGATTGCTCACTTGAACCAGTAAATTCGTCAATTCGTCAATTCGTCAATCTCTCGACTCCGCATATGTCCTGCTCGACGCGATGAATGAAGTCGCTCGTCGCGAAGCGGTGCGCCATCGCGATCGCGTTGCGGACCGCCTTGGCGGACGAGCGGCCGTGGCCCACGATCGCCAGCCCCGCCACGCCCAGCAGCGGCGCGCCGCCGTACTCCGAGTAATCGACACGACGCCTGAACCGGCGGAACGCGCGGCGTGACAACAGATACCCGACCTGGCTCGAGAACGTCCCTTGCAGCTCGTCGCCGAGCAGGGCCTCGACCGTCTCTACCAGCCCCTCGCTCGTCTTCAGCACGACGTTCCCGGTGAAGCCGTCGCAGACGATCACGTCCGCCACGCCGCTGTAGATTTCGCGCCCCTCGACGTTGCCGATGAAATTGATCGGCGCCGCCTTGAGCAACCGGTGCGCCTCACGGGTCAGCTCGTTGCCCTTGGTGGCTTCTTCGCCAATCGACAACAAACCGATTCGCGGACGTTCCACGCCGAGCGCGACGCGGGCGTAGACGCCTCCCATGACCGCGAACTGGAGGAGGTGCTGGGGCCTGCACTCGACGTTGGCGCCCGCGTCGAGCAGCACGGCGGGCCGTTGCCGCGTGGGAATCGTCGTGGCCAGCGCGGGACGGTCAACGCCCGGGATCATGCCGAAGGCCGCGTGCGACGCCATCACGGTCGCGCCCGTGTGCCCGGCGCTGAAGAGCGCCGCCGCCTCGCGCCGCGCCACCAGATCCGCCGCCACTCGAATTGAAGCACGCGGCTTCCGCCGCAGCGCCGCTGCCGGCGTGTCGGTCATGTCAATCACGTCGGGCGCCTCGACGATGGCGAGCCCGAGCTCGCGCCAGTCGGGATGACGACTGAGCGCCTCCTCGATGACTCGTGGAACGCCGGCAAGGGCGATCCGGACATCGAGGTGACGCGCAGCCGCCACGGCGCCGTCAACGATCGCCGACGGCGCATGGTCGCCGCCCATGGCATCCACGGCGAGGCGAATCATGTGTGATTGGTGATGGACCGCTTACTCCTCGTCGACGCCCCGGACCTGCCGCTGCCGGTAGAACCCGCAATGCGGGCACACGCGGTGCGGGGCCTTCGGCTCGTGGCATTGCGGGCAGAGGTTGGTGGCGGCGGGGCGAAGGGCGTCGTGCGTGCGGCGCTTCGCCGTGCGGGTCTTTGAGTGTCGGCGTTTTGGATTTGGCATATGTCTCAGTGTTTCAGTTGCTTCAGCGCCCCCAGCCGCGGATCCTCCCAGGACGGCGCGCAATCGCACGTCCCCGAGTTCAGGTTCGTCCCGCACTGCGCGCACAGACCCCTGCAGTCCTCCGTGCACAGCGGCTTCATCGGCAGCACCAGGTAGAACTGCTCCCGTACCAGCTCGTTCAGATCGATCTGATCCTCGCCGTAGTAGCTCGTCTCGAGATCGTCTTCCTCGACTTCCCGCTCCGCGTCGGTGGCAGCGGTCGACGCCGGCAGGTACCGCTGGTCGAACGCCGCATCGATCGGAAACCGGAACGGCTCGAGGCAGCGGCTGCACGGCAGCTCCAGCTGCGTCCGCACGCGGCCCACGAGGCGGAACTTGTCCTTGTCCTTGTGGATCTCGAACTCGAGCTCGACCGGCGCCACGATCTCGTACGCGTCGCCTTCCTCGCCGACGTCCTGCGGCTGAAACGTGCGGGCGAACTGGGCGAGCGGCTGGCGATAGCGCGTGAGATCGAGCTGCACAGGTGGCCCACTGGCCCTCTCGCGAAATTATGCGAAAGGCAGACCGTGAATTATAGCTGATTCCACGCCATCGGCCCGATCCACGGCTTGGGGATGAAGAGCCGCTCGTAGAGCGCGACGGCAAACCGATCGGTCATGCCCGCGAGGAAATCGCGCGCCGCCGCGTCGAGCCCCTCGGCGTCGATGACGCGCCGGTCGAGAAACTCGTCCGGGCGCTCGCGGACCTTCTCCCAGAGGCCGCCGAGGATGCCGGTCGCCTTGCCGAACTCCGCGGTCGCCTCGCTGTTCTCGTAGACCGTGTCGAACAGGAAGCTCCGCATCGCCAGCGTCGCGTCCAGCACCGGCTCACTCATACGGATCTCGATCAGCCCCCCGCTCTGCGTCTCGGTGACGACGTCCTTGACCATGCGCGCGATGCGGGCCGACGAGCCCGCGCCGAGCACGCCCACGGCGTCGCGAGGCAGATCCGATTCCTTCAGCATCCCCGCCCTCACCGCATCGTCGATGTCGTGATTGACGTAGGCGATCAAGTCGGCGACGCGCATGATCTGTCCTTCGAGCGTGGCCGCCCGCTCGGCCGCGTCGACACCGACCGGGAAGCCCTTCTTCCCCTTCGAATGGCGGCCGATGCCGTCGCGGACCTCGAAGGTCAGATTCAGGCCGCGCCCATCGTTCTCGAGCACGTCGACGACGCGAAGGCTCTGCTCGTAGTGCCTGAAGCCGCCGGGCATGAGGGCGTCGAGCACGCGCTCGCCCGTGTGGCCGAACGGCGTGTGCCCGAGGTCGTGGCCGAGCGCGATCGCTTCGGTCAGCTCCTCGTGCAGGCGCAGCACTTTCGCGATCGTCCGCGCGATCTGCGACACCTCCAGCGAATGCGTGAGTCGCGTGCGGTAGTGATCGCCGGCAGGCGCGAAGAAGACCTGCGTCTTGTGCTTCAGCCGGCGAAAAGCCTTGCTGTGGATGATGCGATCGCGATCGTGCTGGTAGGCCGGCCGCACATCGTCTTCGGGCTCGGGCTTGAGGCGGCCGCGCGAGTCGGCGCTTCTCGCCGCCTGCGGCGCCAGCGTTTCGCGCTCCCGCTGCTCGAGCCCCTCACGGATGGTGGACAACGATGTCCTCCAGGAAGCTCGTGCCGTGCGCGAGCGGTCCGACGCCGAAATTGGCGGCGAGTGTCTGCCCGAGATCGGCGAACGTGCGGCGCGTTCCGAGGTCCGTCGCTGGACGTACGTGGGGGCCGCTTCCCCGTACGTAGGGGCCGGCTTCAGCCGGCCCAACAGCCGGCCCTTCAGCCGGCCCGCCGGTAATCATCACCGGCACATATTCACGCGAATGGTCGGTGCTCGGCGTGCTCGGATCGTTGCCGTGGTCGGCGGTGACGACCAGGAGATCGGAACCGCGCAGCGACGGCAGCAGGCGCGCGAGCCGCGCGTCGAACTGCTCGAGGTTCGCGGCATAGCCAGGCACGTCGTTGCGGTGACCGTACATCGTGTCGAAGTCGACAAGGTTCATGAAGATGAATCCATCCGCCGTGTCGCGCATCACCTCGTCCAGGCGATCCATCCCCTCCCCGTCGCTGGCGGTGTGAATCGCGCGGCCGATGCCTCGCCCCGCGAACAGATCGTTGATCTTGCCGATCGAGACGACGGGAATCCGGCGGCGCGTGAGGTGATCGAGCAGCGTCTCTCCTGTCGGATCCAGCGCGTAATCGTGGCGATTCGAGGTGCGCCTGAACGCGCCGGGAGACCCGACGAACGGCCGCGCGATGACGCGGCCGACGCCCAGGCCGCGGCCTACCAGGTCGAACGCGATCTCGCAGATGCGGTACTGCTCGGCGATCGGGATGACGTCCTCATGCGCGGCGATCTGACACACGCTGTCGGCCGACGTGTAGACAATCGGCTTGCCGGTTTGCATGTGCTCGGCGCCCAGGCGATCGATGATTTCCGTGCCCGACGCCACGACGTTCCCGAGCGTTGCACGGCCGATGCGGCGATCGAACTCGCGGATCACATCGGCCGGAAAACCCCTGGGAAATGTCGGAAACGGGCGATCGAGCACGATGCCCATCATCTCCCAGTGGCCGGTCACCGAGTCCTTGCCGGCCGAGGCCTCCGCCATGCGGCCGTACGCGCCGCGCGGCCGGGCTTCATTCGGGCCGCCGAGCGGCACCAGGTGCCCGAGGCCGAGCGACCGCAGCGCCGGCACGTTCAGCGGGACCCTCTGGGCGATGTTACCGAGGGTGTTGCTCCCCTCGTCACCGTAGACAACCGCGTCGGGAAGCTCGCCGATGCCGACGCTGTCGAGAACGATGACGATGACTCTAGGGAAAGTTGCCAACGGACTTTGTGCGGGGCGA
>JAHFUO010000083.1:0-1270 GCA_023265015.1 Acidobacteriota bacterium | reverse complement strand
GCGAAGTAGTTCGCCACCGATCGCTCGGTGCTGATGGTGGCGATGGCGTGCTTGAACACGAGCTGGTCGGCGCCGTCCGCCTCGACGATCACCGCGAAGCGATCGAAGTTCTTGATGCGGCCCTCGAGCAGACGTCCATCGATCAGGTGAATCACGACGGAGAGGCGATCGCGCCGCGCGTAGTTCAGGAAGACGTCCTGGATGTTGGGCTGGGCCGGCGCCGAACGGGGTTCAGTAACTGGGGCCATCAGCGGACGTCTCCTCGCCTTCCGACACCGCGCGCCGCGAGCAGATCTTCCACGCGACCACGCACATCGTCGCGCTCGCCCGGGCCGTCAAACCACATAAGATTAGGCTCTTTGCGGAACCAGATCAACTGCCGCCGCGCGTATCTGCGGTTCTCCTGGACGATGAGCGCGCGCGTCGCCGCCTCGTCGCGAACGCCGCGCAGCATCTCCAGGACCTGTCGATAGACGAGACCGCCGAACGGTCGCGCGTCCGGCGGGAGGCCGCGCGCGAGGAGGCCTCGAACCTCGTCCACGACGCCGCGCGCGAACTGATCGTCGACCCGCCGTGCCACGCGCTCGGCCGTGAGGGCCGGCGGAATTCGCAGCGCAAACGCGATCACGTCGCAGTCCGCTATCGGCGACGCTGTCTCTCCAAAGTGCGACGTGAGCGGCCGTCCGGTCGTGTAAAACACCTCGAGCGCGCGCACGATCCGCTTGCGATCCTTCGCCATGATTCGCACGGCTGACTCGGCATCCACGCGCGCCAGCATGCGATGGAGGCATCCGGCGCCGCGGCGATCCGCAATCCGGTTGAGGCGCGCCCTCAGCGCCTCGTCGGCGCCAGGACCCGGAAAGAGGCCGCGCGTCAGCGCGCGGTAGTAGAAGCCGGTGCCGCCGGCGAGGATGGGCAGCTTGCCGCGTGCGTGAATATCGCGGATGACGCGTGCCGCATCCCTGGCGAATTGCGCAGCCGTGTACACCTCGGTCGGGTCGGCAATGTCGATCAGATGATGCGGAATCCCGCGCCGGCCGTCCTCGGACACCTTGTCCGTGCCTATGTCGAAGCCGCGATAGACCGCGGTGGAATCACAGTTGATGATCTCGCCGCCGTGGCGCCCGGCGAGCGAGAGGGCGAGGGCGCTCTTTCCGGAAGCGGTAGGACCGAGAACAGCGAGTACCTGCGGGGGCACGCGACGATCATACGTAGATCATACGTAGGCCGGGTCCCGCGGCGCGAAGCATCACAGCGCCGCGGACCCGGC
>JAHFUO010000164.1 GCA_023265015.1 Acidobacteriota bacterium | reverse complement strand
ATCGCGAGAAGCAGGCAGAGCGCCACCCGGGTTACGCGCCCGCCTGACGCCGTCAGGGCTTCGTCGTCGGGGCGGCAGGCGCTCCAGACATCATCTGCTGCATCATCTGATGCATCGACATCATCTGCTGCATCATCTGACCCTGCGACTCCATCTGCGTCCGCATCATGGAACGCTGCTCGATCAGGATGTTCAGCACCTTCGTGACCGCCGCAAGCTTCGCATCGACGGTCTTGGCGCTGTTCATCTCGGCTCCGAGTACTTTGATCTGATCGTCGAGCGCGGACATCCGCGCCATCATCTCCTGCTGCATCTTCGACATTTGCTGCCCGGACGGCGGCGCCGGGGTTTGAGGCGCTGCTATGCCAAATGACGCGAGCATCAGTATGACTACGAGCCCAATCAATGACTTCATATTGAAACCCCCCTCGCGTGAAACCCGCGATGCGAAGTGACAGGGCACGTCCGATGCCAGCCGGGCCGGCGACCTCGTCCGGAAATCGGCTTGAAAAGCCCGCCGATAGTGCGGGGGCATCGACTCGCAACCAGATGGCGCGCGTAGAAATCCTGCCGGCGCGCCGGATTTTTCCCGCTTCGTCCCTCGGAACATCGTTGTCGCACGAAAAGCCCTGCAGGGGGCATCAACAGCCGCGGCACGTGCGTTGCGCCCTCGCTCAACGAGGTCAGGCCATGGATACGCTGCTCTCAATCCTGCTCTTCACGGCAATGTTCTCCGTGATGATGCGTTTCGGCTGCGGCGCCCACATGGGCGGCCATCATGCGCATGGCGGTCACCGCCCACACGATGACGCGCCCAGCCGCGGACACCTCGAACGAGACACCGACCCGGTGTGCGGCATGACCGTGCCTGGGCACGCTGGCTTCGCGGCGATGCACGACGGCGAGGAGTACCGCTTCTGCTCGGTTGCGTGCCTGGACAAGTTCGAGGCAAGCCCGCGGCAGTACACGAAGCGCGCCGCGTGAGCCGGCCTCGTCGTGTTGTCAGGCGCACGTCTTCGTACCTTGCCGGATTCAATTTGATATGCTCGGGCCGCTATGCCTGACCGGATTGGATTGATCGCGCTCGTGACTGCTGCTGCTGCGCTCGGATGCAGCAGCGAGAAGCCGGCCCCGCCGGCAGCGAAAACAGTTGCGCCTCCGCCGTGGACGCTGACGGTGGAGCCCGTCGTGACGCCGGCGGGCCCTGGCAGCAGTGAGCCGCAGCTGAGCGCGTCGGAGCGCGGTCCGCTCGTCAGCTGGGTCGAGCTCAACGACGACAAGTACACACTCAAGTTCGCCGAGCGCAACGCCATCGGATGGTCGGAGCCGCACGTCGTCGCATCGGGTACCGACTGGTTCGCCACCGACGCGGACACGCCGTCGGTCGTCCGCTTGTCGAACGGCACGCTCGCCGCCAACTGGATGCAGAGCACCAACGAGGAGCTCGAGGCGTCAAACCTGCGACTGACGTACTCGAAAGACGATGGGAAGACGTGGGCGCGATCGTTTCTCCCGCACCATGACGGCACGACGACACAGCATGGCTTCGCGACGCTGTTCGACGTGCCCGGACAAGGACTCGGACTCGTCTGGCTCGACGGCCGGCAGACCGTGAAGGATCGCGAGAACGGGCCGATGAGCATCCGCTACGCCGAGTACGACTCGGAGTGGCACCAGCGCGCGGACGTCCCAATCGATGCCAAGGTGTGCGACTGCTGCACCACGACCGTCGCGCTCACCACCGATGGCCTCGTCGCCGCATTCAGGAACCGCACCGACGATGAGATCCGCGACATCTACGTGTCGCGCCTCGAAGGCGACAAGTGGACGGAAGGCAAGGCCGTGCATGACGACGGGTGGCACATTACGGCGTGCCCGATTAACGGCCCGGTGCTCAGCGCGCACGGCAAGGACGTCGCGATTGCGTGGTTCACGACCCACGACAACCAGGGCCAGTCTTACGCGGCGCTCTCGACCGACTCAGGCCGCACGTGGACCGATCCGATCAGGCTGGATGACGCCAGCTCGCTCGGCCGCGTCGACGTCGAGATGCTGGACGATGGGAGCGCGGTGGCAACCTGGGTGGAGTTCGCGAACAAACGCGGTCAGTTGAGCGCGCGCCGGATCGAGCGCTCGGGCGCCAAATCGCCCGCGGTCGTGATCGCGGGCGCGGCGAACGGACGCGTCAGCGGCGTGCCGCGGCTCGCGCGGCTCGGCAATCAGCTTGTGTTTGCGTGGACCGAGACTCCTGAAAACGGAGGCCCTCCGCAGGTGAAGACGGCGACAGCCGTGCTACCGCATTGATGCGGGGCTGAACGCCCACTTCCATCCGTCCTTCGGACGGACGATCGTCTGCGCGCGCAGCCAGTGATCCGTGGCGTTGCGCCCCGGGTTGCCGGTGATGACCACCCGATCTCCAGCCTTGAGCGTCATGCCGGTGACCCCGTCGTGATCGAGCTTGCCGCGCCCCTCCCACTCCACCGTCCACCGCTGCATCTGGTGGCTCGCGTCGGGCGCTATGATCTGCAGGAGCGCGTGCGGGTTCCGGTAGACGAACTGCACGACGTCGCCTTCAATCGACGTCTGCCTGTCTTCGACGTAGGTGGCGGAGAAGGAGTGATGCGCGTACGCCTGCGCCCCGCATAGAAATGCGCCCGCGACGAGCAGCAGGGCCAGGCTTCGTTTCATTGATCCCCCTAATAGTAGCTAAAGCGGGACCGGGTCCGGCTGAAGAGATCCTGAAGAGTTTGTCAGGGTAGGGGCGGGTCTTAAGACCCGCCCTTACCGTGACGATTATTTCCGGCGCAAGCCGATGAGCGTCGTTCCCTCGCCGGGCGAGGTCGTCAGCGTGTTCGGGCGCGGGCCGTCGCCTGCGAGGGTGTAGCAGATCTTCAGGAGCTGGCCGTTCGACGCGACGAGCGCCTGCCACGTTTTGCCCGCGTTAGGCCCTTCCTTCTGAATGAAGTCGAACTCCTGCGGTCCGCCGACCTGCTTCACGTCCCCCTTGTACAGGGGTCCGTTGTTGCTGAACTGCAGGGTGAACTGCTGGCCCATGATGGTCATGGTGGCGCCGCCAATCTCACGCCAGGGATTGCCTTCGCGCTCGGAGCCCGTGACCGTCCAGGTTCCTTCGATCGGCCCCGCACCAATGTCGCCGGCACGGTTCTGGGCGACCGCCGCCGGTGCGAGCCAGAGTGCGCCGACCACAAGCGTGAGCATCAGGAGCACACGGCGCATGACCATAACCCAGACCTCCCTCGATTCCGAACCTCGTACAGCGCGCATTCTAATAACCGCGGTGATCGTCCGCAAGAGCGTGGCGGGCCGTATGGCGGGCCGTAAAGGCCCGCCCTGCACGG
>JAHFUO010000082.1 GCA_023265015.1 Acidobacteriota bacterium | reverse complement strand
GCTCGAGCTGCCGATGGCGGGGACGAATTAGCTCTCGCGGCGGGTCCAAAGTACACGACCGACAAACACCGTGGGGTCGGGTTCTTCACGGGGCGAATGTCTTGACGCTCAGGGAGTAGTGGGCGTGGTCGATTTTACGGCGGGCACTTGGGGAGGCTGCCAAGGAGCAGCGGTGTGCGGCGGCGCGGTCGATTCCAAAAGTATCGTCCACGCAAGCCAAAAGCCGAGACCGGCTCCGCTCAGCAGCACCACCAACAACACCGCGACTTTCAGACGCCGCAGCCAGGTTCGCCTGAGCGCTTCCGTGCGCGTCGGCTGAACTGCTCTGACTGCTCTGACCCGTTCCGTACGCTGCACCTCCGGCACTATCGCAGGAACAAACAAATCGTCCGTTACTTCTACGGCGCTCGTGCCGGCCGCGGCCTCGACACGCCGATCCATGGCCGCAAACCAATCGTCGACCCGTTCGGGAGCAGCCTGTGTCGACGCCGGGATAAACGAATCGTCTGCCACCTCCAGGGCGTTCGGACCGGGCGAGCCCTCGACACGCCGATCCATGACCGCAAACCAATCGTCGACCCGTTCGGGAGCAGCCTGTGTCGACGCCGGGATAAACGAATCGTCTGCCACCTCCAGGGCGTTCGGACCGGGCGAGCCCTCGACACGCCGATCCACGGCCGCAAACCGGTCGTTGACCGGTTCGGGAGCAGCCTGTGTCGACGCCTGGATAGCGGTCTCGATGACGACGGTTCTCGTTTCGATGTCGGCGAGTGCGATCTCGATAATCTCCCGATCGAGGAGGGCCGCACGTCTCAGGTGACCGAGGTGCAGAGCGCGGTCGCAGATGCGGTTGATGACCCGCGGTACTCCGCCCGACGCCGCGTACGCGGCTTCAGTGGCATCTTGAGAGAATGCGATGCGGTCGGGACTGCCTCCCACCATCCGCAACCGGTGCTCCACGTATCCGGCAACGCCGTCGCGATCCAAGGGTCCGAGGCTGCAGCGAACCGAGACGCGTTGATCGACCTGCCGCATCTCCGGGAGCTTCAGTTTCTGCCGAAGTTCAAGCTGTCCGACCAGCACGACCTGCAGCTGTTTTTCGCGGCCGTCGGAGTCCGACAGAATGCGGATTTCCTCGAGCAGCGGGAGCGACAGGTTCTGCGCTTCGTCGATGAACACCACGGCAAACGCCTGGAGTGGAGCGAGCGTGCCCAGAAATTCGTAGAGAAGGAAGCTGAGCTCCGTACGGGACAAGCCCTTCAGCCGGCCGCTGGTGAAGTCGTCGCTCGAGACCACGCCGAAGTCCATCAGCACCATCTTGAGGAGATCCTCGCGTGATGCAAACGGATCGGGCACAAACGCGCTGAAGGTCTTGTGATCGAGGTTCTGGAGCAGGGTGCGGCAGAGTGTGGTCTTGCCGGTACCGATGTCTCCGGTCAGCACGCTGAGACTCTCGCGCCGACGGATGCCTGACAGCAGGTCGTCGAGCGCCGCGGCGTGCGAGGGACTGCTGTAGAAGAACGCGGGATCTGAAGACAGGCTGAATGGCTTTTCCTTGAGGCCGTAGAACGTCTCGTACGTCAGCCACGTCGACTGGACGTGGTGCAGGGTTGGACCACTCACACGATCGTGCTTCGGGCTCCACGGGGGTTCGATGGACATGTGTTGACGGAGGAATAGACGGCGGTCGTAAGGCATAGGACATGCCAGTGCCGAAGTGCGCATCAACGTGCATTCCCCGGTGCAGCACGCCATTCGGCGTACGAAAAGTGCAAGGGGTGTTTCGGTTTTGAAATCGGGAAGGCCCCCTGCGCGGGGATCAGCGGGAGGAAAAACGGGCTGACGTGGTCAGGCGCGATTGCGCCGGTCACGTCCGCTGCGCCGCTCGGTGCTCCTTCGCTCGACGCCAGAGGGAGGACCGAGGTTGGCCCGCCGCCGCTCGGACGCCCGTCGCTCGGCGCCCCCGCGCTTCTCCTGAAGCTGCACCGACGAGCGCGCGGCCTCGCTCAGCTCCCGCTGCTGGCGAATCGTCCGGCGCGCGGGTTCGAGCACCTCGAGCAGCCCCTGATACACCGCCTGGGCCTTCGTATCTCCGGGCGCACGCGCCACGAGGTCACGCAGGTACTGCGCTGCCGCCAGCACGTTGGCGCGCTGCCAACCGGCCATCGGCGAGGGGTTTCCGACACTCATTGCCTGCAGCCCTCCTTACGGGCACCCGGTTTACGGTAATCCGATCTCACATGACTGTATCGGCCGGTACACGACAGGAGTTGAGGGGAAGGCGTGCGGGAAGAATGCTAGTCTGGGATTCATGCGGGGCATCAACGGTCTTCATCACATCACGGCGATCGCCGGTCCGGCGCAGGAGAACCTGGACTTCTACGCCGGCGTCCTCGGCATGCGCCTCGTCAAGAAATCGGTCAACCAGGACGATCCGGGCACCTACCATCTGTTCTACGCGGACGCCGAGGGCCATCCCGGCGCGGACCTCACGTTCTTTCCGTGGACGGAGCTTGCGCCGCCGCGCATCGGCCACGGCCTGGCCGTCGAAGTCGCGCTCGAAGTGCCGGCGGGCAGCCTCACCTTCTGGGCGTCGCGTCTCGACAAGTACGGAGCGCCGCTCGGCGCGATCGAGCAGCGCTTCGACGACAAGGTCCTTCCCGTCGTCGATCCGCACGGGCTGAAGGTCGCGCTCGTCGAGCCGGGCGCCGTTCCGCCGCGTGCGTTCACGCCGTGGGATGGCAGTCCCGTTCCCCACGAGCGCCAGGTTCGCGGGCTCTATGGCGCGCAGATCTGGGAGCGTGAAGCGCAACACACCGAGGCATTTCTCACCAAGGTCCTCGGCTTCGAGCAGATCGCCGTGGACAACGGGTTGACGCGGTACGGCGTTCCCGGCGCTGCAGGGATTGTCGACGTGCGCGAATCGCCGGACGGCCGGCGCGGCGCGTGGGGCGTCGGCTGCGTGCATCATCTCGCGTGGCGGGTGGACGATGAGGAGCACCAGCTCGAGGTACGTGCCCGTGTCGACACATCCGGGCTTCGCCCGACGCCGGTGATCGATCGCTTCTGGTTCAAGTCGGTGTACTTCAGGGAGCCGGGCGGCGTGCTGTTCGAGCTGGCGACCGACGGCCCCGGCTTCGCGGTTGATGAGGACGCCGCGCACCTGGGCGAGACGCTCGTGTTGCCCCCGTGGCTCGAGCCGGCGCGATCGCGCATCGAGCAGGTGCTGCCGCCGCTGAAGAGTGACACGGAATTCGCCGCGCGCGATTGACTCGTCGCGCGTCGGGACCATCGCACCATCGCACGCCATGGAACTGAGTTTCGTCCACGTTTTCCGGCCGCCCGCGGCGCCCGATGCGCCGACGCTCCTTCTCCTGCACGGAACGGGCGGCAACGAGCACGACATGCTGCCGCTCGCCGAAAGGCTCTCGCCCGGCGCGGGCGTGGTCAGCCCGCGTGGCAAGGTGCTCGAGCGCGGCATGCCTCGCTTTTTTCGCCGCCTCGCCGAAGGGGTGTTCGACATCGAAGACCTCGAGCAGCGGACGCAGGAGCTGGCGGAGTTCATCACGCAGGCGTCGGCGGCGTACTCGCTGTCGACGCGCCGCCTGGTCGCGGTCGGTTTCTCGAACGGCGCGAACATCGCCGCAGCCACGCTGCTCGTCCGCCCCGAGGTGCTCGGCGGCGCGATTCTCTTTCGCGCGATGGTGCCGCTCGTCCCGGAGACGCTACCGCTCGTCTCGCAGACGCCGGTGCTGATCTCAAATGGAAGGGTGGATCCGCTCGTGTCAGCTGAAGAGACGGAGCGTCTCGCTGCGCTGCTGCGCTCCACCGGCGCCGAGGTCACCGTGTCGTGGCAGCAGGCCGGTCACGAGCTGACCGAGAACGATATTACGAGCGCGCGGGAATGGCTGGCGCAGCAATCGTTCCACTTGCGCTGACCTTCCCCAGCCACCGCGTCCGCATCGGCTTCAACGCGAGCCCCGCCAGCAGCGCCGTCGCGAAGTTCATCGCGATGATCACCGCAAACACCGGTGTCCACGATCCGTAGGCGTCGTGCATCACGGCGGCCACAGGCCCGCCGAGCACCGACCCGATGCCCTGCGCCATGTAGAGAAACCCGTAATTCGTCGTCGCGTGCCGTGTGCCGTAAGTGTCGGTCAGCGTCGATGGGAACAGCGAGAAGATCTCGCCCCACCCGAAGAACACGATGCCGGACATCACCACGAAGACGGTCGGATTGGACCTGGTGAACAGCCACGTGGTCATCGCAACGCCTTCGAGCGTAAACGCGATCACCATCGTGTTCTCGCGGCCGATGCGATCCGACAGCCAGCCGAAGAACGGGCGCGTCAGGCCGTTCGTGATCCGATCCAGCGACAACGCGAGTGGCAGCAGCGGCAGCCCGAAGACGATGACGTCCGCCATCCCGAAGTCGCGGGTGAACGCGGCCATCTGCGAGATCACCATCAACCCGGCGGTCGACATCATCGTCATCATGCCGAACATGAGCCAGAAGATCGGCGTCCGAAGCATGTCGAGCGGGGTGTAATCAGTCGGGACTCGGGATTCGGGATTCGGGATTCGGGATTCGGGACCCGGGATTTGGGATTCGGGATTTGGGATTTGGGATTTGGGATTTGGGATTTGGAACTGGGCCGCCCGCAATCCCTGCGCGGCGATCACGCCGACGGCGGCAAATACCACGCCGAAGCGAAACAGCGCCTGCTGGTAGCTGGCGCTCTTGATCGCCTCCGAGATGGGGAACGTCGTGAGGATCGCGCCGATGCCGTAGCCGGCCGCAACGATCCCGGTCGCGAACCCGCGGCGGTCCGGGAACCACTGCACCATGTGACTGATCACGCCGACGTAGACGATGCCGGTGCCGATGCCCCCGAGCAGGCCGTAGGTCAGGTACAGCTGGGGCACGCTTGCTGCGCGCGCCGCGAGAATCCAGCTCGAGCCGGTCACAACGCCGCCGACCGACAGCAGCAGGCGTGGACCGAACCGGTCGATCAGAAATCCCTGACACGGAGCCAGGAACGTCTGCACGACGATCAGAATCGAAAACGTGATCTGGACTTCGGCGAGGCTGGCGCGCAGCGACGCCATGAGCGGTTGCGTGAACAGCGTCCACACGTACTGCGGGCTCGAGATGACGATCATGCAGACGAGCCCGAGCAGGAGTTGAATCCACCGTGAGCCGTTCGTCTTCGGCATGACTCTCTCGAATCCCTAATCCCTAATCCCTAATCCCTGATCCCTGATCCCAATCCCGGTCACAGAATCGGCTCGGGGATGGCCACGCCATCCTTCCGCGGATCGGACGCGCCGTAGTTGACCTTGGCACGCGCGTCGCGCATCACCGCCTGCCCGCCGCCGACCATGTTCGAGAACTCGCCCTGGAGATCGATCTCGTGTCCCCGGCGCGCCAGCCCCTCGCGCGCGTGTTCCGTGAATCGCGACTCCATCATCACGTCGGTTCCGGCAAACGTCAGCTTGACGAACCTCGGCGCTTCGAGCGCCTCCTGGATGTTGAGGCGGTGATCGACGATGTTCGAGATGACCTGGACGTGAGCCTGCGGCTGGTTCCAGCCGCCCATCACGCCGAAGCCGATGCGCAGGTGATCGCGCTTCATGAACGCCGGGATGACGGTCTGCAGCGGCCGCTTGCGCGGTGCGAGCACGTTGGGATGAGCGCGGTCGAACGTGAACAGGCCGCCGCGGCTTTGCAGCGCGAAGCCGGCGCCCTCGGGCACGACGCCGGAGCCGAAGTTCGCAAAGTTGCTCTGGATCAGCGAGACCACATTGCCGGCGGCGTCGACGGCGCACAGATACGTGGTGTCGCCGCCGTGCATCGGCAGCGAGCCAGCCGCCACGTCGTGCGCCGCGCGGCGCGGGTCGATGAGCGTCGCGCGCTCACGCGCGTACGCCTTCGACAGCATCGCCTCGACCGGCACGCTGGAGAAGCGCGGATCGCCGACATGACGCTGCATGTCGGCGTACGCGAGCTTCTTGGCCTCGATCAGCGTGTGCAGCGCCTCGGGTGTGCCGCGGCCGTACTCGGCGATCGGAAAGCCTTCGACGATGTTGAGCATGACGAGCGCCGCGATGCCCTGGCTGTTCGGCGGGATCTCGTACACATCCCACCCGCGATAGTTCGTGGTCAGCGGGCTCACCCACTCGGCGTTGTATTCGGCAAGGTCGGCCGCCGCGAGCGCGCCGCTGCGATCAGCGGAGCACTTCAGGATGCGCCTGGCGACCTCCCCGCGGTAGAACGCATCCCCACCGTCGTTCGCGATCGCGTGAAGCGTGCGCGCGAGATCCGCGTTGCGGAAGATCTCGCCGGCGGCTGGCGATCGGCCGCCCGGCAGGTACGTCGCGGCGGCGTGTGCGTCGTCGCGCAGGAGCGGCACGCTGCCAAGCCATTCGAGTGCCGTGATCTCGGAGACGGCAAATCCGTGTTCCGCGTGGTGAATCGCTGCCGAGAGGATCGTCGGCAACGGCGCCCGGCCGAATTTCTCGTGGAGCGCCATCCAGCCGGACACCACGCCGGGGACGGTCACGGAATGAATGCCCTGCTGCGGCATCTCGCTCATGCCGCGCGCCGTCAGAAACTCGATAGACGAGGCGGCCGGCGCCCAGCCGCTCGCGTTGAGCCCGTGAACGGTGTTGGAGGCTGCGTCGTGCACGATCGCAAACAAATCGCCGCCGACACCGTTCATCATCGGCGCGACGACGCCCATCACCGCATTGGCCGCGATCGCCGCATCCACCGCGTGTCCGCCGCGCGCGAGCACGACCGCTCCCGCCTGCGACGCGAGCGGGTTTTCCGACGCCACGATGCCGCGCGTGGAGATCGCCATCGACCTCGCCTGCCAGCGGCTGATCTCGGTGCGGACGTAGTCGGCGTTCAGGCTGGCCTTACCCACGCGGATCACTGTAGATCACTCGGGCCGCGTAGGATAATCACCACAATCTTGTGAGC
Organism: Acidobacteriota bacterium; assembly: GCA_023265015.1. Lineage (GTDB taxonomy): Bacteria > Acidobacteriota > Vicinamibacteria > Vicinamibacterales > UBA2999 > Gp6-AA40. The sequence goes on along the minus strand of JAHFUO010000082.1, from coordinate 6,851 downwards.
CGCCCCAGACGCGGCAGGCGTCTGCTTGCCATCGTCATCGTCTGCCTCGTCCTGCCGTACGCGCTGCCTCCGATCTACAGGCTTCCCGTCTCGCGGCCGTTCACCGGCGCATATCTCTGGAATCCGTATGAGGGCGCGCGCGGGCGCTGGCTTCGCGCCAATCTCCACGCGCATGGCCGCGCGTGGGGCGGGGTCACAAATGGACAGCAGAGCGACGCGGAGGTGATCGCCGCCTATCGCGCGGCCGGGTACGACATCGCAGGCATATCCGACTATCAGTCCATCGCGACGATGGACACGATGCCGACCGTGCCGTTATACGAGCACGGGTTCAACGTCGGCAAACATCATCAGCTCGCGATCGGCGCGCAGCGCGTCGACTGGATCGACTTCCCGCTCTGGCAGGGCGTCCACCAGAAGCAATACGTCATCAATCGCCTCAAGCAGTCGAGCGCGCTTGTCATGCTCAACCACCCAGCCAAGCTTCACAGCTATACCGAGGAAGACCTCACGCGGCTGACGGGCTACGACCTCATCGAAGTGGCGAACGGCCAGGTGATGGCCGAGGAGCGCTGGGATGCGGCGCTCTCCAGCGGCCACACCGTGTGGGGCGTTGGTGCCGACGATACGCACGATGTGACCGATCCGGACCGGACGGCGGTCGCGTGGATCATGATCAATGCGGACTCGACCTCGCGCGCCGACCTCGTCAACGCGCTGCGCGCGGGGCGGTCGTACACCGTTTCACGAACCGCCGGCACGCCGACGGCGGGGCGCCTGGCGATCGCGAGCGTCGTCGTGAAGGACGGGACGCTGACGGTGACATGTCTTGATGAGCCGGCGACGTTTTCGTTCGTCGGCCAGAACGGCGTGATCCGCGGCACGTCGGCGGACGCCATGTCCGCGTCCTACACCTTTACTCCGGCTGACACGTACATCCGCACGGTGCTGCGCGGAACGCAGACGGTACTGTTCCTCAACCCGGTGCTGCGGAGTGATGGTTTCGGTCCGGCGATGCCGGTGGCGGACGTCGATCCGCTCCGGACGTGGCTGCTCCGCTTCGCGATCGCAGCGGGATGCGTCGCGATGCTCTGGCGAGTGCGGCGCTGATCGACGCTAGTCTGCTTCCACGCGACGTACCTTGATCCGGCCGTCCTTCGATCGGATCGCGATCCCCGCGGCCAGCGATCGCTCAACGACCCCGTCCCAGTCTTTCGCAAACGGCGCGCGCAGATGTTCGGGCACGCGCAGGATCGCCGCGTCGTTCGCGACGCGGTAGGCCGAGCGGCGGCGCGATCGCTCGCTGTCGCCCATGCGCTCCCAGGTGTCGCCCGGCAACTCGACCGCCTGCGCCAGCGCCAGGAACAGGTCGTCGCGCACAGTGCAGAAGACCACCGTGAAGCCGTTCGCCTCCAGCGCGCGCACCGCCGACGCCTCGTTGAACGTCTGCAGGTGGAACGGGTTCAGCGTGTTGAACATCGACTTGCCGCGCTCCAGGAACTCGGTCTCGACCGGCTCCTGGTACAGGTACAGATGTCCGCCTGGCGTGAGGCGGCTGCGCACGGTCGCGAGAAATTCCTTCGGGTGGACCGAGTGCGCGAGCATGTGGTTGCTGATGACGAGATCGAAGCGCCCCTCGAACGGAATCTCAAAGGCATCGAAGTCGATCGGGCACGCCGCGGGAATCCGGTAGGCCTCCTCGATCAGAAACCGCTGGTTCTCGAAGAGCGACATCGCGCGGCACTCCGCGCCATAGAGGCGCTGCAGCATCGCGGAGATCGACCCGAGCCGCGAGCGGATCTCCAGCACGCGGGGCGCTTTCATCGGCAGCAGCGAGCCGAGGATCTCGACGTGCATGCTGCTCGCGAGTCGATCGCTCATCAGCGACGGCAGGTAGTCCTTGCGCGAAAGCCCGCTGTGGCCCGACACGAACACGCCGTTCGAGACCATCCTGCGCAGCTCGCCGCGCGCCTCATCGGTGAGCGAGGACGAGCTCAGCGCAAACTTGCCCGGGCGCGGCGCGCCAACCTCGGTGCGTCCAAGCGTCTCCTCGAAGCGCTCCAGCAGCCATCGATAGCGCTCACCCGCCGGACGCCGCGCGGCGTACACAACGCCGCATGCATGACACAGGGAGTAGTTGTAGATCGCGGACGCCGCATCCGGCGTGCGATCGAACAGCACGAACCGGTTGTAGCGGCTCACCTTCGTCGACTCCGGCGATCCGCAGACGGGGCACTCCTCGAGCGTGAGGATCGGCGCGGGCGGGCACGGCGAATCCGACGAGGGGTCGTACGTCAGTACCTCCTCGTCTCCGGAGGGTCGCTCTTTCACAGGTGTCGGCGCGTCCGCGCCGCTCGACCGTGCCCGGCGCAGCCAACCGCGCACGCCACTCTTGAGTCTGGAAAGCATGAATTGAATGAAGGCGAGATCTTATCAGTCCGGCTGAAGCCGGACGCCCCCGATGATCATCGGTAGCGTCCGCCCTCAGGCGATCACCGGTAGCGTCCGCCTTCAGGCGGACGTGTACAAGAGCACATTCGTGTACCGCCGCCCCGCCTCGACATAGGCGAGTGCTTCGCGCAGCTCGGAGGTGCTGCGGGTGCGCGCGCCTGATTCGCCGCGAAGATCGATAAAGTGCGTGAAGTGCCTCCGCATGGCTTCGTACGCCTCATCCATGGACGATCCGGCGCGCTGCAACATGGCCGGGCTGAACTCGATCTGCCACGCGATGTGTCTGTGCGCGAGCACGCGGGAGGCGCCGGCTAGGACGCGCACGTCCCATCCCTGCGTATCCGACTTGATGAAGCCGACCTCTGGCAGGTCGATGCCGATGCGCTCCACCCACGAGTCGAGCGTCAGGCAGGGCACGGTCACCCGCTCGCTCCCGGCCACGTCGTCTGCCCGCGTCACGAGATGGTGGGTGCCGCTGTGCAGCTTCCGGAGCGTCACTTCGCCGTTCGCGTCGCCGATCGCCACGCGATCGGGCAGGACCAGTCCCTGGACGCCATTGGTCACCACGTTCCGCACGAGGCACGCGTAATTACCCGGATCGGGCTCGGCGGCGTAGACGTAATTGAAATCGCCAAGGACCACGCGCGTGATGGACGTCGTTCCCACGTTCGCGCCGATGTCGATCATGACGCGGCCCACCGCCAGCTCGCGCGTCTCGAGAATCTCGCGCAGCGGCAACCGCCGCTTGCCCACCAGGCGCTGCTCCATTCCGGCGCTTTCGTCCGCGCGCGTCGGGATCCACCAGGAGAGGCCGCTGATGACAACGCATTCGGAGTCAACCGGCGGGCTCGCGGTCTCCGCGATCGCCTCGCGGTACGGAGCGCTCCGCGCTGCGAACGCCGCTTCGCGCGCGTCACGGCCATCGTGTATCGATGCGACGATGGCCGAGTGGCGGAGCGGCAGCACGTGCTCCAGCACCGCTTCGTCCGGCTGCGCCGCGGATGAGCGGAGCCGCCTCATCTCGAGGCGGCGACGCAGCACGTCGCGCTGCCGCTCGGATCGATCCAGCCGCTGCCGCAGCAGATCGCGCTGCCGCTGGATCTGCGCCAGCTCGGCGCTGAGCCGTCGTCCGCCGGGCAGCCGCGCAACGATGTCGCGGAGAAAGAAAGTGAGCCTGCTCATGCCAAAGGCCGACCTCGAGGTCGGCCTCTACGGCGATAATAGCCTCGCGTGCCGAACCTGCGCGAGGGTCACGTCGTCACTCTCTGGCATCTCGCCTGAAATGACGACCGCGTCCGTCCGGCTCGGCTCCGATCTCCTCCTTTCTTCTGGCCGGCTGAAGGGCGCCCGCGTCGGCGTCGTCTGCAATCACGCCTCGATCGATCGTGGATTCGCGCACATCATCGACCGGACGGCGGCGGCCGACGGCGTCACGCTGACGGCGATTTTTGGCCCCCAGCACGGGTTCCGGTCGGACGCGCAGGACAACATGGTGGAGACGCCGCATCGCGATGATCCGCGGCGGCGGGTCCCGATCTATTCGCTGTACAGCGACACGCGCGAGCCGACTGCGGAGATGCTGCGCGGGATCGACGCGCTCGTCATCGATCTGCAGGACATCGGCGCCCGCATCTACACCTATATCTACACGATGGCGAACTGCATGCGCGCCGCGGCGCGCCACGGAGTGCAGATCATCGTGTGCGATCGGCCGAACCCGATTGGCGGAACCGAGGTGGAGGGCGCGCGTCTTCAGCCCGGATGGGAGTCGTTCGTCGGCCAGTTCCCCATCCCGATGCGGCACGGGATGACGATCGGCGAGCTGGCGCGCCTGTTCAACGACGCGTTCGGCATCGGCGCGCCGCTGGATGTTGTACAGATGCAGGGATGGACCCGCGACATGTATGCGGACGCCACCGGCCTTCCCTGGGTGATGCCCTCGCCGAACATGCCCACGCTCGATACGGCCATCGTCTACCCGGGCACCGTGCTGTTCGAGGGGACGATGATCTCGGAAGGGCGCGGTACGACGCGGCCATTCGAGCTCGTTGGCGCCCCGTGGATTGACGCCGAACGTTTTGCCGCAGAGATGAATGGGCGTGGGCTGGCGGGGGCCTATTTCCGTCCCGCCGGCTTCGAGCCAACCTTCCAGAAACACGCGAAGCAGCCGTGCGGTGGCTGCCAGATCCACGTCACCGATCGCGACGCGTTCGAGCCGGTCATCACCGGGGTCGCGCTCATCGACACGTTCCGGCGGCTCGACACGGCGCGCTTTGCCTGGCGCCAGCCGCCGTACGAGTACGAGCACGACAAGATGCCGATCGACATCCTCGCGGGTTCGGCTGTCCTGCGGCGGCAGATCGAGTCGGGCGTGCCGATCAAGGAGATCGCGGCGAGCTGGAAGAGTGATGAAGCGGAGTTCGGACGGCTCCGCCGGCGGTATTTGATGTACTAGGCGCCCCGTAAAGGGGCGCCCTACCTCCCGTGAAGGGGCGCCCTACCTCCCGTAAAGGGGCGCCCTGCCTCCCGTAAAGGGCGCCCTACCTCCCGTAAAGCGCCCTACTGCCCGTAAAGGGGCTGTCCCCGTAGGGCGGCCCTTTACGGGCCGCCTTCAATTCGACCGCGTCTTCGCGATTCCCGGCGCCTTCATCTCCTGCGCGGTCTCCGAGATGAGGTGATACGTCGTCAAGTGCTCCTTCAACAGCTCGAAGGCTGCCTGCGGTGTCTCGGCGCGCGTCAGCAGATTGATGTCCTTGTCGGCGATCGCGCCCCATTCCGCCACCGGCTCCAGGTTCAGGATCGGATCCCAGTATTCGCGGCCGTAGAGGATGATCTGAATCTGTTTGGCGAGCTTCTCGGTCTGCATCAGCGTGAGGATCTCGAACATCTCGTCGAGCGTCCCGAACCCGCCGGGGAAGATCACCAGCGCCTTCGCCAGGTACGCAAACCAGAACTTGCGCATGAAGAAGTAGTGGAACTCGAAGTGCAGGCCGTCGGTGATGTAGGGGTTCGGCCCCTGCTCGTGCGGCAGGCTGATGTTGAGCCCGATCGTCTTCCCGCCCGCCTCGCGCGCACCGCGGTTCGCCGCCTCCATGATGCCGGGACCCCCGCCGGACGCGACGACGAATCGGTGATGCGGTGAGTCGAGACCACGCGACCATCCCGTGAGCAGCCGCGCCAGCTCGCGCGCCTCCTCGTAGTAACGCGACCATTCGACCGCCCGGCGGCTGCGCCGAAGGAGCTCCTCGACCCCGCCGCTGGTGTCACGGCCGCGTCGTTTGGTCAACTTCTCGAGGGCGCGCTGCGCGTCCTCGCGGCTGTGGATCCGGGCGGAACCGAAGAAGACGACGGTGTCCTGGATGTTCTGCGCTCTGAAGCGGCTGAGCGGTTCCAGGTACTCGCCAAGGATGCGGATCGGGCGGGCCTCCTCGCCCTTGAGAAACGTGTGATCGAGATAGGCCTTCGGCTGCGAGCTCATGTCACGATTATCAATGCACTCGCCGGAAAGTGCACAATGAAGCGCACACCGCCGCGGCGGAGGCAGCACTGCTCGAATTCACGACCGATCTCGTCATCATCGCGCCGCCCACGAAAGTGCTCGACGCGTTCTTCGACCCGAAGGCACTTGCCGCGTGGTGGCAGGTGACGCACTCGGTGTGCGTGCCGAGGCCGCTCGGGAGCTACGCGCTCGAATGGGAACCGACCGAGTGGCGCGACGATGTGCTCGGGCGTCTCGGCGGCGCGCTTCACGCGACGGTGATGGAGTTCAAGGCAGGACGCGAGTTCTTCCTCGCCGACACGTACTGGTTTCCACCCGACGGCGATCCGATCGGCCCGATGGCGCTCGAGGTCACCTGCAGCCGCCACACGTGGGGCACGCAGCTGCACGTCCGGCAGTCCGGGTACGAGGAAGGCGTGCGCTGGCGGCGTTATTACGAGGTCATCGGGCCCGGCTGGGACCGCGCGCTGGGATCGCTCAAGAAGTTCGCTGAGCGCGGGCGCGTGGAATAACCACGAAGACCGAAAGTCGCGAAGGTCACGACACCAAAATTGGTCTTTCGTGTTCTTCGAGATCTTCGCGTTTTCGTGGTTGATAAAATCCTCGCCGTAGAGGCGGACCTTCAGGTCCGCCTAGATCCGCTGCAGCTTCAGGAAATTCGACGGCCCGTGTCCCAGGTCCGGCGAGATGCTGACCACCACGATCACCGACGCCGCGGCGATCGCGCCGCGCGCCACGAGCGCCTGACCGATTCGATCGACCGCCTCGTTCACATCCGCACCGAGATTCGTGTGTCTCACGTTTTTCCATCCTTCGTGTTCTTCGAGACTTCGTGGTTTCATTTGGTTTAGGCTGTATTCGGCATGACGATCAACACATGGTTGGACGCCGCGATTCAGGA
>JAHFUO010000163.1 GCA_023265015.1 Acidobacteriota bacterium | reverse complement strand
GAGTGATACTCGCGGTCCTGACGTTGTGTCCATCACGTCTGACTGCGTGGACGCGCCGCTTTTCCGGATCACGTTGCCGCCGGGCGAGCGCTCCGCCTCGCGACGGTCTCGCACGTCATGGTCCACAAGGTCGTGAGTGTGCCCAGAGCCCCAATCGTTCGGGAGGTTTGCCGATGCGACCGACTGCATCTTGAGCTCATCGATGAAGCGTTGCGGCGCTGGCTGGATTTGTCAGCATGACCGGGCATGATCCCGAGGGTCCGCAGGTCGCTCTCGTCGAGCCGGTAGTTCCCACGCCTCCCGTCCTTGACGACCTTGGCCTTCATCACGAACGATGACTCGACGGGACCTTTGTGCAGCGTTGATAAGTCGCGTGGGCGGTGATATGGTAACTGGTATGGCGACCACCAAGCTCACCATCACGCTCGATGACGATCAGCTCGACGAGGTCCGCAGGCTCGTCGCCGCCGGGAAGGCGTCGAGTGTCTCGGGCTTCGTGAAGCATGCGGTCGGAGTCGCGCTCCACGACGCCGCAGGATGGAAGGAGATGCTCGAGGGGGCGCTGCAGCAGAGCGGCGGGCCGCTGACGAAGAAGGATCGGGCGTGGGCGGACGGGCTCCTTTCCCCCCGACCGCGCAGGAGCCGTGCCCGGCGCGGAAAGGCCGCGTGAGCGGCGTCACCTTCGACGCCGGTGGCCTGATCGCTCTCGATCGGGGCGACCGTCGGGTGCTCACGCTCCTGGCGCGCGCGGCGGAGCGCGGCATGCGGGTGACCATTCCGGCGACAGCGCTTGCGCAGGCCATCCGTAATCCTGCAAGGCAGGCCCGCCTCACCAGACTCATTCGGCAGGCGAGTACGGACCTCGTGTCGCTGGACGGTCCCGAGGCCACGGCCACTGGTCTTCTACTCGCTGCGACGCGGACGACTGACATCGTCGATGCGCACGTCGTCATCTGCGCCCGGAGGGCCGAGCAGGTCGTCGTCACGAGCGACGCCGACGATCTCAGGCGGCTCGATCCCGGGTTGCAGCTCGTTCGCGTGTAACGACCATTCAGTCGATCGTCGTTTAAGGCAGGTCCGGCTGAAGCCGGACACTACGTACCGTCTGCGTTTTTTGGGAACAGCGGACAGAGTAGGACGCGATCGCAGCGTGATCAGTCTTTCAATTACCAGATCACCAGATCATCCAATTACCAAATGCCAGCGTAAGAAGAATATGGTGGACCAGGCGAGAATCGAACTCGCGACCTCATGAATGCCATTCATGCGCGCTCCCAACTGCGCTACTGGCCCATGTCCGGATGAAACGAATTTCAATTGTACCACGAGGTTCACCCGTCCGCCGTCGCCGGAGTGAAGAGCTTCAGCGCGTCGGTGACGGCGTCGGCGGGCCGCTGCCCTCGCGAGCCGGATCGAGATTCCGATCCAGGAACGTCCAGACGCGGTTCCATGAATCTCGCTGATCGGGCGTGTTCTCCGGCTGCCACGTGCGCGAATCGACGCGGCGGTCGAACATGTGACCGCCAGGCGGGTTGTCATAAACCTTCGTCTGGGCGAGCGACGCCTTGCGCGAGCGCAGCGCGTCAACCAACTGCATTCCCTCCTCGATGTTCACGTCCTCGTCGTTCCGCGCGACGTGGACGAGGAGGGGAATCTGCAGCTTGTCGACGCTGTAGAGCGGCGACCGATCCTTGTAGACCTGTGGCTTCTCGGACGGGAGGCCGCCGAGGCGGTTCTGCGGATCGATCACGTGCCGATAGTCGGCGCCCTTCCACGCGAGGCGTTGGAAGAGGTTGGTCACCGGTACGATCGCCACCGCCGCCTTGAACATCGTCTGGTTCCGCATGACCGACAGCAGGGCGATCATTCCGCCGTGACTCCAGCCGATCACCCCGATGCGCGCGGCATCGACACGCGGATACTTCGCCGTCAACACGCCGACCGCCGTCACGACGTCGTCGACCTCCCGGCCGCCGTAATCGATGGCGTCGTAGAACGTCTGGCCGTAGCCGATGCCACCGCGGTATTCCGGCGCGATGACGAAGTAGCCTTTGTCGATCGCCTCGCGGATGTACTCGATGTAATGTTCGTCGAGGTGGCCGCGAACGCCCTCGTGGACCCAGACGAGCGCGGGGTAACCCTTCGACCCGCCCAAATGGCGGGGCTGGAAGACAAACGCCGGGATGTCGAGGTCACCCGCCTTGCTGCGGTAGGTGATTTTCTCCATCCGCATGAAGCCGTCGCTCGCCTCGCGCCACGCCTGATCTGTCTCGGCCTGCTGCCGCAGCATCCGCGCGAAGTCGGGCGTGCGCTCCTGGCTGCGGGGCGACACAGCGGCGAGGCCGAGGCAAAGCGCGGTCAGCACGGCGAACCGCCGCGCGCCAGCTGAGGCTGTCATGCCTCGAATCTTACACCGGACCCGTGGGGTTGGCCGCGCGTGCGTGCGCGCGCGTGAGCCAGTCGCTCAGGTGGCGAGCCGCTTCGCCGGGCGTCGGTCCGTAGAACGGCATCAGGGCGGTCGGCACGCCGGGCACGCGCACGATGCAGGCGCGCCAGCGATCCTTCGAGACCGCCGTCACCTCGATGAGGTACAAACGTCCCGCGATGGATTCTTCGAACCGATGGACGGCGGCGCTCACGTGTGTGGACGAATGAAGTCGAACGTTTGGGAGCCTGCTGATTGTACGCGGCCCGGTCGTTGAAACAAGCGAAGCGAGCGACGAAGGCGCGTCCACAGTCGACGCGCGAATCGGGTTTCACTCTGGCGCGCGGCGGGAAAATAATTTTTGATGTCGGTCCGTCCACAAGAAATTCACCGATGATTAACAGTTTTTCCACAGCTTGCCGACTTTTGCGCGCTTGACTGGATCGAACCGGCGCACTACGCTTGACTCTTCATGAAAAGTTGGACGTCAGTGGGCGTTCTGATGGTGTCGTGCCTGCTGACCTGCGCGCGCGCGTCGGGCGCCGCCGACGACGCGACGATGTTTCGTGTGTTCCTGAAGGATGGGAGCTCGCTCGTCAGCTTCGGCGAGATCGCGCGCGTCGCCGATCGCGTCGTGTTCTCGATGCCGACCGGGTCCGAGCCCAACCCGCCGCTGCACCTCGTGAACCTCGCCGCCGATCGCATCGACTGGGACCGGACGGACCGCTACGCCGTGTCCGCTCGATCGATGCATTACATCACGACGCAGGCCGAGAACGATTACGCCGCGTTGTCGAACCAGATTGCGCTGACGCTGAACGACGTGGCGCTCACGACCGACCCGTCCCAGCGTCTCGCCATCGTCGAGCAGGCGCGCAAGGCGCTCGCCGCGTGGCCGGTCGGCCATTTCAATTACCGGCAGTTCGAAGTGCGGCAAATGCTGTCGATGCTCGATGAGGCGATCGCCGATC
>JAHFUO010000081.1 GCA_023265015.1 Acidobacteriota bacterium | reverse complement strand
ATTCGACGGACCGCGAAAATGACGGCCGTAGAGGCGGACCTTCCGGTCCGCCTACCGCCGACTCCGCCGGCACGCCGCTCGCCGAGCGCATTCGCCCTCACACCCTGGACGACGTCGTCGGCCAGGACGAGATTCTTGCTCCGGGCAAGCCGCTCCGCGACGCGATCGAGCGCGACCTCCTGCAATCGATCATCCTGTGGGGCCCGCCGGGCACCGGCAAGACCACCCTCGCGCGGATCATCGCCGAGATGACGCAGGCACAATTCGTTCCCTTCAGCGCCGTGCTCGCCGGCATCAAGGAGATCAAAGAGGTGATGGCGGCCGCGCAGGTACGCCGGCGATCGAGCGGCCGGCGGACGATCGTCTTCGTCGACGAGATCCACCGCTTCAACAAGGCGCAGCAGGATGCCTTCCTTCCCCGCGTCGAGTCGGGCGACATCGTCCTGATCGGCGCGACCACGGAGAACCCCTCTTTCGAGGTGATCGCCGCGCTGCTCTCGCGATCGAAGGTGTTCGTGCTGCAGCCGCTGACCGCTCCCGGCATCGAGCGGATCCTGCGCCGCGCGCTCACCGACCGCGAGCGCGGGCTCGGGTCGATGGAGGCCGAGGTCACCGACGATGCCATTGCCGCCATCGCGAGGTTCGCGAACGGCGACGCGAGGACCGCACTGAACCTGCTGGAGTTCGCCGCAACCGCGGCGCCGATGGATCCGGAGACGTGCGTGCGGCGGCTTGATCTGCCGCAGCTCGAGCATTCCATCCAGCGGCGCGCGCTCCTGTACGACAAGACGGGCGAGGAGCATTACAACCTGATCTCCGCGCTGCACAAGTCGATGCGGAACAGCGACCCGGACGCGGCGGTGTACTGGGTGGCGCGGATGCTCGAGGCCGGCGAGGACCCGCTCTACATCGCGCGGCGGATGATCCGCTTCGCGTCCGAAGACATCGGCAACGCCGACCCGCAGGCGCTGGTCGTGGCGATCGCGGCCAGGGACGCGGCGCACTTCATCGGCATGCCCGAAGGGAACAACGCGCTCGCGCAGGCGGCTATCTATCTCGCCACCGCGCCGAAGAGCAATGCCGTCTACACCGCCTACACCGCCGCCGCGGCCGACGCGCACACGGAAGCGGCCGAGCCGGTGCCGCTGCACCTGCGCAACGCACCGACGAAGCTGATGAAGGAGCTGGATTACGGGAAGGACTACGAGTACGCGCACGACGAGCCGGACGCGATCGCGTCGATGGACTGCCTGCCGCCATCGCTCTCGGGCCGGAAGTACTACAAGCCGACCGAGCGCGGGTTTGAAAAAGAGATCAAGCGCCGCCTCGACGGTTGGGAAAAGATCAAGGCGGCGCGGCGGAAAGGCGAGTAATCCCGGAGCTCACTTGGGTTGACAATCCGCAACGGGACTGCAGCTTCGATCCGAGCGTCCGCGTGACCGGGTCGGGCCCCGTTGCGCCTCGTCAACCCAAGTGGGCTCCGGGAGTAACTGCTCAATACTTGTAATTGACGATCAGATGCGCCGTGTTCGAGGTTCCGTTGCCGTCACCGAGCCCACGTTTCCAAACGGGCTGCTGTACGAGGCGTGGAAGCCGCGCTCAATGATCTTGCCGTCCTGGATCACCGTATCCGTCTTGTAAAAGTTCTTGATGTCCTGCAGCGGATCCGCGCCGATGATGATCACGTCGGCGAGCTTGCCGGCTTCGACAGTACCGAGGATGTCCTGCTTCCTGATCATCTCCGCCGGCCACTTCGTCGACCCCTGGATGATCTGCATCGGCGTGAGCCCCGCCTCCGCCATGATCCGCATTTCCTGGAGCATGTCGAGGATCTGCCGGGTCTGAAAAGACCCGGCCTCCCGCTGCGGAGGGCGGGTCCTTTTGGACCCGCCGGAACGGTCCTTTTGGACCCGCCGGCGCCTGGATCACAGATTGCGACACACCTGTCACGATGTCGCGTCCACCGCGCATTCCCGGTTTCTCCTATGTCGGAATACGCCGATGCTTCCTCACGTTTTGCACGCGCGATCGCCTTCGGACGTTCGAGGACGCCGCAAATGTTGAACGCGCACTTGGGCAATTCCGGACGACCGCAGCGGTCGAAATGTTCGCAATTCTCGCGTACTGCTTCATGCCTGACCACGTCCACCTGCTCGTCGAAGGCCTCTCCGAGACGTCCGATTTGAAGCGATTCGCGAAGATGGCCAAGCAACGTTCTGGCGCGTCGCACGCGCTATCTGTGGGCGGTCCCTTGTGGCAGGAGGGCTACTGGGAAACGATGCTCAGAGAGGCTGACGACAGCCGGACGATCGCGCGCTACATCATGGAAAATCCCGTCCGCGCTGGTCTTGTTGCCTCGCCGCTGCAGTATCCGTTTCTCGGATCAGACATGTGGCGGGTGACGCAGATATTGGAGGACGTGGCGCGTTGAACGTCCCTTATGCCGGGTAATGCCGGGTCTGAAAGACCCGGCCTCCCGCTGCGGAGGGCGGGTCCTTTTGGACCCGCCGGGATGGTCCTTTTGGACCCGCCACCTAGATTCTCTGAAAGTTCTTCTCGACTTCCCTCCGCGTCAGCCGCAGCATCACGGGCCGGCCGTGCGGGCAGATCGTCGAGTACGCGGTCTGGCGCAGCTCGTCCAGAATGTGCGCCATCTTCTCGGGCGTCAGCGGGTCGTTCGCCTTTACCGCCGCATGACACGCCATCGTCGCCGCGATGCGCTTGATCGCGGCGTCGACGCCGGCGCCGCGATCGAGGCCCTCGAGGTCTTCGGCCAGCGCACGGAGGGCGGCGTCGCAGTCCTCGCGCCGCAGCAGCGCGGGAAATGCAGTGACGCGCAGCGAATCGCCGCCGAAGGCCTCGAGCTCGAACCCGAGGCGCTCGAGATCGGCCGCATGCGCAACGAGCGCCTGGCGCCCGGCGGCAGGCAACTCGATCAGCAACGGCACCAGCAGCCGCTGGCTCTCGAGCTGGCCGTCCGTCAGCCGCTCGGTGATCCGCTCGAACAGCACGCGCTCGTGTGCGACGTGCTGATCGATGATCGCGATCCCCTCATCGTCTATCGCGATGATGAAGGTGTCTCTGAACTGGCCCAGGGCGATCATGGGACGGATCGCACCTTCGTGCGACGGTGCGATGGTGCGATCGTGCGACGGTGCGTCCGAAGGTGCGAGGTGCGACGGTGCGACAGTGGGTGCGAGGTGCGACGATGCCACGATGGGTGCGAGGTCCGATGGTGCGGACGTCGGGCCCGTCGTCCACCGGCTGGGATATGTTCCGGGATACGCGTGCGGCAGCGGCAGCGTTGATGGCGTCATCTGAAACCCAGCAGGCGCCTCGAGCTGCAGTTCCGGCGCCGGCCCGCGGCCGAGCGTGTCGCCGAGCGCCCGGCGAATCAGCTCGTGGATGTACGACTGGTCCCGGAACCGCACTTCGGCTTTGGTCGGATGGACGTTCACGTCCACGGCGTCGCGCGGCATCTCGATGAAGAGATGCACCTCGGGGCTCCGCTCCTTGATCGACGCGACGCTGTAGGCGTCGATGATCGCGTGCGCGATTGTCTTGTCCCTCACCACGCGACGATTGACGAACACGTTCTGCGGCCCGCGCGTCGGCCCCTGCTCCGCCAGCGCCGCGACGAAGCCGACGATCTTCACATCGCCGCCGTCGCGCCGGACGTCGACGAGGTCGCCGCGCTCCCCATACAGCTGGTACAGGCGATCGCGCAGCCCCGCCACTGGCGGGACCTGCATCACCTTCCTGCCGGAGCTTGTGAGCGTGAACCCGATCTCGGGGTAGCAGAGCGCGAGCTGGGTGACGATACGCGAGACCTGGGCGGATTCGGCGGCATCGGATTTCAGGAACTTGCGGCGCGCGGGCAGGTTGTAGAACAGATCCGTCACGTCGATCGACGTCCCCTCGGGCATGCCGATCTCGGTCACCGACGTCACGGCGCCGCCGTTGACGCGGACTTCCGTCCCTGACCCCGACCCGCGCGCGCGCGTCTTCAGCGTGAAGTGCGAGACCGACGCGATGCTGGGAATCGCTTCGCCACGGAACCCGAGCGTCGCGATGCGCGCGAGGTCGTCGGCGCGGCTGATCTTGCTCGTCGCGTGGCGCTCGATGGCGAGCCGCGCGTCCTCCGGCTCCATCCCTTCGCCATCGTCCTCGACGCGAATGAGCTTCTTGCCGCCGAGCTCCACCGTGATTGCGATGCGGCGCGCGCCGGCATCGATCGCGTTCTCGACCAGCTCCTTGATGACCGACGCGGGTCGCTCGACCACTTCGCCGGCGGCGATCTGGTTGGCGAGGTCAACGGGAAGCTGATGAATCTTGCCCACTCTTGCCGCTAGTCTCCCACTTTCACGGACATCGCTGCCTGCGCCGCGGCCAGCCGCGCCACCGGCACGCGGTACGGCCCGCAGCTCACGTAATCGAGCCCCACCGTCTCAAAGAAGTGGATCGAGGAGGTATCGCCGCCGTGCTCACCGCAAATGCCAAGCTTGATGCCTGGCCGCGTCTTGCGCCCGAGCTCCACCGCGGTGTGCACGATCGGTCCCACGCCTTCGACGTCGAAGGTCGCAAACGGATCCTTGTCGAGAATCTTCTTTTCCTGGTAGATGCGCAGGAACTTGCCGATGTCGTCGCGCGAGAAGCCGAAGGTGAGCTGCGTGAGGTCGTTGGTGCCGAAGGAGAAGAACTCGGCCTCGGTCGCGATCTGATCGGCGGTCATGGCGCCGCGCGGCACCTCGATCATCGTGCCGACGAGGTACTTGACCTTGACGCCGCTCTCCTGCATCACCTGTTCCGCCACGCGGTTCACGATCGCCTTCTGGTCGCGCAGCTCCTTCACGAGGCCGACCAGCGGGATCATGATCTCTGGCACGACCTTGATGCCTTCCTTCGCGAGCAGGCACGCGGCCTCGATGATCGCGCGGGTCTGCATCTCGGTGATCTCGGGATAGGTAATCCCCAGCCGGACGCCGCGGTGACCGAGCATCGGGTTGAACTCGTGCAGCTGTTCGACGCGGTGCAGCAGCTTGACCTTCTCGTCGAGCTCCTTGCCCTTCTGTCCGCGCGCCTCGAGCTTCGCGATCTCCACCATCAGCTCTTCGCGCTTCGGCAGGAACTCGTGGAGCGGCGGGTCGATCGTGCGGATCGTCACCGCCTCGCCGTGCATCGCCTTGAACACGCCGTAGAAGTCGTCACGCTGCATCGGCAGCAGCCTGGCCAGCGCCTTCCGGCGATCGGCCTCGTTGGTCGCAAGGATCATTTCCTGGACGATCGGGATCCGCCCCTCGCCGAAGAACATGTGCTCGGTGCGGCACAGGCCGATGCCGCGCGCGCCGAACGCATAGGCGAGCTCCGCCTGGTCCGGCTGGTCCGCGTTCGCGCGGATGCCCATGCGGCGGAACTTGTCCGACCAGGTGAGGATCTGATTGAGGCGGCGGTAGATGTCCGATTGCGCGGGCTTCATCTGGCCGTGGAGCACCTGCAGGATCTCGCTCGGCTTCGACGCCACCTTCGCGAGCTTCACCTCGCCCGTCAGCCCGTCGAACGACACGAACTCGCCTTCGCGCACGGTCTTTCCGCCGACGCGGAAGACCTTGGCGGCCTCGTCGATCTCCAGCTCGCCCGCGCCGACGATCGACGGCTTGCCCATCTGGCGTCCGACGACCGCGGCGTGGGACGTCATGCCGCCCGTGGCGGTGAGAATGCCCTGCGACACGAACATCCCGTGGATGTCGTCCGGCACCGTCTCACGCCGCACGAGAATGACCGGCTTCCCCAGGTCCGACCACTTCACCGCATCGTCTGCCGTGAACACCACCTGGCCGCTTGCCGCGCCCGGTGATGCGGGCAGCCCCTGCGTCGCAAGAGGGATCGCCGTCCACTCCTTCTGGTCGAATCCGGGCGCGAGCAGCTGCGAGAGCGACTCCGGATCGATCTGCAGCACGGCTTCCTTCGGCGTGATCAGCCGCTCCCTGACGAGATCGGTGGCGATGATGACCGCCGCGTAGCCGGTGCGCTTCCCGTTGCGCGTCTGCAGCATGAACAGGCGCTCGTCCTGGATCGTGAACTCGAAGTCCTGCACGTCCTTGTAGTGCTTCTCGAGTCGCGTGGTGATGTCGCGAAGCTGCTTGTACGCTTTCGGCATCACCTGCTCGAGCTCGCGGATCGGCTGCGGCGTCCGCACGCCCGACACGACGTCCTCGCCCTGCGCGTTGATCAGGAACTCGCCGTAGAACTCCTTCGTGCCGGTCGCCGGGTTGCGCGTGAAGCCGACGCCGGTCGCGCACCGGTCGCCCATGTTCCCGAACACCATCATCTGGACGTTGACGGCGGTACCGATGTGATCGGGGATGTCGTAGATGCGGCGGTACTCCCGCGCGCGCGGATTCATCCACGAGCGGAACACGGCGTCGCGCGCCCTCTTCAGCTGTTCACGTGGATCCTGGGGAAACGCGCGTCCCGACTTCCCGCGAACGACCTTCTTGTACCGCTCGACCACGTCGCGCAGCGCGCTCTCGTCCAGGTCGGTGTCGTGCTTCGCGCCGTGCGCGTGTTTCACGGCCTCGAACTCGTGTTCGAACGCGTCCTTCGGAATCTCCAGGACGACGTTGCCGAACATCTGGATGAAGCGCCGATAACTGTCGAAGGCAAAGCGGCCATTCGACGTGCGGGCCTTCAGCCCCTCGACCGCCTGGTCGTTGAGACCGAGGTTGAGGACGGTGTCCATCATGCCGGGCATCGAGAACTTCGCGCCCGAGCGCACGGAGACGAGCAGTGGATTCTGCTGCGATCCCAGCGTGGCGCCGGCCGTCTTCTCGAGCTTCTTGACGTGCTCGGCGATCGCGGCCTCGATGGCAGCGGGGATCTTCCGGTGTTCCTTGTAATAGATCGAGCAGACGCCGGTGGAGATCGTGAAGCCGGGGGGCACGGGGAGGCCGGCGTTGGTCATCTCGGCGAGGCCCGAGCCCTTGCCGCCGAGCAGGTCCTTCATGTTGCGATTGCCGTCGGCCTTGCCGTTGCCGAAAAAGTAGACGTGCTTCATTGCCCTCTTCGCCATTAACTCTCCGCTCCTGTGGGGCGGGTCCTTCTGACCCGCCGGACCGTTAGGCTTCCGTCACGATTTCAGAAATATCCGCGATATCAAGAATGAGATCGCGCAGCGTGGCCACCAGCGCCAGCCGCGCGGTCCGAAGCTTCTCATCATCCGCCATCACCAGCACGTCGTCGAAGAACGTGGCGACCGCGGGCTGGAGGGCGGCAATCGCGGCAAACGCCTCACGATACTCGCCCCGCTCGGAGGCGCGTCGAATCCCGGGCGCGCGGGATTCGAGCTCGGACAGCAGCGTCATCTCGGCGGGCTCCTTCAGCGATGCCTTCAACGCGCCCGACGCGACCGCGGCCTGCGCCGGCACGTCCTTCGTGATGTTCTTCACGCGCTTGAACAGCGTCGCGACGCCGCGAAGCGCCTCCGATCCGCTCATCTGAGCGAGCGCTTCGAGCTTCTTCCTGGCTTCAACCATGTCGACACGATCGAGAGACGGCGGGACCGCCGCGCGGATGTTGCGGGCGTCGAATCCTCGCTGCTCGAAGAGATACAGCACGCGCTCGCGGATGAACGTGCGGGCCGCCTGTTGCGGCTCCGCCGAAAGATCCCAGGGCTTGGCGGCCTGCGCCACGAGGCTCCACAGCTCGATCCGTGCCGTGACGCCGGTCAGCTCCGGCAAGTCCGCAAGGATCTTCACCGCGCCCTGCGCCTGGCGGCGAAGGCCGAGCGGGTCGCGTGAACCGGTGGGACGCTCGCCCGCCGCGAACATGCCGGCCACCGAGTCGAGCTTGTCGGCGAGCGAGACGGCGGCCCACGTGACCGCAGCGGCGCCAAGCTGCTGGCGCGAGGGCGGTGCGTGGGCCTCCACGCCAATCGGCAGGTAGTGGTGGTAGATCGCCTTCCAGACCGTCTCGGGCTGACCTTCTTCGCGCGCGTAGATGCCGCCCATCGTTCCCTGGAGCTCGGTCAGCTCGCGCACCATATCGGTCGCGAGGTCGGCCTTCGAGAGTCGCCCCGCACGCTCGGCATCCGCAGCCGCATCCGGCTTGTGAAACGCCTCGCGGGCGATCCACGCCGCAAGCGCGGCCACACGCTCGGCCTTCTCGCGATAGCTGCCCAGCTTCTTGTGAAACAGGATCGTCGAGAGACGCTCGATCCGCGATTCGAGCGTCGCCTTCCGGTCTTCGTCCCAGAAGAACCGCGCGTCGCGCAGCCGCGCCGTCAGCACGCGCTCCGAGTTCCGCGCGATGACTTCCGGCTTCTCCCCCTGCGTGTTCGTCACCGCCAGGAACGCCGGCTTCAGGTTCCCCTCGTCATCGACCACCGGGAAGTAATGCTGGTGATGAATCATCGTCGTCGTCAGCACTTCCTCCGGCAGCCGCAGGAACTCGACGGGGAAATGTCCAGCTACCACGGACGGGTACTCGACGAGGTCGGGAACCTCCTGCAGCAGCAATGCCTGCTCAGCGATGACGCCGCCTGCCCTGAGCGACGTCGAAGGGCCTGCCCTGAGCGACGTCGAAGGGCTGACGCGTCCCCCGAGCTTGCGCGCGTGCGTCTCCAGCTCGCGCCGGATCTTCGACTCGCGCTCGCTGCGATTGAGGATGACGAAGTTCTCGAGCAGCCGCGACTCGTAGTCGTCAAACGTCTTCACCTTGATCGCGCGGCCGGCGCGCCCGCTTGTCGTCAGGAACCGGTGGCCGTAGGTGTTCGGCCCCGACCGGACGTCCTGCACGAGCGGTCCCTGCGCAAGCTCGGTGCGCCTGATCACGAACGGAACCACGCGGCCGCCGTACAGGAGGATCAGCCAGCGGATCGGGCGGGCGAACACCAAGTCGCCCTTCCCGTCCTCGAGGTACGCGTCCCACCGCATCTGCTTCGGGAACGTCAGGTCGCGCAGCAGCCCGCCCATGACGTCAGCGAGCACATCAACGGTCGCCTTGCCGCGCTGGCGCACGCGGTACGCCAGGTACGTGCCCTTCGGCGTATTGGTGCGCTCGAGGGCGCTGACCTCAACGCCGTACTTCTTCGCAAAGCCCTCCGCCGCCGGCGTCGGCGCACCATCCGGCTTGAACGCGGCGGAGACCGGCGGGCCGGTGACAAGCTCCTCGTGGTCGGCCTGGCGTTCCGCAAGCTTCGCCACGCGCGCGGTCAGCCGCCGCGGCGTGCTGTAGCTTTCCGCTGGGCGGTCGCTGGTGAGGCGCGCCGCCGCGAGCCGCGCGTCGAGATGCGCGGCGAGCTGCGCGGTCAGTCCCGGCAGCCAGCTCGCCGGAATCTCCTCGCACCCGATCTCGATCAGCAGCTCGCGATCCATGGCTACCCTTCGCTCACGGCTGCGGGAACCGTGGCCTCGACGTACGCGTGCGCAATCTTCACCGCGAGCTGACGCACGCGCAGGATGTACGCCGTGCGCTCGGTCACGCCGATGCTGCCGCTCGAATCAAGGATGTTGAACAGGTGCGAGCATTTCAGGCAGTGCTCGAGCGCCGGCCAGATCAGCCCGGACGCGAGCAGCGTCCCCGCGAAGCCGTAATACTTGTCGAACAGCTCGCGGTGCAGCGCGGCGAACTCCTCCGCCGGCATATCGACCTGGCCGAACGCGTACTTCGACTGCTCGATCTCCTCCTGCAGCCGCACTTCCCCGTACGTCACGCCGCCGCCCCACTCGAGATCGAAGATGTTGTCGACGCGCTGGAGGAACATCGCGATGCGCTCGAGCCCGTAGGTGATCTCGCACGAGATCGGCGCGAGGTCGATGCCGCCCACCTGCTGGAAATAGGTGAACTGCGTGATCTCCATCCCGTCGAGCAGCACCTGCCAGCCGATGCCCCACGCGCCCAGCGTCGGCGACTCCCAGTTGTCTTCCTCGAAGCGGATGTCGTGCTGCCGCGGATTGATGCCGCACGCCTCGAGGCTCTCGAGGTAGAGCTGCTGCACCTCGTCCGGAGACGGCTTGAGGATCACCTGGTACTGGTGATGCTTGAACACGCGATTCGGATTCTGCCCGAATCGCCCGTCATCGGGCCGGCGCGACGGCTGGACGTATGCGACGCTCCACGGCTTCGGCCCGAGCACGCGGAAGAGCGTTTCCGGGTGAGACGTGCCGGCGCCGACCTCCAGGTCGAGCGGCTGCTGCAGCAGGCAGCCGTGCGAGGCCCAGAACGCCGAGAGTTTGAGGATGAGATCCTGAAGCGTCACGCGTGAGGATGCGGTCTAGGCGTGGCGCCGCAGATCGCGAAGGACCCGATCAGATTTCAACGTCTTCTCCAGGTGCATCGCAATCAGCGCGCGGTGCACGTTTTCCAGCTCCTTGAGCACGCCGCGGGGCACGGCCACGTCGCCCACCTGCTGAGGGGTCACGCTGCGCGAGGCCGCCAGAAAGGCCACCGCCCCGTCCGACAGCGTCCCGCGCGCCTCGGGATACACACCCTGGAGCCGCAGCAGCCAGTATTCGAAATAGCGCGCCAGCGGCTCGACCGGTGCGCCCGCGGCCAGTGCACCGAGCATCGATGCGCCCAGCCGGTACAACCGATCGTCCGCGTCCGCCTCCTGCGCCCACTCGTCGAGCAGCTCGGCGAAGTAACCCACGTAGCCGAGCGCCTCCGGATCCACCAGGCGAGCCGTTTCTCGTACGTAGGGGCCGCCTTTCCGCGGCCCGGGTGCCGGCCCCAACGTCAACTCCAGCGGCGACCTCACGGTCTCCACGTAGTTGAGACCGACCAGCTCCCGCCGCTCCTTCTCGAAATACGCGACCCGCGCCTCGGTCAGCGGCTCGAGCGCCGCCGCAAAGCGCGAGCGCGGCCGCCGGGCGCCCTTCGCCACGCCGCGCTTCTTTCCCCGATCGCGCGTGAGGAACACCACGATGCGATCGACTTCGCCCAGCTTATACGTGCGGAGGATCAAGGCGTCGGCTGTGTACAGCGGCACGAGCGCGGCTATTGTACTGTCGTTCACCCTTCCCGGTTCTCAGTGCTCGGTTCGTGTTCACACATTCAGGTTCAGGCGTGCGAACCTGAACACGAACAGAGAAGTGAGAACACAGCAGCGTGAACGACTGAGTTCAGGTTTTTGCGAGATATCTCAGGAACACCATCGCCAGTCCCAGGAACGACGCAAACCCGATCACGTCGGTCATCGTCGTGACCACGACGGAGGAGGCCAGCGCAGGGTCGACCTTGACCGCGCGCAGGCCGAGCGGCACGAGCGTGCCGGCGGTTGCGGCGATAAACAGGTTGATGATCATCGCGGCCCCGAGCAGGACGCCCAGCACGGGGTCCCCCTTCGCGGCCCACGCCACGATGGCGGCCACGCCCCCGAGCAGGATGCCGTTTCCGACGCCGATGCTCGCCTCCTTCAACAACGCCTTGCGCGAGTTGCTCAAAGTCAATTCACCAAGCGCGATGCCGCGGACGATCACGGTCAGCGTCTGCGTGGCGGCGGTGGCACCCATGCCCGCCACGATCGGCATGAAGACCGCCAGCGCCGTGACACGCCCGATCGTCTTCTCGAACACCGCCACCACGGCGGACGCCGCAAACAACGTGACGAGCTGAATACCGAGGGTCGGCAAGCGCTTGCGGAACGTGTCGGACGCAGGGGTAAACACGCGCTCGTCGCCCGCGACGCCTGCCAGGCGGTAGATGTCTTCCGTCGCCTCGTCCTTGATGACGTCAATCACGTCATCCACGGTAATGACGCCGGCGATCTTGTTCTCTTCGTCGACCACCGGAATGGCGAGCAGGTTGTACGACGCCACCTGCCGCGCGACTTCCTCCTGGTCCATGTCGACGCGCGCGCTGATCAGATCGGTGGTCATGATCCGCTTGAGCGGCGTCTCCGGCGACACGAGCAGCAGCCGGCGCAGCGAGACGACGCCGACCAGGTGTCGGCGCTCGTCGACCACGTAGAGGTAGAACACCATCTCCACGTCGCGGTTTGTCTGCAGCTCGGTGATCGCCTCGCCCACCGTCAAGTCCTCGCTGAGCGCGAAGACATTCGGGTTCATGATGCGGCCGGCGGTCTGCTCTTCGTACTCCAGCAGGTTCTCGACCACGCCCGATTCCTTCGGGCGCATCAGGTCGAGCACGGCGCCCGACAGCTCTTCAGGCAGGTAATCGATCAGCGCCGCTGCATCATCGGACGCGATCTCCTGCGCAAGTTTTGCGATCTCTTCGGCGGAACGCGTCGCGAGGAGCGCCGCGCCGGCTTCGTGCCCCAGCTCGGAGATCGCTTCCATGGCCAGCCGCCCGTTGCGCTCGGCAAGCACGCTGAACGCCGCTTCCCGATCCTTGTCCGGAAGCTCGCTGAAGATCTGGGCGAGATCAGCGGGGTGCTGCTTCTGCAGCAGGTTCAGCAGATTCGCGGCCGCACCGACGCGCTGCAGCCGCTTCACGGAGTCGAGGACGAGATCGATTCTTCGCTGCGCCGCCATGGTCCGCTAGAGGAGTGTACCGCGGAGGATCACAGCGGCCACCGTAAAGTAGATCACGAGCCCCGTGACATCGACCAGCGTGGCGACGAACGGCGCCGACGACGTGGCGGGATCCGCGCCGAGCCGCTTCATCACGAACGGCAGCATCGACCCGGCGATGGTGCCCCACGTGACGACGCCGACCAGCGCGAACAGCACGGTGAGGGCCACGAGGAACCAGTTCGCACCGTACGTCCCGAACATCTCCTGCCACAGCGTCACGCGGACAAATCCGACAGAACCCAGGATCGTCCCGAGCGCGAGGCCCGACAGCACTTCCCGGCGCATGATGCGCCACCAGTCGCGCAGCGTCACCTCGCCGACCGCCAGCGCGCGAATCATCAGCGAGGCGGCCTGGGAGCCGCTGTTGCCGCCCGACGAGATGACGAGCGGGACAAACAGCGCGAGCACGACCGCCTTGGCGATCTCCTTCTCGAAATATCCCATCGCCGTCGCGGTCAGCAGCTCGCCGAGGAAGAGCACCACCAGCCAGCGTGCGCGCTTCTTGACGAGGGTGCCGAAGGGCGTCGAGATATATGGCTCATCCAGCGCCTCGAGGCCTCCGAGCTTCTGAAACTCCTCCGTCGTCACGTCTTTCATCACGTCGATGACGTCGTCGACCGTGATGCTGCCCACGAGCTTGTTCTCGTCATCGACGACCGGAATCGCCAGCAGGTGATAGGAGGATACGTTGCGCGCGACTTCTTCCTGATCCTCGTCCACGCCGGCGCTGATGACGTCGGCCGTCATGATGCGCTTCAGCGACGTCTCCGGCGGCACGAGCAGCAATCGGCGCAGCGAGACCACGCCCACCAGGTGCCGCCGATCGTCGACGACGTAGAGGTAGAACACCATCTCGACGCCGCCCGCCTGCTGCAGCGCGCTCACCGCCTCCCCTGCCGTGGCCTCCTCCGGCAGGGCGAACACCTTCGGGTTCATGATGCGGCCGGCCGTGCCCTCTTGGTGATCGAGGAGATCGCCGACCGCGGCGGAACCCTGTCCCCGCATCAGGTCGCGCACCTGGTCTGCGGACTCGACCGGCATCGCGTCGATCAGCGCCGCCGCATCGTCGGGAGGAAGTTCCTGGACGAGGCGGACAATGTCGGCCGGGGATCTCGTGGCCAGGAGCGCTGCGCCAAGGTCGACGCCGACTTCCGCAAGTGCCTGCATGGCCAGGCGGGGGTCCTGGACGGCCAGCGCCTCGAAGGCGGCGCGGCGCTCGTGATCATTGAGGGCCCTGAGGATTTCGGCGATGTCGACGGGATGCCGCTTCTGCAGCAGGTTCAGGACGTTCGGGGTGGCGCCGACACGCAGCAATTTCCGGACTGAGCCGAGCACGAGATCGGTTTTGCGCTGCGACGCCATGATGAATTTCCGTCAGTCCCCAAACGATTAAATCTAACACGCGAAGCCTGCAAATCGGCCGCGAAAAGTGCGTCATGTTCGGCAGGAGCCACAGAATCTGCACCGCACTGTCACTGGCCGCCATGCTGCTCGCCGCCGGACCCGCGCTGGCGCATCACTCGTTTCAGGCGGAATTCGACATCAACAAGCCGATGACGCTGAAAGGCGTTGTCACGAAGGCCGAGTGGATCAATCCGCACGTCTACGTCCATCTCGACGTGAAGGACCACCGTGGGAACGTGACCAGCTGGGCGCCGGACGGTTACTTTCACACCGAGGCCCTTCACGTCGTCGAGCGGATCACGCGCACCGGTGACACCATCACGTACCAGGCGACGGTCGAAGATCCGAACGTGTTCACGAGACCGTGGGTGATGAATCCACGCACGCTGCGTCTCGGCGCCCGGCCACTGGAAGAAGGCCCCCCGTGCGTCGAGAAAGACGCGGA
>JAHFUO010000012.1 GCA_023265015.1 Acidobacteriota bacterium | reverse complement strand
AGCCAGGATGCCGGCGATCACGGCGGCGCGCATCGCGTTCATAAGAAGACGATTGTACACGCGCGCCGTCTCATCCTTGAGGTTCTGGATGGCCATGGGCTACCATGCCGAGTTCGGTTCTGACTCGACACCTGTGATCACCACCGGCGAATGACGTTTACCGGATTCATCGGGAAGGTGTGCATGTTCCCGCTGCGGGCCATCATTTCGGCCTGCGTGGCGCTGCGCATCCACCCGAACACCCTCACGCTCATCGGCGTCCTCATCAATGTCGCCGCCGCCACCGCCCTCGGTGTCAACCGCTTCCTCCCGGCCGGCCTGATCATGATCGTCGCGAACATCTTCGACTTCATCGACGGCAAGGTCGCGCAGGAGACGAATACCGTCTCGCCGTTCGGCGCCTTCTGGGATTCGACGCTCGATCGCTTCTCCGACATCGCGCTGTTCCTGGGGTTGATTTATCTCTACGCGAGCCTGCGGCGTACCGATTACGTGATGGTGGCCGCGCTGGCCATGATGTTCTCGATCATGACGAGCTACGCGCGCGCGCGCGCCGAATCGCTCATCAGCAAGTGCAAGGTCGGCTTCATGGAGCGGCCCGAGCGGATCGTGCTCTTCATGATCGGCGCATTCACCAACCGCATGGGCGCGGTCCTGTGGGTCATCCTCATCCTGTCGATCGTGACCGTCGCCAACCGGATTCACTACACGCATCTCGTGCTGAACGCGAAGCCGGTCCCCCGCGGCTCGAATCCGCTGAGCCGCGTGTGCTGGCGCGCGTTCTTCTGGACCGACGAGCGGACGACCCTTCCCTACGACCTGTGGGTCATCGCGATCCTCGCGTTCGTGTGGCTCACGCCACCAGACTGGATCCACGATCCGACGGCGCACGGGATGGGCCTGTGGGAACGATTCTGACGATTCGCAGGGCACCACACGTCGTTTTGTGCCGATTCCTTTGGAAGATTTCGTAGTATAAGATTGCGATCAGCCAAGTCGTCTTCGGTGGCCAACGTCACGTCTATCAGAGGTGAAGCGCTGTGTTGATTCAGGGACTCGTCGCGATCGCCACTGTCGCGTCAGGCTCGATGAACGCGGGCGCGGTCCCGCATCCGACTGAAGCGTTCGCTCCGTCGTTTGCGTCGGTCCTGCGTTCACAGGGATGGAACGCGGCCGATGAATCCGCCCTGGGTATCGGGCAGGCGGCGGCCCAGGCTACTGACGGGAAGTCGGAGAAAAAACCGGAGAAGAAGAAGAAGAAAAAGTCTGACGCCATCGCTCCGGACGAGGAGGTCGACCCCGATCAGGTCGTCGATGGCGGCGGAGACGCCGGCCACTTCGTCTGGAAGCAGCATCCGTCGATCCGATACGGTAAGGTGTTTCGCCTCGATGTCCAGGCAAAGCTTCAGGAAGATGCGCACGGGTCGTACGCCGGCGCCAGGGGTGTCGCGTGTCCGAGTACACCACTTCCGTCGACATGCCTGTGGGAGCTGCATCGCAATCGCGTCGGCATCGAAGGGTACTTTTTCAAACGCATCGAATACGAGGCCGAGCGCGAGCTCACCGAGCAGGAACTGACCGACAAGGATCTGCTGGCCGGCTATACACCGACGTCACTGTGGAAAGACGTGGACGTGAATGTCAGCTACATCAATAACGTTCAGGTCCAGGCCGGGCGGTTCAAGGTCCCCTTCAGCCTCGACGAGCTCACGGGCGATTCGCACAATGATTTTGCGTATCGCTCGCTTGGCGCGAGCAACCTGGCGCCGGCGCGCGACACCGGCGTGATGCTCCACGGCCGGTTCTTCAAGCGCGGGTTGAACTACTGGGCTGGCGCGTTCCGGCACGATGGCGACAACGTACGCGCGAAGAAGATCAAGGGCGGCGACGGGACGTTCGCGGCGCGCGTCACCGGTACGCCGCTTCGGAAGCTGAACAAGGCGCTCTTCAGCAGCCTCGAGCTTGGTACCGCCCTCACCATCAGCTCGCTGTCCGACGATTCATTCACACCGAACGGACTGCGCGGCCGGACCCTCTTCAACCACGATACGTTCTATGAGCCGGTGTACGTCAAAGGTCATCGACGCCGATGGGAGGGCGACATCGATTGGATGATGGGCCCGGCATCGGCGCGCTCCGAATTCATGTGGGTGACAGACGACCGGCTGAAGCAAGGGCTCGGCGATCAAGACCTTCCGGACGCTCGTGCACGATCCTGGTACGTCTCCGGCACCTGGATCCTGACCGGCGAACCGAAGTCGCGCCCCGTGAAGGCCGCCAACGAGCTGCTGCGGGGCGGGTTTGGAGCCGTGGAAGCGGCCGCCCGCTACGAACGGTTGTGGTTCGACAGCGTCAATGGCGCGGACAAGGACGCCTCCTTCAGAAATCCCCGAACGAACAGTATCTTTCCACGCGGCGAGAGGGCTCTGACGTTGGGGGTGAACTGGATCGTGAGCCGATGGGTCAAACTGCAGTTCAACGCGATCCGCGAACAGGTCGAAGATCGGGAAACCAGTCCCGTGGCGAATGGCGGTGCGTCCTGGAGCCGGGTCGTTCGATTCCAGTTCGTCCTGTAGTTGCCACGGTTCCCATGGAAATCACTCTGGGGATGAACACACAATGAAGCGATTTCCTTTCCTCATCGTTGTTGTGGTGGTCCTGTCGGGCGAGGTTGTCCGCGGCCAGATCAACAGGGATCTGGTCATCGGTCAAGCGGAGGCGACGCCGGCCCCGTCGGACTCGTTCTTCGACGACACGGTTCTTCACGACATTTCGTTGAGCGTCAATTCGAAGGATTGGCGGGCGCTGAAGGATCACTACCTGGACGATACCTACTACCCATGCGATTTTCGCTGGCGGGATCAGGTCCTTCGCAACGTCGGCATTCGCTCACGCGGAACCGGCAGCCGCAGCGGCGTCAAGCCGGGACTGCGCGTCGATTTCAATCGCTACACGAGCAAGCAATCGTTTCTCGGCTTGAAGTCGTTCGTCCTCCGAAACAACACGCAGGATGCATCCAGCCTCCACGAACGGTTGAGCATGCTGCTGTTCCATCGGATGAACATTCCCGCGTCGCGCGAAGCGCATGCGAGGCTGTTCATCAACAATCAGTATGCGGGCTTGTATCTGATCGTCGAAGCGGTCGACCAGGATTTCCTGAAGCGCACCTTCGCCGAAGACGGAGGTTACCTATACAAGTACGATTACCCGGCCGACAGTGCGCCGTACTACTTCGAAGACCGCGGTTCGGACGCGAAATCCTACGTGCCGCTTCCCTTCAAGCCGGAAACGCACGACACCGACCCACGGCCGGAGTTCCTTGTGGACCTCGTGCAGACCATCAACCAGACGGGCGACGCGGCGTTCCGGTCGACCATGACCGCCTATCTCGACCTCACGAAATTCATCCGGCACCTGGCTGTCGAGAAGTTTCTCTCCGATCAGGACGGTTTGCTCAGCGACTACGGCGGCATGAACAACTTCTATTTCTACCGGTTCGACAACCAGAAGCTGTTCGCGTTCATCGAATGGGATAAGAGCGAAGCTTTCAAGGGCGGCGTCGAGTACCCCATCTTTCACAACATCACAGACGTGCCGGCGGCGCAGAGGAACCGGCTTCTGTCGCGCGCTCTCTCGTATCGCGATCTCTACGATCTGTACCTCGACACGCTGATCGAGTGCGTGAAATCGGCGAATGAAGTTGAAGCAGGGTCTGCCGACCCGCGCGGGTGGCTTGAACGGGAGGTCGAGCGGGAATCCAACCAGATCCGAGGTGCGGCGTTGAGCGATCCCGAAAGGAACTTCTCGAACGACGAGTTCGAGCAGGCGATCCGCGATCTCACCGCCTTCGCCCAGCAGCGCGGTGCGTTCGTCACCGGCCAGGCAAACGCAGCGCGGGTGCCCTAGAAATCGCTTGTGCCCGTAGGGCGCAGGTTCAGCCTGCGCGACGTTTCTTCGTGCCGTTCGCAGCGCCCTTCGCCGCCTTCGCGGCGATCTTCTTGATCTCCGCCTTCGCCGGCTTCTTCTTTTTCCGGCTGACCGAGTCGAGGCTGCGCTTCAGCGCTTCCATCAGGTCGACGACGCGCGGCGGCTCTTGCACATCGGGCGCGACGATCTCTTCTCCCGCGATCTTGGCGTCGATGATCTGCCGGAGGCCTTCCTTGTACTCGTCCTTGTAATCCTTGAGGTTGAGCTCGCCGTCGAAGGTGGCGATCACCTGCTTCGCCAGCTTGATCTCCTCCGGCTTCACCTTGGCCGGCACGGAGTTGAGCTCCTCGATCTGATCGATGCTGCGGATCTCGGCGTCGTGATGCAGCGTGTACATCACGAGCCCGTTCTTCTGCGGCCGCACCGCGACGAGATACTCACGCCCGTAGAGCGCCATCTTGCCGATGCCCGCCTTCCCCGCCATCCCTTCGCGCATGACCGCGAACGCGTCGGCGGCGACCGGGCCATCGGGCGCCAGGTAGTAGGCGCGATCGACGTAGATCGGATCGATGTCGGAGTCGTCTGCGAACTGGACGAGGTTGATCACGCGCGTCGACTCCACGCGGACCTTCTCGATATCCTCGTCGCCGACGATGACGTAGCGGCCTTTCTCGAACTCGTATCCCTTGACCAGCTCGGAGTTGGGCACTTCGCGGTCGCAGTGGGGGCACCACCGCTTCTGCTGGATGCGCGTCTGACACTCGGCGTGAAGCTGGTTGAAGGAGATCGCGGCCGCCGATTCGGTCGCCGGGAACACCTTGACCGGGATGTTCACGAGGCTGACCTTCAGAAAACCTTTCCACGTCGGGCGGGGAGGCATACGAACGAGATTATCGGTTCTCAGGGTGCATGGGTGCACGGGTGCACGGGTTCGGTTCGAGGGTTCGGGTTCGAGGTTCACGGGTGGGGTTCGGGTTCGTGAAGTCGATGCAAATGAAGAACTTGAACCGCCCCGAGCACCCTTCAACCAGGGTCCCGTCAACGTGAACCCGTGAACCGAACCCGTGAACCCGTGCACCCGTGAACCCGTGAACCGAACCCGTGCACCTGTGCACCCGTGCACCCGAGAACCCTCAAACAGCATCCGCCTCGTCCCGACTCCCGAGATCGAGCCCGGTGCCCCCGATATGAATGTCATGCGCCTTGATTTTGTCCCTGAGAAGCCGCCGTGCCTGGCCGTACAGGTTGCCTGGCACCGTCATCCGTCGCGCGATGTTGCGGAAATGCGAGATGAGAACAAGCGTCACCGCCCCCTCCTCCTTCCACGACACCGCCGAGATCTGCGCCCACTTCATGAACCCGCTGTCGGACCAGATCCCGTCGTCGTAGAATCCCCGCGCGATCCGCGTGCTCAACGGGAACGCATACGCGTAATAGAAGAACATCATGGTCTCGCCGAACAGCTGGTTGAGTGGCCGGTGCTGGACGAACAGCTTGAAGGCAAACAGCAGCCCGAGCATCACGCCGAGCGCGAGGCTGAAGCCGTAGAACCGCGGCTTCTCACCCTGCCACACGAGCAGCGCCGATCGCCTGCGGAGCCGGAAGCGCAGGAGGTCGGCGATGACCAGAACGTTGGCAATGAAAAAGCCGATGCCGAAGAAAAAGAGGATCTGCTGAAGGAGAACCTGCAACCCCATGGGACTACACCTTCGGGGATCGGGGATTGGGGATCGGGGATCGGGCCTCTGTTGGGGCGTGGGATTTGGGCTTTGCCGGTACACCCGCAAGGCTCGGATCAAAACAGGCACGACAGCGCGCCTCGTAGGTGCCCTGCGCGCCGAGGAGCACGCGGTCGCCGCTCGACACGAGGCGCTGCGTGTGATTGGCGGGGTTGCCGCACACCATGCAGATCGCGAGGGTCTTGGTGATGTACTCGGCGATCGCGAGCAGCTGCGGCATCGGCTCGAACGGCTTGCCGAGATAATCCTGGTCGAGGCCCGCCACGATGACGCGTGTGCCGCGATCCGCAAGCTCGTTGCACACGGCCGGCAGCTCCTGGTCGAAGAATTGCCCCTCATCGATCCCGACGACCTCGGTGTCCGTCTCGACCAGGTCCAGCAGCGAGCGCGAGGTGCTGACCGCGCGAGAGGAGATCCGCATGTCGCTGTGGGAGACGATATCGTCGTCGGCGTACCGGGTGTCGACCGTCGGCTTGAAGATCTGGACCTTCTGGCGCGCGATCTGCGCGCGGCGCAGGCGGCGAATCAGCTCTTCGCTCTTGCCGCTGAACATGCTGCCGACGATGACTTCAATCCAGCCCTGATTGGGTTGGTGCCGGACTACGTCCATACGTATCTACACCACGAAATCACGAAGATCTCGAAGCACACGAAATATTCTAAAGGTTTGTTTCGTGACCTTCGCGGTTTTCGTGGTCTTCGCGGTTATTACGCGCGTGACAGGTACTCCCCTGTCTCCGTGTTCACGCGAATCATGTCGCCCGAGTTGACGAACGGCGGCACGTTCACGACGAGGCCGGTCTCGAGCGTCGCCGGCTTCACCTGGTTGCTCGCGGTCGCCCCCTTGATGCCGGGCGTGGTGTCGAGCACTTTCAGATCGACCGCCGGCGGCAGCTCGATGCCCACCGGCTCGCTCCCGTAGAACTCCACCTGGATCATCATTTCCGCCTTCAGGTAATTGACCGACTCGCCGAGCGCCTCGCTCGTGATGTGCGTCTGCTCGAACGACGTCGTATCCATGAAGTAATAGTCGTCGCCGTCCTGGTAGAGGTACTGCATCTGGCGCTCGTCGAGCGTCGCGCGCTCCACCGTATCTTCCGAGCGCAGCTTCTGGTCCGCCAGCGCGCCGCTGCGGATGTTCCTGAACTTCACGCGGACGAATCCGCGGAGGTTGCCGGGCGTCACGTGCTGGAGCTCGAGGACCCTGAACAGGTCGTTCTCGATCTTCACCAGCATGCCTTTCTTGAGTCGTGTGGCTTGTAGGGATGCCATGATTTTCGTCGACGGCAGATCTGAAGGATCGTAGCACACCGAATGCCTATGCTAGGATGCCGGTCGTGGCGTTTGCGCGCTGGGATCCGATCCGCGACCTGCTGGCAATCCAGCAGCGGCTCGACCGCTTCGCGCCCGGCCCTGCCGGCTGGGTTCCCCCCATCGACCTCCACGAAACCGCCGATGCGTACGTCCTCACCGCGGAGCTGCCCGGACTGAGCCAGGACGATGTGCAGATCCACGTGAGCGACGGCCAGCTCCGGCTCTCGGGCGTGCGCCCCGAGAGCGGCGTCTCCTGCGAGCAGTACCATCGCGTCGAGCGCGGCCACGGCAGCTTCAGCCGCGCGTTCGAGCTCCCGCATCCCGTCGACACCGACGGCATCACGGCCGATCTTCGCGACGGCGTGCTCACGGTCACCTGTCCGAAAGCCGAAGGGAGCGCGCGGCGCATTCGCGTGTCCTGACGTGAAAGCGCGGCGCCTGATCCTCGCGTTCCTGATCCTCGGGTGCGGATTCCTTGCGGGCCTCGTGATGACGGGGCGGATGCGCGCGGCCACCGGTGCAGCCGACAACCCGCCGCAGGCCCCGTCTGCGTCGCGTCCGGCCGTCACCGCCGCCGGGCCGGCGTCGGCCGCGTTGCCCGACTTCAGCGCGGTGGCGACGCGCACGGTCCCCGCGGTCGCGAACATCTCCTCGACGCAGGTGATCGCGCGCCAGAACTCCCCGTTCTCGAACGATCCGTTCTTCCGCTACTTCTTTGGCGACGACAGCGACCTCTACGGGCCGCGGCGTGACGTCGAGCGCAGCCTCGGCTCCGGCGTCATCGTCAGCGCCGACGGCTACATCCTGACGAACAACCACGTCGTCGCTGGTGAATCGGGACGCATCTCCTTGCGTCAGCTGCCGGCGATCAGCGTGGCGCTCGGCGACAAGCGCGAGATGCGCGCGCAGATTGTCGGCGTTGATCCGATCACCGACCTCGCGTTGCTCAAGATCGACGTGAAGGGTCTTCCGACGATGCCGTGGGGCGACTCGTCGCAGTTGAAGGTCGCGCAGTGGGTGCTCGCGATCGGCAACCCGTTCCAGCTCAGTCAGACCGTCACGCTCGGGATCGTGTCGGCGCTCGGCCGGACCAGTCTCGGCATTTCGGGCTACGAGGACTTCATCCAGACGGACGCCGCCATCAACCAGGGCAATTCGGGCGGCGCGCTGGTCAACGCGCGCGGCGAGCTGGTCGGCGTGAACACGGCGATCTTCAGCGAGAGCGGCGGGTACCAGGGCGTCGGGTTCGCGATCCCGAGCAATCTCGCGCGCCGGGTCGTCGCCGACTTCCTGAAGTACGGCGAGGTGCGCCGCGGATCGATCGGCTACGTCGAGTTCGCACCGCTGACCACGCAGGACGCCTCCAACCTCGGCGCCCCGGACGCGCGCGGCGTCTTCGTGCAGCGGATGCGCCGGGATGCGGCCGCCTATGACGCCGGCCTGCGTCCCGGCGACATCATCACCGGCTTCAACGGCGCGGTGGTGAACGACACCGGCCCCCTGTCACGGCTCGTCCAGGACGCGCCAATCGGGAGCACGGCGACGCTCGACGTCATCCGTGACGGACGGCGGATGCAGCTGAAGCTGGTCATTCAGCGCGCGACCGGACAGTGAACCTCTCCCCCCACTGGCCTGAAATGACGCTGGCGCTCGCGCTGGCGCTGCTCGTCGCCTATCTCGTCGCCGACATCGTCGCGCGCGCCGTCCAATCCATCCTGCGCGCCATCATCGAAGATCGCGACGTCGAAGCGCTGTTCGTCGACCGGCCACGCCGGGTCGTGCGGCTGGTCATCTTCGTCGTGACGGCAGCGGCGTTGGCCTTCCCGGCGCTGACGCTCGCCGGCCACCCGACGCGATTTGGCGGCAGCCCGGAAGCGCTCGTCCTGTGGTTCCTCGACGCGGGCTTGCGGATCGCGATCATCGCCGTCGGCGCCTACTTCGTCATCCGCATCGGGTCCGCGGCCGCGCGGCGCTTCGAGCGCGAGATGAGCCGCGGCACCGGCCTCAACGTCGTGGAGCGGACCAAGCGCGCGCAGACGCTGGGACGGCTCCTCCAGAAGGCGCTGTCGGTCCTCGTGGTCGGCATCGCGGCGCTGATGATCCTGCGGGAGCTGCGCGTCGACATCACGCCCGCGCTCACGGGCGCCGGCATCGCGGGGCTCGCGATCGGATTCGGCGCGCAGACGATCGTCCGGGACGTGATCTCGGGCTTCTTCCTGATTCTCGAGGACCAGGTCCGGGTCGGCGACGTGGCGGTCGTCAACGGCCAGGGCGGGCTCGTCGAGGAGGTCAACCTCCGCACGACCGTGCTGCGTGACGAGGAAGGCACGGTCCACGTCTTCCCGAACGGCGAGGTGAAGACGCTCGCCAACAAGTCGAAGGATTTCTCGTACTACGTGATCACATTCGGGATTGGCTACAACGATGACCCTGAGCGGGTGATGGCGGCGATGCGCGACGCCGCCGCGACGCTGATGAGCGACCCGGCGTTCAGGCCGCACATCCTCGAGCCGCTGGATGTCTACGGTGTCGACGCGTTCGACCAGGGACAGCTCGTGCTGAAGGCGCGCATCAAGACCGTGCCGCTGAAGCAGTGGCTCGTGGGACGCGAGCTGCGAAAGAGGATCGCGAAGGTGTTCGCCGAGCGCGGGATCGCTCCGCCGACCGGCCGGATGATCGTGACGCTGGACAAGGGTGGTTAGTGGTTGGTGGTTGGTGGTTAGTGGATGCTGGTTCGTGGTCCACCAACCGCAAACCACCATCCACCAACCGACTACACGCCGTGTCCGTAGCCGGAGGGATGCATCGCGCTCACCGTGGTCGACGGCGTATCGAACGGATCGACCGGCTCGTGGCGCGGCGACGGCCCCGAGCGGACCGAGCTGACGACGGCCGTGACGTCGCTGTCCGTGATGATCTTCCGCTCGTCCGCGATCACCATCAACGCGCGATACACCTCGATGAGCTCGCCGGCCTCAACCTGCAGGCCGAGCTCCCGGCACCGGTGCTGCACTGCGTGACGCCCCGAGTGCTTGCCGAGGACCAGCGGGTTCCACGGCGCGCCCACGTCTTCGGCGCGCATGATCTCGTAGGTGCGGCGATCCTTCATCATGCCGTCCTGGTGGATCCCCGCTTCGTGCGCGAAGGCGTTGCGGCCGACGATCGCCTTGTTCGCCTGGACGCTCTCCCCGGTCAGCCGGGTCAGCATCTCGCTCGACGGATAGATCAGGCGCGTGTCGACGCCGGTTGAATACGGCAGGCAATCCTGGCGAACCGTGAAGGCCATCACGATCTCTTCGAGCGACGCGTTGCCCGCGCGCTCGCCGATGCCGTTGACCGTGCACTCGACCTGGTACGCGCCCCCCTGCACCGCGGCGAGCGAGTTCGCGACCGCGAGCCCGAGATCGTCGTGGCAGTGCGTGCTGAACACGACCTCGTCCGAGTGCGGCACGCGGGTCCGGATGGTCGTGAAGAAGTCGCGGATTTCATCGGGCGTCGCGTAGCCAACCGTGTCGGGCAGGTTGATCGTGGTCGCGCCCGCCTTGATGACGGCTTCAACGACGCGGCAGAGGAAATCCACGTCGCTCCGCGTGGCGTCTTCGGCGGAGAACTGGACGTCGGACGTGTGCTGGCGCGCATAGCGCACCGCGTCGATCGCCGCCTCGAGACACTGCTCGCGGGTCATGCGCAGCTTCGCCTGCAGGTGGAGATCGGAGGTCGCGATGAACGTGTGGATGCGGCCGCGCTCCGCCGGCTGAATAGCCTCCACCGCCTTCTCGAGATCCGCGCGGTGGCAACGCGCGAGGCACGCGATGATCGGCCGGCGCACGTCCTGCGCGATCTGGCGCACTGCTTCCGCGTCCGCGGGGGACGCAATCGGGAAGCCCGCTTCGATGATGTCCACGCCCAGCGCGTCCAGCTGACGGGCAAGCAGAATCTTCTCGGCCGGCCGGAGCGAAAATCCGGGCGCCTGCTCGCCGTCGCGCAGCGTCGTGTCGAAGATTCGGACGTGTTGTGCCATCAGGGACCTCTCCGCTTCCCAGCCAGTAGACGCGACCGCGGTAGATAATGTCAAAATGATAATTATTCTGTTTGGATTATCGGTGCTTATGAGAAGGTGAAGCAGTGGAACTGGCCGAATTACGCGTTTTCCTCAGGGTTGCGGCCGAACGGAGCTTCTCCAGAGCAGCGATGAAGCTGCACCGGACTCAGCCGGCAGTCAGCCAGGCGGTTCGCCGCCTCGAGGAGAGCGTGGGCGAGCGGCTGTTCGATCGGGCCACCAAGGACGCCACCCTGACCGATGCCGGGCGCCTGTTGCACGACTTCGCCGAGCGTCTCATGCGCCTGTCCGAGGAAGCCGAGATCGCCGTCAAGGACCTTCGGGACCTCCGCCGTGGACGCGTGCTGATCGGCGCCAACGAGGCCTCGGTCCACGTCGTCCTGCCGCTCATCGCCAGGTTCCGGGAAAGCCATCCGCTCGTGCACGTCGATGTCCGGCGCATCCCGGCGCGGCAGATTGGCGCCGAGGTCGCGCAGGGGACGCTTGATTTCGGTGTCCTGACGTTTCAGCCGTCGGAGCCGCGGCTCAGCACGATCGTCCTCGGCCAGGACGAGCTCGTGATGCTGGTTCCTCCGACCCACACGCTCGCGCACAACAGGGAAGTCACCCTCGCGGAGTGCGGACGCCACCCCGTGATTGCGCACAACGATCCGTCGCATGTGCGCGACCGGGTGCTGCGCCTCTTCGAGCAGCATCACATCCCGGCAAACATCCTCGTGTCGCTGCCGAGCCTTGAAGGGATCAAGCGCGCGGTGGCGACCAACATGGGGGTGGCGCTGCTGCCGCGGCGATGCGCCGAGTCCGAGATCGCGCGCGGCGAGCTGGTGGCGCTGCCGGTGCCGGAGATCCGGCTGCGGCGGCAGGTGCGCCTCGTATTCAGAAAGGGAGGAGAACGGTCACACGCCTCGGCGGCATTTCTCGCCTCGGTGGAAGAGAAGCGGAAACAGAATTGACGAATTGACGAACTTACGAATTGACGGATGTGGATTGATCCATGCAATGGAAAATTCCAATTCGTCAATTCGTCAATTCGTGGATTCGTAAATTTCAGAAGCCGCTGAGGTACGGCAGCTTTGCCGCGGTCGCAGTGACGGCCTCGTAGCGGTCCAGCAGAAGTCCCGTCGTGTCCCACGCGCCGGCGATCAGCGCGTCGCGCACGTGCGCCGGCATCGATACCGGCACCTTCAATCCCCTGCTCTCACAGGCGCCCGCCTCGAGGTCGAGGTGGAGCACAACTCCCGGGTCGTGCTCCACCTGGGCCATCAATCGTTCGACGTCCCCCTGTGCGGCGGTCACGCACGCAAGCCCGATCATCAACGAGTTGCCGAAGAAGATCTCGGCGAACGACTCCCCGATGATGGCGCGGATGCCCCGGCGCCGAAGGCCCTGCGGCGCGTGCTCGCGGGAGGAGCCCGATCCGAAATTGCGGTTGACGATCAGAATCGAGGCGCCCTCGTACTCCGGCTTGTCGAACGGATGTACGTCGCCACTTCGACTCGCGGCAAGACGATCGTCCTCGAAGACGTGCGTCTCGAGTCCCTCGAAGGTAATCGATCTCAGGAAGCGGGCCGGCATGATGCGATCGGTGTCGATGTCCTCACCGCGCATCGGCAGCGCGCGACCCTCGATCGTCTCGATGCGCTCGGCGCCCATCACGCCACCCCCGCCGGCGCCGGATCGGCGAGCGTCCGGACGTCCGTGACCTCGCCCGCCAGCGCCGCGGCGGCCACCATCGCGGGGCTCATGAGCAGCGTGCGGCCGGTGGGACTCCCCTGCCGTCCCTTGAAATTCCTGTTGGACGAGGCGGCGCACACCTGGTTGCCTTCGAGCTTGTCGGGGTTCATGCCGAGGCACATCGAGCAGCCCGCTTCGCGCCACTCGAACCCGGCTTCGCGGAACGTCCGGTCGAGCCCCTCGCGCTCGGCGGCTTTGCGGACCGCGGCAGATCCAGGAACGACCAGCGCCTTCACGTGCGGCGCCACGTGCCGGCCGCGGACGATGCGCGCCGCTTCGCGGAGATCCGAGAGACGTCCGTTCGTGCAGGAGCCGATGAACGCGACATCGACCTTCATGCCCGCGATCGGCTGGCCGGCCTGCAATCCCATGTAGGTCAGCGCATCGGACGTCGATTGCCGATCGGCGCCAGCGGGCGCGGGAACGGCGCCGTCAATCGCGATCGACTGGCCCGGGTTGACGCCCCAGGTGACGACGGGCGTCAGATCCTTCGCGCGAATCGCCACGTCGTCGTCATAGACGGCATCGCGGTCGGACGCGATCGAACGCCACCACGCTTTCGCGCGCTCGAACGCGTCCCCCTGCGGCGCGAAGGGCCGCCCCTCGAGATACGTGAACGTCGTCTCGTCGGGGTTCACGTAGCCGGCGCGCGCGCCGCCTTCGATGGACATGTTGCAGATCGTCATCCGCTCGTCCATCGACATGCGCTCGATCGTGTCGCCCGCGTACTCGTACGCGTAGCCGTTGCCGCCGGCCACGCCAAGCCGCTGGATGATCGTGAGGATGACGTCTTTCGCGTAGACGCCTCGCGGGAGCTGACCGGTGACGCGGATGCGGCGAACCTTCAGCGGCTCCAGCGCCAGGCACTGAGACGCGAGCACGTCGCGCACCTGCGACGTGCCGACGCCGAACGCGACGGCGCCGAACGCGCCGTGGGTGGAGGTGTGGCTGTCGCCGCACGCGATCGTCAGGCCGGGCTGCGTGAGGCCGAGCTCCGGCCCGATTACGTGCACGATGCCCTGGCGGTCGTCGCCGATGTCGTACAGCGGGATGCCGAAGTCGCGGCAGTTGCGCTCGAGCGACGCGATCATGTCTTCGGCCATCACGTCGAGGAACGGCCGCTGCCGCTGCCGCGTCGGCACGATGTGATCGACGGTCGCGAACGTCCGGTCGGGGCGCGCCACGCGCCACCCGTGCTCCCTCAGCGCGTCGAACGCCTGCGGCGTCGTCACCTCGTGAATAAGGTGAAGGCCGATGAAGAGTTGTGTCTGCCCCGTCGGCAGCGTCCGAACCGTGTGGAGGTCCCACACTTTCTGAAGGAGCGTTTGACCCATCGAAGAATTTCAATCCTAGCACTCGTCATCGTCGCACGGCCACTTTCACTTTTTTCTTTGGTGCGCGGACACCGACCGATGTCCGTCGATCCAGCAGCGCCAGGGCCGGTCGACGCCAACGCGAATCCCGATGCGTGGCCCTCGCGCGACTTCGCCGATCAATATGCCGTGGTCCTCGATCCGGAGCGTGCGGCCGGCCTGCCCTGAGCGTAGTCGAAGGGCCTGCCCTGAGCGCGGTCGAAGGGTGAGATCGTGCCGGTTGTCGGCCAGCGTGATGCCCAGCGCGCGCGTCAGGTTGCCGGGGCCGCGACAGAGATCCGCTTCGTCGATGATCCGGCCCTCGGCCGCGCGCCGCTTCTTCATCAGCGCGATCCCTTCGATTGGCTCGAGCGCGCGAATGAGCACGGCGGCCGGGTGGCCGTCGGCTTCCGTTACCGCGTTCACGAGGTAGTGGACGCCGTAGTTCAGATAGACGTAGGCGACGCCTGGAGGACCGTAGAGCGGCTCGTTGCGCGCGGTGCGGCCCAATGACGCGTGGCACGCGGGATCGTCTTCGCCGATGTACGCCTCGGTCTCGACGATGACGCCAGAGGTCGTGCCCTGGCGCGTGCGAGTCACGAGCACTTTCCCGAGCAGCTCTTCGGCGACGACGAGCGTGGGGCGCTCGTAAAAATCGCGAGGTAGGATGCCGGGTCCGCTACGCGGCACCCGGCCCACGTACGATCTGTGCGATGTGGGGCGGGTACTGCGGGTAACGCGAAGCGGACCCGCCGACCTATCGGGTCGCGTAGGCATTGGCTCTGCCGGCCGCGAGCACCTGACGCAGCGCCTGACCGGTAAACGATGCCTCCACCTGCACGATCTGCTCTGGCGTGCCCGTGGCAATCACCTCGCCGCCCCCGTCGCCCCCCTCGGGACCGAGATCGATGACGTAGTCGGCGGTCTTGATCACATCGAGGTTGTGCTCGATGACGATCAGCGTGTGGCCGGCCTCGACCAGCTTCTTGAACGCGGCCAGAAGCTTCGCGATGTCGTCGAAGTGAAGGCCCGTGGTCGGCTCGTCGAGGATGTACAGCAATCGCTCGCCGCCATACGACGCCAGGTGCGCCGCGATCTTGATTCGCTGCGCCTCCCCTCCTGACAGCGTCGTCGCCGGCTGACCGAGGCGGAGGTAGCCGAGGCCGATTTCGTCGAGCACCTGCAGCCGCCGCAGTACCTTCGGAGACGTGCCGAAGAAGGTCAACGCCTCGCGCACCGTCATCTCGAGCACCTGGTGCACGCTCTTGCCCTTGTAACGCACCTCGAGGACCTGCGACTTGAAGCGCATGCCGTCGCACTGCTCGCACGGCACGAACACGT
Source organism: Acidobacteriota bacterium (assembly GCA_023265015.1). GTDB lineage: Bacteria > Acidobacteriota > Vicinamibacteria > Vicinamibacterales > UBA2999 > Gp6-AA40. The sequence goes on along the minus strand of JAHFUO010000012.1, from coordinate 42,226 downwards.
CGGCCAGGAACTGCATCTCCACGCGCACCACGCCTTCGCCCTGGCACGCCTCGCAGCGCCCGCCGGGCACGTTGAAGGAGAAGTGGCTGGCGGTCAGGCCGCGCGCGCGGGCGTCCTTCGTGGACGCAAACAGCTCGCGGATCGGATCGAACGCCTTGAGGTAGGTCACCGGGTTTGATCGCGGGGTGCGGCCAATCGGCGTCTGATCGACCAGCACGACGTCCGTGATGTACTCGAGCCCATGCAGCTCGCGGAAGGCGCCGACGCGGCGATCCCAGTCGCCCTTGGCCCGCTTGATCGCGGCGTAGAGCACGTCGTGCACCAGCGTCGACTTCCCCGATCCGCTCACACCCGTGACGCACGTCAGCGCGTTCAGCGGAACCTCGATGTCGATGTCCTTGAGATTGTGCTCGCTGGCGCCCGTGAGCCGGATCTTCTGCGCGAGCCCCTTGCGCCGCGGCGACGGCACGGGGATCGCGAGCTCGTTGCGCAGGTACTTCGCCGTGAGCGACCGCGGCTCCTGGAGCAATCCCGCGTAGTCGCCCGAGTAGACGACCTTGCCGCCCTGCTCGCCGGCGCCGAGGCCGATGTCGACGATGTGATCGCCGACGCGAATCATGTCCTCGTCGTGCTCGACGACCAGCACGGTGTTCCCCTGGTCACGAAGCTGTTGAAGGATGTCGATGAGCCGCCTGTTGTCGCGCGAGTGCAGGCCGATCGACGGCTCGTCCAGCACATACAGCGTGCCGACGAGCGCGGAGCCGAGCGAGGTCGCCAGGTTGATGCGCTGCGACTCGCCGCCCGACAGCGTCGACGACAGGCGATCGAGCGTCAGGTAGTCGAGGCCGACGTCGCTCAGGAAAGAAAGCCGGCGGCGAATCTCGCGCAGGACCTTGTCAGCAACCGTCGACTCCTTTTCCGACAGCTTGAGCTCCGAGAAGAACGCCTGCGCCTCGCGGACGGTGAGCGCCGAGACGGCGTCAATCGTCCGATCGCCCACGCGGACGTCACGCGCCTCGCGGCGAAGGCGCGCGCCGCCGCAATCGGGACAGGCAAGATAGCTGCGATAGCGGCTCAGGAACACGCGGACGTGCACCTTGTATTTCTTGCGCTCGAGCCAGCGGAAAAATCCGCGGATGCCGTCGTAGGCATCGTTGCCCTCGATCACGAACCTCCGCTCGTCGTCGGTCAGCTCCGACCACGGCACGTCGAGGCGGACGGCCGACTTGCGCGCGGCGCGCTTCAATTCGGCCAGCTGCGATCGATAGTGCGGCTTGCTCCACGGCTCGATCGCGCCCTCGATGATCGATTTCGACTGGTCCGGGATCACCAGGTCCATGTCGAGCTCGATGATGTTGCCGAAGCCGTGACACGTCGGGCAGGCGCCGAATGGGTTGTTGAAGGAGAAGAGCCGCGGTTGCGGGGTCTCGTAGGCGATCCCGCAGCTTCTGCACTCGAAACGCTCTGAGAACTCGATCCTGTGGGGATTCGGGATTCGGGATTCGGGATTCGGGAGCACGATCGCAAAGGCCGCTCCTCCGCCCTCGCGATACGACGTCTCGATCGAATCCGTCAGGCGGCTGCGCAGGTCGCCTTCAATCTTCACGCGATCGAGGACAACGTCGAGCGTGGTCCTGTCATCGAGTGCGGCACGATCGATCTCGTCGAACGTCACCGCGCGCCCGTCGATCAACAGGCGGGCGTAGCCGCGGCGCTGCAGACCGTCGAGCGTCTCGGCAATCGGATCCCCGTCCTGCTCCGTTTCGAACAGCTCGTCGGACGCGTCTGGGTCGCCGCCCGCGTCCTTCGCCGGGGCAGCCGACATCGCGACAACGGGGATCTGAAATCCGATCAGCACGCGCGTGTCGACCGGCAGGTCGGCCAGCCGCCTCGCCACGATCTCAGCCGTCTCGCGAATCACCTCCTGCCCGCACTGCCGGCAGAACGTCCGGCCGACGCGCGCGTAGAGCAGGCGCATGTAGTCGTGGATCTCAGTGGTCGTGCCGACCGTCGAGCGCGGGTTGCGAACGCTGTTCTTCTGGCGGATCGCGATCGCCGGGCAGATGCCCTCGATCTTGTCGACGTCCGGCTTCTCCATCCGCTCGAGGAACTGCCGGGCATAGGCGGAGAGCGATTCGACGTAGCGGCGCTGGCCTTCGGCGTAAATCGTGTCGAAGGCAAGCGACGACTTGCCCGACCCGCTCACGCCGGTAAAGATGACGAGCTTGCCATTCGGCAGCGTGACGTCGACGTTCTTCAGGTTGTGCGTGCGCGCGCCGCGAACGATGAGCGGACCACGGGACGGCTTTATGGACTCGGGCATCCTGGGTACTACTGTATACTCAAGCTTTTCAACCCAGGAGGTTGACAGATGCGTGTATTGCTGACGGCAAGTCTCGTGTTCGGCCTGGCGACTGCGGCCATGGCCCAGACGGCGGATCTCAAGGTCGGCGACCAGGCGCCGAACTTCAAGCTGCAGGCGACCGACGGGAAGACCTATCAGTTGACGGACTTCAAGGGCAAGCAGGCGGTCGTCCTCGCCTGGTTCCCGGCGGCGTTTACCCGCGGCTGCACGATCGAGTGCAAGTCGCTGGCGGAGAACGGCGACAAGATCAAGATGTACGACGTGAGCTATTTCATGTCGAGCGTCGATCCAATCGAGAAGAACACCGAGTTTGCGAAGGCCAAGTCGGTGACGCTTGGCCAGGGTGCGAACGCGGTGGTGGTCGAAAAGAAGGAAGCGGACTTCCCGCTGCTGAGCGACCCCACGAAGGAAATCGCGAAAGCGTACGGCGTGCTCAACGAGCGCGGCACCGCAAACCGCTGGACGTTCTACATCGACAAGGGCGGGAAGATTTCGTACATCGAGAAGACCGTGAAGCCGGAGACCTCCGCTGAGGACATGATCGGCAAGCTCGCCGATCTGAAGGTGCCGATGATGCACAAGGGCACCAAATAGAAGTTCGAACGTCGACCTTCGAATTTCCTCCTGTGTTGTGAGACTGGTCCGAGGCCGTTCGCCTCGGGCCGGTCCTTCAACCCTTCCTGGCCGACGTAGCTCAGTTGGTAGAGCGGCTGATTCGTAATCAGCAGGTCCGCGGTTCAAGCCCGCGCGTCGGCTCCAATTTCCTGAAGAAGAGACCGTTCATGAGCCAGATTACGTTCAAGCGACCTGATGGCAAAGACTGTTCGGGCTTCTACGTGGAGCCGGCCGCCGGGACACGCGCGCCGGGAATCGTGGTCATCCAGGAATGGTGGGGGCTCAACGATCAGATCAAGGGTGTGGCGAATCGCCTGGCCGCGCGAGGCTACCGGGCATTGGTCCCGGACCTGTATCGGGGGCAAGTCGGCCTGGATGTAAAAGAGGCCGAGCACCTGATGGGCAGCCTGAACTTCGGCGATGCGGCCGGTCAGGACGTTCGAGGCGCGGTGCAGTACCTGAAGACGTCAAGCGCCAAGGTCGGCGTCAGCGGTTTCTGCATGGGCGGCGCGCTGACGCTGCTCTCGGCGGTGTTTGTTCCCGAGCTGGACGCGGGCGTTGCCTGGTACGGCTTTCCGCCGCTCGACTACATCGATGCCTCGAAGATCACAGCGCCGCTCATGGGTCACTTCTCCATCGAGGACGGCTTCTTCCCCATTCAACAGGTCGACGTGCTCGAGGAAAAACTCAAGACAGCCGGCGTCAACTACAAGTTCTACCGCTACCACGCGACGCACGCCTTCGCCAATGAGGAGAACCCCGGCTTAAAGCTCGGATTGAAGTACGACTCCGCCGCGGCCGAGACCGCCTGGCAACGCACGCTCGAGTTTTTCGCGCAGCATCTCGGCGCGCCGCCGCACGCCTGACTGCGGGTTCAGCCCCGCGCTGGCCTCAGTGTGTTCCTGAGCGAATCGGACGTCGCACGGCTGCTGACCGTCAGCGAGCTCGTTCCCGTCATGGAACGCGCGCTCGCGCAGTTTTCAACCGGCAATGCCGTTCAGCCGGTTCGCGTGGTTGTCCAGGTCGCCGAGCATCACGGCTTCATGGGCGTGATGCCGGCATACACCGGCGCCCTTGGCGCGAAGCTGGTCACGTTCTTCCCGAACAACCAGAATGTGCCGACCCATCACGCGACGATCGTGCTCTTCCGGCCCGACACCGGTGAGCCGCTCGTGACGATGGGCGGTCAGCTCATCACCGAGATGCGCACGGCGGCGGTGTCGGCCGTCGCGACACACCGGCTCGCCCGCGCGGACGCGAAGGTGCTGGGCATCCTGGGCTCCGGAGTGCAGGCTCGCAGCCACCTGCACGCGCTGCGGACGGTTCGAGACTTCCGCGACGTCAGGGTCTGGAGTCCGAGCCACGCGAACGCATTTGCCGATCGCTTCGGTGTCCGGGCGGCGACGTCAGCCGAAGAGGCGGTCCGAGGCGCGGACGTCGTGGTGGTCGCCACCACTTCCCGGGCGCCGGTGCTGTTCGGCGAGTGGCTTTCGCCGGGCGCTCACGTCAATGCCGTGGGCGCCGTACGGCCGGACTGGCGCGAGCTGGACGATGAGACGTTACGGAGAGCCAGGCTGTTTGTCGACTCGCGTGAGGCGGCCTTCCGCGAATCCGGCGACGTCATCGCCGCGGGTCAGGCGTGCACAGAAATCGGCGAAGTGGTGGCGGGACTGCGACCGGGCCGCACCTCGGCCGATGAGATCACCGTGTTCAAGTCGGTAGGCCTGGGGATCGAAGACGTGGCCGCCGCGGACTTCGTCTATCGAAAAGCGATTGCTGATGCCCGCATCGTTCGATGACTCCCTCGTCGATTCGGACGTGCTGGCGCGCGAAATCGCCCGCCGCCGCACGTTCGCCATCATTTCCCATCCCGACGCCGGCAAGACGACGCTGACGGAGAAGCTGCTGCTCTACGCCGGCGCGATCGAGCTGGCCGGCGCCGTCCGCGGAAGCAAGACGCAGCGCCACGCCGTGTCCGACTGGATGGAGATGGAGCAGCAGCGCGGCATCTCGATCAGCGCGGCGGCGCTCGAGTTCGAGCTCGAGGGGTATCACGTCACGCTGCTCGACACGCCCGGCCACCAGGACTTCAGCGAAGACACCTATCGCACGCTCCTCGCCGTCGACAGCGTCGTCATGGTGCTGGACGCCGCGAAGGGCGTCGAGCCGCAGACGCTGAAGCTGTTCGAGGTCTGCCGCTCCCGCGGGCTGCCCGTCCTGACGTTCATCAACAAGCTCGATCAGCCGGCGCGCGATCCGTTCGAGCTGCTCGATCAGATCGAGCGCGTGCTGGGGATCTCGGCGGCGCCGATGAACTGGCCGCTCGGCGACGGCGTCGACTTCCGCGGCGTCTACGATCTCGAGGCGAAATCCGTTCTTCTGTACGAGCGCCAGGAGCGGGGACGAAAGACGACGCCTGTCGCCGTGGCGGCTCCAGGTGACCCGGAAGTCGAGGAGCTGGTTGGAGCGCAGCGTCAGAAGGAGCTGATCGACGCCATCGAGATCATCACGGGAGCCGGCACAAGGTTCGACCCGGAGATGTACCGGGGCGCGCGTCACACACCCGTCTTCTTCGGGAGCGCGCTGAACGATTTCGGCGTCGAGCCGTTCCTGCACGCGCTGCTGGCACTGGCGCCGAGCCCGGGGCCGCGCGCCGCCGACGCCGGGTCGGTCGAGCCGGCGGATCCCAATCTCTCCGGGTTCGTCTTCAAGATCCAGGCGAACATGAACCCGCGCCACCGCGATCGCGTCGCGTTCGTGCGCGTCTGCTCGGGCCGCCTGGCGAAAGACATGCTCGTCGTGAATGCACGGCTGGACACGCAGCTCCGGCTGTCGCGCGTCTACCGGTTCTTCGGCCGGGATCGAGAGACGGTGCCCGAGGCCTTTCCGGGCGACGTGGTCGGCCTCGTGAACCCCGGTCGCATGGCGATCGGCGACACGATTTACGCCGGCAGGCGCGTGGTGTTTCCGCCGATTCCCCAGTTCCCGTCGGAGCAGTTCGCGATCCTGCGCCCGGCGGACGTGCGGCATAAGCGCTTCGATGAGGCCGTGGAGCAGCTGGCGGAAGAAGGTCTGCTGCAGGTGTTCATGCCGATATCGGGCACGCGTCACCCGATTGTCGGCGTCATCGGCAGCCTGCAGCTCGATGTGATCGAAGCGCGGATGTCGTCGGAATACGGAATCCGCTGCGCCCTCGATCGGCTTCCGCACGTCGCCGCCCGGTGGCCGGTGCGGCCGGACGCGCGGTCGCTCGCGCTGCCGACGTCGGGCGTGATGCAGGCGACAGACCGGCAGCACCGCGACGTGCTCGTCTTCGAGTCAGAGTGGGTGCTGCGTTACACGATGGAGAAAAACCCGGGCATCGAGTTCCGCGACTCGATGTGAGCGGAACCCATGACGTCCCAATTCGTCGTGACCTGTCCCTACTGCGGTGAAGAGGTCGAGATTTATCTCGAGCCGGAAATCAGGGGGACGCTCATTCAGGATTGCGAGGTCTGCTGCAATCCCTGGGAGCTGCGCGTTTCGACGGACGGGGACGAGCGGTACGTCGAGGTGGTCCGCGCCGACGGCTCCGAGTAGCACACCGTAGTTACTTCGCCGGGGTCTTCCTCAAGACTCCCGCCGGCGATCGGATCCGCGCGGCACGCTGCGCCGTTCCTCCCCGGTGCGGCGATCGGTGAATTGTTCGAGGGCGAAGCCGGCGGCAACCAGCCGCTGTTCCACCTCGGACTCGTGAGCGGCGCACGCCACCGGGTCGCGGAATTCGTGAACCTCCTGCAAGTTGCCCGGGCCGTACACGAGCAAGCGCACGCCGCCCTCGGGCGTCGCGGCGCGGATCATCCGGACCGAATCGTCTCCGCGAACGAACAGCCAGATGGTTTCGACGAGGCCGATCATTGAGCAAATGGATTTAGCGTGGAACGGCGAGCGAGGCCGTAGTCTAGCAGGATCTCGAGAGTCGGGATCGGGGATTCGGGATTCGAACCGCGAATCCCGAATCGTGAATCCCGAGTCCCGGCTCCGGTATACTCCCCGCCCAGTGCACAACACCGGTCAGGCTTCGGCGGGGGCGCATGTGAAGCCCATGTCGATCACGCTCGTCGCCGTCTCGAGCTTCGTCGGCACCGCCATCGAGTGGTACGACTTCTTTCTCTACGGCACGGCAGCCGCGCTCGTCTTCAACCGGCTCTTCTTCCCCACCTTCGATCCGCTCACCGGGACGCTCGCCGCCTTCGGCACTTACGCCGTTGGCTTCGTCGCGCGCCCGATCGGCGGCATCGTCATCGGCCACTTCGGCGACAAGGTCGGCCGCAAGTCGATGCTCGTGCTGACGCTGCTCATCATGGGGGTGGCGACGTTCTGCGTCGGGCTGCTGCCGACCTACGACCGCATCGGCGCGTGGTCGGCCGTGCTGCTGGTGATCCTGCGCCTCGCGCAGGGGTTCGGCGTGGGCGGCCAGTGGGGCGGCGCGGTGTTGATGGCGGTCGAGCATGCGCCTCCCGGCAGGCGCGGGTTCTATGGAAGCTTTCCGCAGCTTGGCGTGCCGGCCGGCCTGCTGCTGTCGACGCTCGTGTTCGCCGCGTTCGCGCGTCTTCCCCAGGATCAGTTCCTCTCGTGGGGCTGGCGCGTGCCGTTCCTGCTCAGCAGCGTGCTCGTGGGCGTCGGCCTGTTCATCAGGTCGCGCGTCGTCGAGACGCCCGCCTTCGCGCGCGTCAAGGAGACGCGGACAGTGGCGCCGAGACCGATCGTCGAGCTGCTGCGCACCCACCGGAAGGAGGTGCTGCTCGCCATGGGCGCGCGCATGGCCGAGAACGGCGCGTTCTACATCTACAGCGTGTTCGCGCTCGTCTACGCGACGCAGCACGCGCACATGAGCCGGCAGGTCGTGCTGAACGGGATCTCGTTCGCCGCCGCGTGCGAGCTGGCGGCGATTCCGTTCTACGGCGCGCTGTCGGATCGCGTCGGCCGCCGGCCCGTGTATCTCTTCGGCGCGGTCGTCACTGCTGTCTTCGCGTACCCGATGTTCGTGCTCTTCGACACCGGCTCGGCGGCGTATACGTGGCTCGCGCTGCTCGTCGGGTTCCTGTTCTCGCATGCGCCGATGTACGGCCCGCAGGCGGCGTTCTTTTCTGAAATTTTCGGGACCCGGGTGCGCTACAGTGGGGCGTCGCTCGGCGCTCAGCTGGCGTCGGTCATCGCAGGCGGGCTGTCCCCGTTCATCGCCACCGCGTTGATGGTGGGATACGGTCGCGGTGCGCTGGCGATCTATATTGTCGGTCTGGCGGCGATCACGATCGTGGCCGTGCTTGCCGCAACCGAGACTGCTCATCACGATCTCAGCCACGAAGGGCATTCATCATGAGCTTGCCGGTCCGGCGCGAAATAGCGTGAGGAGGATGATCATGCGAGTCGTCGTTGCCACGCTGCTCACGCTGTTCCTCGTCGCGTCGTCCGCCCGCGGCCAGGCGAAGTACCCCAGCCTGCATCAGGAGCCCGCCTGCCAGTCGCTGATGCCATCGGCCGCCGGCGGCCCGATGCCTCTGAATCCGGAGGTCGTCGTGCTGCGGTTCCTCGGCGTGTCGAACTACGAGCTCGCCTATCGGGACAACGTCCTCCTCCTGGATGCCGGCATCGACAAGCTCGCGTGGTGGGCGCCGACGAACATCACGCCCGAACAGATGACCAGGCACGTCAACGCGATCTTCCTTGGCCATGCGCACGGCGAGCACCTCTGGGATGCGCCGTTCATCGGCGAGAAGACGGGCGCGCTCGTCGTGGGCGATCCGATCTCGATGCGGTGGGTGCGGGGCACGGGCCGCGTCGCGGACAAGAAGATGGCGGTGGTGAAAGGGCTGGGTGGCGAGACGTTCACGTTCAACGGCTTCGCCGTCGAAGCGGTCCAGGGGCACCACAATGTCGTCCCCAATGAATACATGGCGAAGGATCGCGCGGCGGCGGCGGCGATCGGAGCGCTCAAGGGAGGCCTGACGCCGGAGGAACAGGCGCACGATCGCCGGCTTGGCGGCATGGTGCCGCTCGGTGCCGAGGAGCGCGACAAGCTGGTCACGGAAGGCACCATCGCCTTCTTCTTCACGTTCGACAACGGCTTCAGGGCCTTCTACACCGACAGCGCGGGGCCGACAACCGAAGCCGAGAAGAAGATCATGCAGGGAAAGCCGAACATCGATCTCGGGTTCATCCCCTACTACGGCGGAGAGCTTGCGATTCCGATCACGATGGAATACATGCGGCTGTTCAAGCCGACCGTGATGCTGCCGACGCACCACGACGGCCATCGCAACCGCATGCTCGACATGCCGATGGGCCCGCTGAACCTCGCGATTCGCGACGAGCTCCCGAAGTCGAAGGCGATCGCGCCGCTGCTGCGAGCGCCGGTCTGCATGAACACGGTGACCAAAGAGCTGTATCTCGGCAACTGAAGGAATCGACCATGCCCGTCATGCGATTGATCAAGTCGATTTGCCTGGCGATCCTTCTGGCCGCGTTTGCCGCGTCGACGATCTCCGCGCAGGGCGCGACGCAGGCGATGCAGCAGGACCCTGCGTGCCAGAGCCTGACGCCCGCCGCGGCCGGCGGACCGCTGCCGAAGGATCAGGACACCGTCGTCGTGCGCTGGCTTGGCTGGACGAATTACGAGCTGGCGTATCGCGGAAACGTCTACCTGCTCGACGCGTACTACGATCGGGGACCGCACAGCCATCCCATCGGCGTCATGCCGAAGGATTTCAAGAAGGCGAACGCCATCTTCATCGGGCACGCGCACTTCGACCACATCTCTGACGCGGCGGCCGTCGCGAAACAGACGGGCGCGATCGTCGTCGGCGCCTCGTTCGGCAGCGAGGTCGTGGCGAAGGAGGGGCTCCCGGCGAAGCAGTTCAAGGCGGTCAAGGGCGGCGAGGTGATGCAGTATCCGGGCGTGACGGTTGAGGCCGCGCTTGGTCATCACAACGTGATTGCGACGCAGGTGCCCGCGGGACATCTCGAGAAGCAGGCGGCGACGTTGAAGGTCGCGTCTCTCGACCAGCCGCTGACCGAGGAGGAGACGAAGCAGGCCGCGGCGATCCGGGCGCGCGGCAGCCGCGATCCGAAGATCGCCACCGACGGCGTGATCAACTATCTCTTCACGTTCAGCAACAACTTCCGCGTGATGATCGCCGACAGCCCCGGGCCGGTCACCGACCAGCAGCGAGCCCTCATGCAGAAGGTGCCGAGCGTGGACGTGGCGATGCTGCCGTACGTCGACTTCGACGCCGGGATTCCGCCGCTCGTCGAGCTCGTGAAGCTGTTCAAACCGTCGACCGTGTTCCTGGGACACCACGACGGCGCGGGGACGATGAACTGGGCGTCGAACTACCCCGCGGCCCTGGCCATCCGCGACGCGAGCGCGAAGACGCGGACGATGGAGGTGGTCTACCGCACGCCGGTGTGCTTCAACACGATGTCGAAGGAGATGGTTATCGGCTGGTAGTTGCTGGTTGGTAGTTGGTAGTTCGTGAGACCACCAACGAGGGTGCGACGCCTTGTTCGACGGCGGCGCGGGTGCTAAATTACCAGAGTGACTTTTTCGATCGAGCTTGAGCGCGAGGACGACGGCCGGTGGCTGGCCGAAGTTCCAACCTTGGCCGGCGTCATGTGCTACGGCGCGGACCGTGATCAAGCCGTGGCGCGAGTCCAAGCCCTCGCTCTCCGCGTGATCGCTGAACGCCTCGAACACCAAGAAGCCCCCGCGGAATTCCTGAACGTCACGTTCCACGCCGCTTGAGCAACTGGCCGTCCGCGAAGGCCCGGCGAGTACTCGCCGCCCTGTTCAAGATCGGGTAGCAGGTGAAGCGCCAATCTGGCTCGCATCGGACGCTCGCTCGTCCGAATTGGCCTGACGTTGTTTTTGCGTTCCACGATGAGGAAGAGATCGGGCCGAGGATGTTGGCCCGAATCGCCAAACGAAGCGGTTTGACGCCCGAAGATCTGTAACCGTCCAGTCCTCCGACACGAAGAAAGGTGCAGACCATGCGCGCAGATAGACGCCGGCGCTCAGCCGCGAGCCGCACGTGACGTGCGGGATTTGGCTTTGCGTCGCACGCGGTTCGACGGCTGCAGCGCTTTGTCAGCCTGCCGTGGCACGGTCGGCAACTCGTCTCCCGGCGCTGGCGGAACATCGCGCACCCGGGCCAACACGCGCTTGAACAACCGGAAGTCGCCTCGTCTCCCGCGTTCCTCCAGGTAGTCGACCGTGAGCAAGGCCGCAGCTTTCTCCGCCACCGCCGTGGCAATGAATTGATTAATCGACACGTCATCGCGATCAGCCAGCTGTCGAATCTTTCGATGTAGCGATTCAGGCAGTCGCAAACTCAGGGTGCTCATAAGTGTTCCACCGATCGCAGGAACTCGGATGGACGCAAAACGCGCACACCCAACATGGCGGCTCCGGCGAAGTCCCCAATGTTGTGCGTCACGATCGCTTCGCAGGCTCCGGCCACTGCCAGCTCCAAGATGAACTCATCGCGGCGCCCCATTTTTTCGCCTGCGCCGACGCCTCCAGCGCGATGCCGGCCTGCGTCACTCGGGTGTAGAATGGCCGCATGACGTCACGAGCGCAAGAGCTTTTGCGCGAAGCCCTGACACTGCCGATTGCCGAACGCGCTGATGTCGCGGCCGAACTCCTAGCTAGTCTGGAGGACGCCGAAGCCGACAATCCCGCCGAAGTCGAAGCCGCGTGGGCTGCTGAAATTGAGAGACGCGCTCGCCGCGTCATGGCCGGAGAGTCAGCCGGTATCCCGTGGGAAGAGGTTCGGCGGCGCGCCGAAGCTGCACTGCGCCAGCGGTGAATCCCCGCGTTCAGTTCGAGGCTGAGGCGGATGAGGAGTACCGTCTCGCGGGACGGTGGTACGAAAGTCGTCGACAACACCTCGGCTTGGAATTCTTCGACGCCGTGGACGCAGCCATAGATCAGATCGTTGATCTGCCCCGATCCGGCGCTCCGGTGCCGCGCGTCCCGACGGAGCTACCGGTTCGAACACTGGCCGTGAAGCGCTTCCCCTACCACGTCGTCTATCTCGAAGCGCAGCCTCACATTCGAATCCTCGCGATCGCCCACGACCGCCGGAAGCCTGGGTATTGGAAGAGTCGTCTTTAGCCGAGGCCGTCACCGTCAGCCCAACCTCATGCGGCTCACTTGCGGCCACCGCGCGGCGACGTTACAACCTGCCCGGATGTTACCGCGGCCGCCGACAAGTGCAGCCGCGTGTTACCGGTGCACCCAAGAACCGATGAACCCGTGCACCGGAACCCGAGCACCGGATCACCAGAGCATCCTGAGAACCGCGTTAGTCGCTGACGACGCCCTGGCGGATCGCGAGGAGCGCCAGCTCCAGCCGGTTCGAGGCGCCGGTCTTGTCGAAGATGCTCGTCAGGTGGTGCTTCACCGTCTGCAGGCTGATGGAGAGGCGCTCGGCGATCTGCCGGTTGCTCTGACCTTCGGCGATTGCCGAGACGATCTCGAGCTCGCGCGCCGTCAGCTTGTAGGGCCGCGCGCGCTCGGCGCCCACCTGTTTCACCGCCTGCGCCAGGTCATCGGCCACGTCGGCGCCGATGATGTACTTGCCGTCCATGACGCGGTGGATGCCGTCGATGAGCAGCCGCGTCGCCGATTCCTTCATGACGACGCCGCGCGCGCCGAGCTGAATCGCCTTCAGCAGATCCGACGGCTCGATGGCCGCGGTCAACAGGATGATCCGCGGCGGTTCGCCCTTCAGCGAGGCCAGCGCCTCGACGCCGCCCATGCGGGGCATGGCGACGTCGAGCAACAGCACGTCGGGGTGGAAGTCGCGCGCCAGGCGGATGGCGTCGATGCCGTCCGCCGCTTCCGAGACCACCTCGAAGCCCGGCTCGCTTTCGAGGAGCCGGCGCAGGCCGTCGCGGAAGATCTGGTGATCGTCGGCGATCGCGATACGCACCCGTCTGGGCTGCGGGTCAGGCATGCGCACCCTCGGCAAACGTCAGCTCGAGCCGTGCGCCGAGGCCCGGCGCGGAATCGACGGCCAGCTGCGCACCGGCAATCCGAGCGCGCTCCTTGATGATCGCGGGGCCGATGCGCCGTTTGTCCAGCTCCCGTGCCGAGAGACGTCCCTCGAACTCGAATCCCTGCCCGTCGTCTTCGATCACGAGCGAGCACGTGTGGTCTTCGCTCGTGAGCCGCACCAGCACGTTTCGCGCGCGACTGTGCTTGCGCACGTTCACGAGCGCTTCCTGGACGATGCGCGCGACCTCGAGCGCCGTCGACGGATGGAGCGAGATCGGCCCGCCGGTCCACACGAAGCGCGCGGAGACGCCGGTGTCGCGCCGGAAGCGCTCGACGAGGGCGGCCAGCACGTCGGGAAGCTGGTCGCTCGTCTCCAGCTCGATCGGCCTGAGCGCCTGCATCAGCTCGCGAAGCGCCAGCACCTCGCGCCGCAGCAGCTCCTGGACCTGTGCGAGCTCGGCATCCATCGCCGCGTGCGTCAGCTCGCCGCTGCGGCGCACCGCCTCGATCTTCATTTCGACCCCGAACAACGACTGGATCGCGCCGTCGTGCAGCTCGCGCGCGACGCGCGCGCGCTCGACGGCGCCGGCGCGGGACCGGAGGCGCCGCAGCAGAAAGACGTTCGTCAGGGCCGGCGTAATGTGCTCGGTGAGCGCGTCGAGGAAGTGAAGCCACCCGTCGAGGCTGCCGGCATGCGTCGCGTCGAACAGGTAGACGCGGCCGCGCCACTCATCCGGCAGCCCGAGGTTGCTTGCCGTGACGGTCGTGAACGTCCGGGCCGCGACGAGCGCGCGTGGCAGCTCCACCGTGGTTCGTTGCAGCGGCCACACCCCCGGCTCGGCCAGGCGAACCGCGGTTGCGGCGCCGGCCTCGCCCGACTTCATCGCGTGCCAGGCGCGGCCCGGATCATCGAACAGCCACGCCGCCTGCTGCGCCGGATCCAGCTCGAGGTGCAGCCCCCGTTTCGACGCTGGCTCCGTATCGCTCGCGTCCACGCGCCACAGCATCGTCCGGCGCGTCTCGAAATCCTGGATGACGAAGTCAACGGCGGTCGCCCCGAATGTTCGCAGCAGCCCGCGTGCGACCGCGGTGACCGAGCCGCCGAGCCCGAGATCCACGCGGGGTTGCCGCGCGGCGTCGGCCACGGCGGCGATCTCGGCCCGCGACTGTTTCTCCTGCTCGGCGAGGTACCCCACGAGGAAGCCCGTGAGCAGCAAGTACGAGACGCGCAGGACGGTCCGGTTGAGGGCGAGATCGGTCCAGGGGAACCACGCGGGATTCCAGGCGCCTGCGATCCCCGTTTCGATCAGGAAGAGCGTGACCGTGAGGACCGCGGTCGCGACCGTCTCGCGGAACCCCCAGCGGTATGCGGCCTCGAGCTCGACGAACAGGAAGAACAGGAAGAACGGGCTGACCGGGCCGCTGCTGACGAAGGTCAGCGCCGCCGTCCAGAGGATGTCGATGCCGTGAAGGACCTCGCCATCCTTCGGCGCGAGACGCGTCGCGCGGTGCACGAAGGCGAGAACGATGACGCTGTACAGCGCGTAGGCAAAGAGGATGGCGTAGGTCAGCTCCGCGAGGCGCGCCGGCTCGGTCGGGTCGAGATAGATCGCCAGAAGCCCGCTGACCGTCAGGAAGGCGCGCCCGATCGCGAGCACGCGCTCCAGGCGCGCGGCATGTCGACCCTCGGAACGGTGGCTTCGAAGGAACGAAGACGTGATGAAGCGTGCGGCGGAGAGGCTGGTCGCGCTCATGAGCAATTTCGCCGGAGCCTAATACGGGACGGGCCCAAGACTCAAGTTCCCGGGCGGTCCTCGGTCACCACGATGAACTGCTCGCGTCGCGCCCCGCTTCCTGCCTGTAACGCGCGTCCCGTCGTGGTGAAGAGCCCCTGCTCTTCGTGAATGACACGCAGCTGCATCCCCTGTGACACGAGCCCGTTGTAATCGCGCCGGAGCATCGCGCAGTAGTGTCGTCCAGGCCGCGCGAGGAAACGGCGCATGTCGGCCGGTGTCTCGAGGTTCTCCGTCTGGCGGCCGACGTAGAAGCGCCAGCTGCTGCTCCAGCGGTTCAGGCGAAACATGGCGACGTGATCGTCGGGCTGTGCCGAGGCCGCCACGATCCGCGCCAGCCGCCGCGTGGGCTTGGCCTGCTCGAACGCAGGAAGACCCACCACGATCACGACCGCATAGGCCGCGAGCAGTCCGGCCACCGCGGCGTAGGGAACCGACGCGGGACGCCACGCGCGCGCAATCTGTCCAATCATCGCGATGCCGGCCGCGAGAAGCGCGACCGGCAGCAGACGTGCCCCGGTGGGCAGCTCCAGCGGCACGCGATCGAGCCCCGGAATCAGCACGACACCCGCCACGAACAGCAGTACGCCGATTGCCAGGACGGCGGAGGTCACGCCGATCGACGGCCGCTCCGCCCGGCGCGCGGTCACCCATGCGTGCGCGCACAGCAGGCACAGCGCGGGCGCGGCAGGGAAAACGTAATGATCCAGCTTGAAGCTCGAGAATGAGAAGAACCCGACGATCGCGATCACCCAGGCCCAGAGGAGCCGCTCCGCGGTCTCGAGCCGCGCACCGCGTACCACATCGACGAGCCGGCCGATGAGTAACGGCGTCCACGGCAGGAGGCCGGTCGCCATCACCCTGGTGTAGAAGAACGACGAGGGCTGGGCGCCATAGAGCGACCCGGAATAGAGCCAGAAATTTTCCTTCAGCAGGTAGCCGTCAACGAAGGCGTCGCCGAAGCGGCGCCACATGTAGACGAACCATGGCGCTGACAGGCCGACGACGATGAGCAATCCGATTCCCCAGCGCAGCCGAAGGAGCGGCGCGCGCGCTGCGGGCGCCATGACGAGGCTGAGGAGAAATGCGATCCCGGCCAGCACGAGCGCCAGCGGCCCCTTGGTGAGGACGGCAAGGGCAAGCAGCACGTAGCCTGCGTACTGGAGGCGCGAACGGTCGCTGAGCGCGGCGATGGTGACGAGTGCCGCCCCTCCGAAGAGGAACAGCGTGAACGTCATGTCGACGATGGCGTAGGCCGACAATGCGAATGTCGCCGGCAGCACAGCGAACATCAACGCACCCGTCTGCCCGGTGTGCCCGTCAAAAAGCCTGCGCCCGAACCAGGCAACGAAGGCGACCAGCGCCAGAGCCGAAAGCGCAGGAACGCTTCGGGCGGCGAGCTCCGTCGCGCCAAGCACGCTGAAGCTCATCATCTGTAGCGCGTAGAAAAGAGGCGGCTTGTCGAAGAAAGGGTGCGCGTTGTACAGCGGGACGAACCAGTTGTGCGCGGCGAGCATCTCGCGCGCCGTCTCGGCGTACGTGGCTTCGTCAGGATCCCAGAAGCTCGGATACCCAAGACGCCAGACAACGACAACCCAAAGCACGGCGATCCAGCCGGCAACGGGCAGAAGCCGGCGGAGGGTCGCTCCCGGTCTGCGCATGTGGGGTGAGCGCAAGATACGCGGGACAGAGGATACCGCACATCGACCGCAGGTTTGACTAAACCGGCACCTAAGTGCCCACAATCAAATGTTTTGGTGATCTTACTGGTTCTAGGTACCTCTTATCGCTCGTGGCCCCGCTCGACGCGCGTTCATTGTCCTCAGCCAGGGGTCGTCTCGAGCGCGTCGGCCGTCTTCTCGAGTTTCTGCGGCTTCGTATCGGCGAGCTAGAACGGAATGCCGATCGACGCCCGCGGCTGGTATTGTGAGTAGGTACACGGGCGGGTCTTAAGACCCGCCCCTACACCGCACTTCACGATGGGCAGACTCAAGATCGTCGTCCTGTACGACCGCGTGCTCGTTGACGAGAGCGAGGAGGCCGCTGCCGGCGACAAGGCGCCGGTCGTCCGCACGCTCGACAAGAAGGAAGTCGAAGAAGAGGTGGCCGAGGCGCTCACGAAGCTCGGTCACGAGCCGGTGCTGTACGAGATCGACGGCACCACGAAAAGCCTGCTCGGGCTGGCGCGTGTCGACTGCGATCTCGTGTTCAATCTCTGCGAGTCGTTTGCCGACGATGACACCGCGGACTTCAAGATCGCGGGCTTTCTCGAGCTGATCGGGAAGAAATACACCGGGTCAGGGACGCACGGCCTGATGCTCGCGCAGGACAAGGCCATCGCGAAGAAGATCTTCGCGTTTCACGGCATCCACACCCCGACGTTCGCGAAGTCGTATCGCGGCCGGCTCGATTTCTCCCACGACCTGCAGTTTCCCGTGATCGTGAAGCCGGCGCGCGAGGATGGCTCGATCGGCATCGAGTTCAGCGCGGTGGTCAACTCGATTCGGGAGCTGATGGAGCGGATGGACTGGCTGCACGCCAACTTCGATTCGCCCGTCCTCATCGAGGAATACATCGACGGCCGCGAGATGTATGTCGGCATCCTCGGGAACGACAAGCCCGAGCCGCTGCCGGTCGTCGAGCTCGATCTCTCCAAGCTCCCCGATGGCACACCGCGAATCGCGGCGGCGCAAGTGAAATGGGGCAAGGGGACCAAGGCGTATCGCGACACGAAGTCGGCGATCGCAGCCGACCTGAGCGAAGAAACGATCGCCAGTCTTCAGCAGACGGCGGTCGCAGCCTACCAGGCACTCGAACTTCGGGATTACGGGCGCGTCGACATGCGCCTGAAGCCCGATGGCGGCCTGCACGTGATCGAAGTCAACCCAAACCCCTGGCTCAGCTCCCGTGCGGAGTTCGCGATGGCCGCCAGGAAGGCCGGACGCACCTATAGCCAGTTGATCGAAGAGATCGTCGAGCTCACAACCTCCCGGGCCTGAGTCTCGGGATTCGGGATTCGGGATTCGGGATTCGGGATGAGGACACCCCACCAAAAGCGTCATTCCGTGCAGCAGTCAGACAAACCGACCAAAACACCCATTTTTCGGGCGTTTTTCGTTGCTGATCTCGGGCAGGTGGGCTATACTTGTCGTCGCAGTTACCGGCTCGACACCGGCCCTACCATCATTCTTCCTGCTACGGGGGACACGTGACATTCCAGGTCGGCGACAAGGTCATCTACCCGAACCATGGGCTCGGTATTGTTGAGCGCATCGAAGAAAAGACCATCCTTGGCACCACGTGCGGATTCTTTCACCTTCGCATCGTGTCGAACGACACCACGGTGCTGGTGCCCGTCGCCAATGTCGACGGTGTCGGCCTGCGCAAGGCGATCACCGACGACGAGGTTGAGCGCCTCTTCTCGCTCCTGGGCGACGGCAAGATCGACAATCATCAGAACTGGAAAGGCCGCTTCAAGGACAATTCCGACAAGATGCGCACCGGATCGATCTACGACATGGCGGACGTGCTCAAGAGCCTGACTTTCCTGAGCAAGTCCAAGAGCCTGTCGTTTCGCGAGAAGCGGATGCTCGACCGCGCCAAGGCGCTGATCATCTCTGAAATCTCGGAGGTGATTCGCGAGAAGGCGCTGGCCGTCGAGGAGCGGGTCGACCAGGCTCTCGAAAAATGCTTCGTCGTCAAGGCGCGCAACATGGCGAGGACCGCCGCGCGCGCCAAGATCGCGAAGCCGGTCAAAGCCGTCGTTGCGGTCGAGGCCACCGCGACGCGGCGTGCCGCCGCGCGCGCTTCGTAGCAGTCGTCTTCGCGTAGTTGTTTCCACCCTCTTCGCCGCCCGGACGGGCCCTTCCGTCCGGGCTTTTTTCTGTACCCTGTAGGGGGCAGGGGGCAGGGGCATGAGACGGGGGCAGGAGACGGGGGCAGGGGCAGGGAGACGGGGATTGTTCGCAGACATGATTGCGGCCGTTCGCTCGGTCACGACCTACATTGCGACCCTGGCGTACATTGCCGTAGCCGGTCCGCTCGGGGTCGTGATCGCGGCGGGTTTGCGGTGGAAGCGCGGGCTGTATGCGCTCGGGCACACGGGCGTGTGGCTTGCGCTGACGCTGAGCGGCATCCGGTACAAGATCGTCGGCCGTGAGCAGGTGCCGGAGGGCGCAGTCGTGTTCTGCGCCAACCACGAGAGCAATGTCGATCCGGCGGTCCTGTTCCGGGGATTGCACCCGCAGTTGCACGTGCTCTACAAGGCTGAGCTTCGCAAGGTCCCGATCATGGCGATGGTGTTCGATGCCGGCGGATTCGTCGCGGTCGAGCGCAGCAACCGCGAGAAGGCGCTGGCGTCGATCGAGCGCGGCGCCGCGTCGCTCCGCGCCGGTAATTCGTTCCTGATCTTTCCGGAGGGGACCCGCAGCCGCAGCGGCGAGCTGCTGCCGTTCAAGAAGGGCGGCTTCATCATGGCGATCCGGGCGCAGGCACCGATCGTCCCGGTCGCCGTCCAGGGCGGCCGGGCGGCCATGAGGAAGGGGAGCGCGGTGGTGCGGCCGGTTCACGTCAGCGTGCGCATCGGCGCGCCGATTCCGACAGTGGGCCTGACGCTCGACGACCGGGACGTGCTGATTGAACGCGTCCGGGCCCAGGTGCGGCTCCTGCTGGACGAAGGGCCGGTGTGGACGTAGACTTCGTACGCCAGCCTTGCTCGAAGTGGAACATGCGCGCTCGCCTGCTTTTCGCGGTCGTCGTCTGCCTTGCGCTCCTGAGTGGTCCGCCTGAAGGCGGACACTACGGCAAAGCGCTCAGCGCTCAAACCTCGCAAACATCTGCTCCGGACACGAAGACCGCCGCGGCCGATGCGCCCTCACTGATCCGTCTCGACATGCACGCGACGCAGGAGGGCCGTCCGGTCCGCGACCTTGCCGCGTCGGACGTCGACGTGAGCGAGGACAACGTTCCTCAGAAGATCGAGACCTTCCAGCACGTCAATGCCGACGCGCGCTCTTTCGTGATCTTCCTCGATACCGCCCACATGCAGTTCGAGGGCGCGCGCGACGTGCGGCTGCCGCTCGCGCGGTTTCTCGATCGTCTCCTCGACGATGACGACGTGGTTGGCGTGATGACGCCGGACATGACGCCCGCCAACATCCAGTTCGGTGGCAAGGCGTCGGCGATCTCCGCGATCATGCAGGACGAAGCAACCTGGGATCGCGCCCGCGTCGGCTCACGCGATCCGAAGGAGGATCGGTACGCTCAGTGCTTTCCGGCGAATCAGTACCGCGCCGTCGCAAGCGAGATGCAGGAGCGCCATCGCGAAAAAGCGACCTTCGATGCACTCGAGCGCCTGATGTCCTTGCTGGCGGCCGGACACGAGGGACGGACGGCGATCATCACGCTCACCGACGGCTGGCGGCTGTTCGGGCCGACTTCGAGGCTCGGTAACAGCCAGACGACCAATCGCGGCGGCTTCGGGGGCGTTGGCGGCGGCGGTGGCGGAGGCGGCGGTGGCGGTGGTGGCGGTGGTGGCGGAGGAGGCGGTGGAGGCGGCGGCGGACGCGGTGGATTTCCCGGCGGCGGTCGCGGGGGTGCAGGCGGCGGAGGCCAGGGCGGCGGAGGCCAGGCCGGCGGAGGCCAGGGTGGAGGCGGCAACGCGCCCGGCGGCGACAACGGTGATGGCCGGGGCCAGGAAGTGGGCGGCGTCTTGCGCACCGAGTGTGAGGCCGACCGGCTGACGCTGGCGGCGCTCGACGATTCGCTGCGGCTCGATCGGATTGCCGATGCCGCGAACCGTGTCGTCGCATCCTTCTACACGATTTACGCGCGGGGCCTCGCTGCCGACCAGACACCGAATGGCAAGCCGCCAGCAGCCGTCGCGAACGAGGAGAGCGATCCGGCGTCGCGCCTTGATGCGATGCGCCAGCTGGCGGGGAATACCGACGGCATGTCCGTCATGAGCAGCAGCGCGATAGATGCCGCAATAGGACGTATTTCGGCCGACATGAACTCGTACGACCTGCTTGGCTATCGTTCGACCAACGGCAAGCTTGACGGGAAGTTCAGATCCATCACCGTTCGATCGCTGCGCCCCGGCGTGACCATTCGCACGCGGCGCGGCTATCGAGGGGTGACGGTGGAGGACGTCCTGAACCCGGGCGGCAGCGCGAGGGAAGGGGTCAATGCCGCGTTCGGCACGGTGGCGGCCGTCAGCCCGAGCGCCACGTTCCGCATCCGCACGGCGGCCGCGCGCACGGGTGAGGAGGCGGCGGCGACGTTGTGGGTTGTAGGAGAGTTGGACTACCGCACGCGCAGGGAGATCGCGTGGACCGCAGGAGGGACGGCTGATGTGACGGTCGTCGGGGCGGACGGACGCGAGATCGCGTCACAGACGATCGATATTCCCGCCACCGACACGTCATTCACGGTGCAGGCTCCAGAGGCCGGGCTCAAGCCGGGCGAATACGCGGTTCGCGTGCGTCTTCGCCCGAACAACCAGGACGGGCTGCCGGTGACCGGCACGGCCCGTGTGGTCGTCCCGTCCGACCTGCCTGTGCTCGGAGACGGGATCCTGTGGCGGCGGGGGCCGTCAACGGGCCCGAGATACCTGATGACCGCCGATCCACGTTTTCCGAGGAGTGATCGGATTCGCGTTGAGCTGCCGACTCGATCGAGAGGGGTTGCGACGGCGCGGATGCTCGATCGCCTGGGACGGCCGAACCTTATACCCGTGGAGGTGAGCGACAGGCAGGACTTGACGAATCCGTTCCGCTGGATCGTCGCGGACGCCTCGCTCGCTGCGCTCGCGCCGGGCGACTACGCGATAGAGACGACCTTGGACGGCGTGAAGCAGGTGACCGCGTTCCAGCTCGTGCCCTGAAGAACTCCCGTGATGGATATACGGTCCATCCGGAGTGGAAGCACGGGACGCCGAGGCTTCGCGATTACCCCTGAGCGGGATGACACGGGAACCCTGTTCCCCTTTTCAACGTGAGGGACGCCAGATGAAGTCAACGACGAGATTGCTGGTCGGTGGAGCGTTCGTGGTCGGATTCGGTCTCGGGTGGGCGGTCAAAGGCGATCGGGGCGTCGTCGAGGCTCAGGCACCGCACAAGCCCTTCATGATGCAGCGGGTCTACACGGGTACCGATGGCCGGTCCCACGTGGAAAATATCGAACTGAACGCGCAGTCCGTGATGGAGAAAATCACGGGGGCACGGGTGAGTGTGTCCCAGCCCGGAAGCTTCAGCGATTATCATGTCGGTCCCGAGCGCCGGTACATCATCAATCTGACGGGGGGCGGGCAACTCCAGGTTGCGGAAGGCAAAGTCGATTTGCCCGCCGGGGCGATCGAATACATCGATGACCTGACGGGCAAGGGGCACACGACGGCGAACGTCGGCACGGAACCTCGCGTGTCAATCTGGCTTCAGTTTGCGAACCAGCAGCAGGTCATCGGACCCGTGGGCAACACGAAATAATCCAGCGGCCTATCGAGCGCTACGCAGCAGCGGTAACAAGACAAACCAGCCAAGGGCTCTGCCCTTGATATCTCGGCAGAGCCCTTGACTGGTTGAACAGTATCTCTTAGGCGCGCTTCGCGCGCCTAGGCGATCCCTGCGAGGCACACGAGGGCCAGCGCCGCTCGGGCAAAGAAGTTCATCTGGTAGCGCACATGCGCCGGAGGCGGCCCGTAAAGGGCCGCCCTACGCTCTACGCCGTAGGGCGGGGCTTTACGCCCCGCCTAATTCGCGCCGACGGAGAAGGTCAGCGTCCAGGGCTTGATGGGCGCGCCGTCGAAGGTTTTTACGCCGTCGAGGAGTTCCACCTTCACCGTCCGGTACGCCTCGAGCGGCTTCGAGAACTTGATCTCCACTGCCCGCGTACCGAAGTCATAGGACGTCCGCACCTCGATTGTCGCCGGCGGACCCGATGCCGCTGCCGGCGGAGCCCCCACGTAGCCGATTCGCAGATGCCCGGTGAGCGTCGGCGGATCGATGCCGCGTGAAAACTGCACGCGGATGGGGCTGCCGGCGGACACGTCCGTCTCACCATCAGTAGGCGAGCTGAAGACGACCTCGCCGGGTTCTTTCGGTGGTGGTGGCGCCTCCTCGATGACCACCTTTCTCGCGGGCGCCGACGCCGCGACGATCGTCCGGGCCTGCAGCATGACCAGTCCGCGTTCGCGCTTGACGGTGCCTGTCACCTCGACCCAGTGATTCGTGTCGACCCGCGCGTCGACATTCAGATCGAACCCCTTGCCCTTCGGCCGGAGTCCGGTCACCCACACGGCGCCTTCGGTGCCGCGCAGCACGAAATCGTATTTGTCTTTCGCCAGCGCCGCCGGGAGATCGCCGAACAGGTTGCGTCCTCCGAACTGGCCGGTCACCGTCACGGACTGCCCCTCGAAGCGCCATGGCTCGAGCGTCAGCGCGCGGATCGTGGGTGTCGCGGTCGGCTCCGCGCTGGCGACGCTGGAGACGCTGAGCAGCAGCTCATCGCCGGGCATCGGCCAGTGCTCAGGGTCGGGACGATTCTCGTAGCGCGCGAGCCGCGGGTCGGTAGTTGTGAGGCGCCCGACATCGATCAACTGCGCGCGCATTTCGACCGGCCCCGGCGTTGCGCTCGCGTCGTTCAGCATGACCTGCATCTCGTTGTCGCCGCCGCGGAAGACGACGCGAGTGCCCGCTTCGGCGAACTCGCCGCGCAGGACGACGTACTGGAGATGAAAGTAGCCGGAGAACCTGCGGAGGGCGTCGAGCGTGGTCAGCCGGCGCGCGGCGGTCTGGGCACCGACACTGTTCTGTCCAGACCACGAAGACACGAAAATCCCGAAGACCACGAACAACCAAATGTACGTTCGTGACCTTCGAAGTCTTCGTGCTTTCGTGGTTGGACCGGTCACATATTCATTCTACCTTGCGCATCGCCGTGCGGGCGACGACGACGGCCAGCGCCAGGAACAGGAGCGCGGTCGCGAGCTCACCGGACACTCCATCAGAGTGGAGGAACGGGACCGCGTTGCCGATCGTCTGGAAC
The DNA here is from genome assembly GCA_023265015.1 of Acidobacteriota bacterium. Classification (GTDB taxonomy): domain Bacteria; phylum Acidobacteriota; class Vicinamibacteria; order Vicinamibacterales; family UBA2999; genus Gp6-AA40. The sequence continues at coordinate 18,372 of JAHFUO010000012.1, read as the reverse complement.
GGACCAATCGCGCCGGTTCCGACCAGTACGGCGAACAGGATACCGGTGATCGAGCCGCCGGCGATCAGGCCCGAGCTGAACAGCACGCCGGCGCTCAACTCCGATTCCTGCGCCTTTCCCGTCTTCCGCTCGACCCACGCCCTGACCAGGCCGCCCGCAAAAATCGGCGCGGTTGTGGCGACCGGAAGGTATGACCCGACCGCGAACGTCAGCGACCGGACGCCGCAGAGCTCGAGCACGATCGAGAGGAAGATGCCGATCAGGACGAGTCCCCACGGCAGGTTCTGGTTGAGCAGACCCTTGATGATCGTCGCCATCAGCGTCGCCTGCGGCGCCGCGAGGTTCGTCGATCCGATGCCACCGAGATTGTTGTGAAGGTACAGGATCGTGAGGCCGATCACCGACGCCGAGGCGATGACGCCGATGACCAGTCCCATCTGCTGATAGAGCGGCGTCGCGCCGACGATATAGCCCGTTTTCAGATCCTGCGACGTGTTGCCGGCGTTCGCTGCGGCGATGCAGACGATCGCGCCGACGCCAATCGCGATCGGCGAGTACATATCCCCTGTCCAACCGAGCGCCACAAACAGCAGGCAGGTCAGGATGAGTGTGGCGATCGTCATGCCCGAGATTGGATTGGAGGAGGTGCCGATCAACCCTGTGATGCGCGACGAGACGGTTGCGAAGAAGAAGCCGAAGATCAGGATCAGCAGGGCGGCGAGCGCGTTGCCGTAGGTCGGCAGGCTCGGCACGACTGTCAGGAACACCGCCACGAGCAGCGAGCCCCCGACCACGACGGTCATCGGGATGTCGCGCTCGGTGCGGAGTCTGGTTTCCCCACCGGCGCCGGCGGAAAAGTCGCGAAAGCTCTCGCGCGCGGATGAGACGATGGTCGGAATCGTGCGCCCGAGCGTGATCAGGCCGGAGGCGAGCACGGCGCCTGCGCCGATGTAGCGGATGTACGCGCTCCACAACTGCCCCGGCGCCATTTCAGAAATCAGGAACGGCTGTCCAGTCGCCGGGTTGTTCGCGTAGTTGGGATGAATAGGCGGAAACGGCACGTTGATGTACGCGCCCAGGATCGACAACAGCGGCAGCAGCACCAGCCACGAGAACACGCCTCCCGCGAACATCGTCCCGGCGATGGCCGGGCCGATCACGTACCCGACGCCCAGGTATTCAGGCGACACATCGATATTGAGCGTGGCGTTCGGGAACTGGCTCGCGCGCGGCGTCGAGTAACCGATCTCGGTGCGGAAGACGTTGAAAATCCACGAGAGCGCCTTCCAGAGCGCGCCGACGCCAAGCCCGCCGAAGACCAGCGTGGCCAGGCGGCCGCCGCGCTCACCCGCGACGAGCACTTCCGCGCAGGCCGTGCCTTCCGGGTAGGGCAGGATGCCGTGCTCCTTGACGATGAGCGCGCGTCGCAGCGGGACCATCATGAGCACGCCGAGAATGCCGCCCGCGAAGGTGAGCATCGTGATCTGAACGTAGTTGAAGTACTGCGGCCCGCCCGGCACGAGGAAGATCAGCGCCGGCACGGTGAAGACCACGCCGCCCGCGATCGATTCGCCGGCCGAGCCGATGGTCTGGACGATGTTGTTCTCGAGGATCGTCGAGCCGCCGAGCTTCTTGAGCATCGAGATCGCGAGCACCGCGATCGGGATCGACGCGCTGACCGTGAGCCCCGCGCGCAACCCGAGATAGACCGTCGATGCGCCGAAGAGCAGTCCGAAGAGCGAGCCGAGGATCACGGCTCGTACCGTGAACTCTTTGGGCGACTGCGACGCGGGAACGTACGGCTGAAACGTGCCTGTGTGCGGCGCGGAAGGCCGCTGCTCGGTCGCTTGTGCCATGGCGCGTGATGGTAGCATTGAACCTTGTGAATCGGCCGAACAAGCGCAGGCAGGCGCCCGATCAGGTCTCCGAGCTCACGACCAACCGCCTGTCGATCTACTTGCGGTGTCTGCACGAGCTCGATGCCAACGGCGTTCAGACGATCTCGTCGCAGGCGCTCGCGGAACAGTTCCAGCTGAACGCGGCGCAGATCCGGAAGGATCTGGCGTACTTCGGCGAGTTCGGCGTCCGCGGCGTCGGGTACTACGTGAAGGAGCTGCGGCGCCACCTCCGCCAGATCCTGGGGCTCGATCGAAAGCTGCGCGTGGCCATCGTCGGTGCCGGCAACCTCGGGCTCGCGCTGGCGGACTATCCCGGGTTCCGGCAGGAAGGCTTCGAGATTGCCGCGCTCTTCGATGCGGCCCGCGAGAAGATCGGCCAGCACTCGCGCGGCGGCGTTCCCATCCACGACATCAAGGAGCTGAAGCGGATCGCGCGGCGCGAACGGCTCGACATTTCGGTGATCGCGGTCCCCGCGCCGCACGCGCAGCTGGTCGTCGACCAGGTCGTCGCCGCCGGAATCAAGGGCATTCTCAACTTTTCACCAGGCGCGCTCCATGTGCCTGAGGATGTGAAGCTCAAGAGCGTGGATCTGACGGTGTCGCTCGAGAGCCTGTCGTTCTATCTCGCGCAGGGGGAGATTGATGGCTAAGAGCCGCGCCCCTCGAAAACCTCGGGGCGCCCTGAGCTCGCCGAAGGGCGGACCTGGAAGGTCCGCCCCGCGGGCGTCTTCAGAGCTGTCGCACCTCGATGCCCGCGGCCGCGTGAAGATGGTCGATGTGGGCGCGAAGCCCGTCACCGCGCGCGAGGCCGTTGCCCGCGGCGCGATCACGATGACCCAGGCGGCGCTGCGGCAGATTCGCCGCGGAGAGGTGGCCAAAGGCGATCCCCTGCAGGCGGCGCGGCTGGCCGGCATCATGGCGGCCAAGCAGACGTCCACGCTCGTGCCGCTCTGTCATCCGCTCCCGCTCAGCCACGTCAGCGTCGAGCTCACGCCGACGCGACGCGGGTACGAGATCGAAGCGCGCGTCCGCACGAGCGCCCAGACGGGCGTCGAGATGGAGGCGCTCACGGCCGTGTCGGTCGCCGCGTTGACGATCTACGACATGGTGAAAGCGGTCGACAGGAGCATGGTCATCGGCGACATCAGGCTGGTGGAGAAGAGCGGAGGACGATCCGGCCACTACGTCCGGCGATGAACGTTCTCGTCGCCATCCATCATCGAGTTGTCGCATGGACGATTCCCGCGACGCACGTCGAGCAGCTTCGCGCGCGGTTCCCTCACGTCACGTTTCTTCACTCCCTCAGTCGCGATTCCGATCTGACGCTGGCGCCGGACGCCGACATCGTCTTTGCCCTGGGGATGGGCAAGGAAGCGGTGGCTCGCGCCGTGCGGCTCCGGTGGCTGCACGGCTCGGCGCACGCCGTTGGGCATTTTCCGCTTGGTGACCTTGCCGCAAGGGAAATCACGGTGACCAACTCGCGCGGCGTCCAATCAACGCCGATCGCCGAGCACGTGATGGGGTGCCTGCTCGCGCTCGCGCGGCGCCTGCCGCGGGCGCTGCGCGACCAGGACCAGCGCGTCTGGCTGCCGGACCAGATGACGGGCGCGGCCTCGCCGTGGCTCGTCGCGGGCAAGACGCTGGGCGTGATTGGCCTTGGCACCCTCGGGCAGGCGATTGCCACGCGCGCCAAAGCCTTCGGCATGCGCGTGATCGGGATGCGGCGGAATCCCGGCCGCAACGACCCGGCGGGCGTGGACGAAGTGGTCGGTCGATCGGGCCTGGATCGCATCCTCACGGCCGCCGACGTCCTGGTGCTCGCCGCGCCATGGACGAGCGGCACCGATCGGATTCTCGACGCGGCGGCGCTCGCGAGGATGAAGCCTGGCGCGGTGGTGATCAATGTCGCGCGCGGTCAACTCGTCGACGAAGCGGCGCTGGCGGAGGCGTTGGCCAGCGGGAAGCTGGGAGGCGCCGTGCTCGACGTCTTCACGACGGAGCCGCTGCCGCCCGACAGCCCGCTCTGGTCCATGCCGAACGTCATCGTCACGCCGCACACGTCCGGCTTCCGCACAGATCACTTCGATGCGGTCATCGATCTCTTTTCAGAAAACCTGCGACGCTACGAGCGCGGCGATACGCTGCTGAACGTCGTCGATGTGGAAGCCGGCTATTGAGGTTTGGGATTTGGGCTTTGGGATTTGGGATTTTCGCGTGGCGGTGAGGTCGCCGCCTCTATCAGGCCGTGACGCCGAGAATTCTCGCGACCGTTCTCGATCGCGCGTAGAACGCCCGCGATGTGCTGCCGTGACCCGGTCCTTTGGTGCGCGGTTGCACGAGCGCACCCATTGATCCGCTGAGGTGATGGATGGTGCCATCAGGGAGCCGTCGAACAGGGACGACCTTCAGTTCCCAAGAGCCGAAGTGAGGCGACCGGGACGAATTCAAAGGCAGGCCGAGATGCCGCTCGATTGTGTGGCCGGCCCAGCCCTTGTTGATGCGCTCGCCCTTCCAAATTGTGACACCCGACCGCGTGCCAAGATCAACAAGGTCAAAGCCGATGAGCGTCTTGAGCCGAATGAGGGCCTCGGCGCGATCCACGCGACCTAGGCTTTCGCGACAGAGCTTGCTGCCGGCCCCGCAGACCGGAAGCCGAAGTGGCGTTGGTATCTGCGATCTCACCGGGGGCCGCCTCGTTCAGCCGGCGGGCAGCAAGGGCCGCGCAGGTCTGGTCCTGTTCGCACCCCACGAAATGACGCCCCAACTTCATTGCAGCCACACCGGTCGAACCGGACCCTGAGAACGGGTCGAAAACCAAGTCCCCAGGATCTGTCGTTGCACGAAGGCACCGAGCAATGAGAGCAATCGGTTTCTGAGTTGGGTGCTTCCCGAGTCGCTTTTCTTCGTCGCTCGGCGTCGAGAAGCGCCACACGCTCTTCATCTGCTTGCCGGCGTTCTCCTCCTTCATTGCCTCGTAGTTGAATGTGTGCCTATCCTTGCTCCCCTTCTTCGCCTTCGTCGCCCAGAGCAAGATCTCGGTCGAGTGGGTGAAGCAGCGGCAGCCGAGGTTTGGAGGGGGGGCAGGTTTCTCCCAAACGATGTCGTTCAAAATGCGGAATCCTAGCTGCTGCATCGCCATGCCGACGCTCAGGTAGACGTGTAAGGTGCCACTTACCCAAATCGCGCCAGCGGGCTTCAGAACGCGATGACAGGCCGCCAGCCATGTCCGGTTGAACTCATGGTCCAGGTCAACGCCACGGCTGCGGTCCCACTCACCCTTGTTGACCTTGACCATGCGCCCCGCCACGCAGGTGATTCCATCGTTCGAAAGCAGATACGGCGGGTCCGTCCAGATGCAGTCGATGCTGTCGGCCGGCAGGCGCTCCATGAACTCGAGACAGTCGACGTTGTGCAACTGAGACTTGCCATCATCGCTCTTCCAGACGATGGGGCTGTTCTGCGCGTCCTCAGCGTGTTTCACCTGTTTTTCTCCGATTCGATTGTAAACCGCACATGAGCGAAGCAGCGGCCGGACTTGGCTGACCGCGGCGACTTTCTTCGACCGTGAGCCCCGCAAACGTAAAGTCGCTCATGCGGAGTGCCTCGAAAACTCGAAGTGAGCCAGGAGTTCGTCGAACGTATTTCTGAGGGTGACGCTCGGAATCAAGTCTTTCCCTGCGGTGCCGTTCTTGATGGCCTCCTCCCTTGCTACGTCCTCGGGAGACCAGTGAGTGACCTGCTGCAACAGCGTGTATTGCTGCGTGGGCGGTGATGCGCCGTATTTCGCCCAAACACTGGTCACGCCGGCGGCGTTCGCCATCGCGATGTCCTTCATCTTGCTGTCGCCCACGTAGAACGTTGATTCGATGGTGCCCCCGACTTCCTCGATGATCTGTTTCAGAAGGTGCGGGTTCGGCTTTAGCTCACCCCGCGGCGTGTTTCGTCGTTGGGTGTGTCGCAGCACGTAGTGCGAGGGAGGGTAGTGTCGGATCTGATCCGGTGTCATGTTGGCTGGTAGCGCGTGGTCAGGAGGGGAATACAAGTAATCGATCTGCTCGTCGAGACCCAGCTTGATAAGGCGGTAGCACGCGTAGAACTCCAACGATTCTGTGTAGGCGACCAACAGCACGCCCGCCCGCTTCAAACATCTCAGAGTCTCAGCTACGCCGGGGTTTAGCCGCATATTGGCCGACTCGGCGGCACGGAAGGCATCGATTGCGTCCTGGTATAGGTCCCGCGGGTCCGCGTCAGGATGCTTAGATCGCAGCGATGGCAGCTCTGAAATTGAGAAGGCATATTCAGACGTTTGGTGGTGTTGGTGAACCAAGTGAAAGTCGGACGTCAGTTGCTGGCGATCTATGCCGCTCTGGTCGACTAGAACGTCGAGCATCGCGCCAAAGGAGGCGAACCAGATGCTGAACCAATCGAAAAGGGTGTTGTCGAGGTCGAGGACAGCCACCGAGACACATTTTTTCATGACCTAATGGCTTAAAAACTATTGGGGTTTGGGGTTTTCGTGAGGAGGCTCGATATGGATGACCACGTCGACCACCTGGGGGAACCGCGCCATCAGCCGGTCCTTCACGACATGTGAGATCGCATGCGCTTCACCAAGCGGCGTCCGCCCATCGATCCAGAGGTGCAGGTCGACGAACACGCTGTCCGCCGGCCCGCGCGTGCGAATCTTCTCGCACCCGATCACCCCGGGCGTCGGCTCCACCACCGATCGGATGCCTTCTTCCGCGATGACGATGTGGTCGGCCAGGACGCCTGAGGCGTCCCTCGCAATCTGCCAGCAGGCGTGACCGACGAAGCCCGCCACCACCAGGCCGGCGAATGGATCCAGCCGCGGGTACCCGAGCCACGCGCCGACGAGCGCCGCGAGCACCGCGCTCGCCGTCCACACGTCGCTTCGGGTGTGCTTCGCGTCGGCGCCCAGGATCTGGCTGTTCAGGCGCCGGCCTTCTCTCGACTCGTAGCGCACGACCAGTACGTTCATGGCGAGCGTCGCGAGCATCACCAGGACGCTGGCGGGCAGCACCGTCGGCGTGCTGGCGTGCCGCAGCCGCTCCACCGCGGTCTCCGAGATCTGAACCAGCACGATGATCATGAAGACCAGGATGGCGAGCGACGCCATCGTCTCGTACTTGCGATGGCCGTACGGATGGTCCCGGTCGGGCGGACGCTGCGCGGCCGAGACGCCGACGAGCGCGACGACGTTCGAGGCGGCGTCGCTGAGCGAATGAAATCCGTCGGAGAGGATCGAGATCGCGCCCGTGTAGGCGCCGAGCGCGATTTTCGCGGCCGAGACGGCGAGGTTCAGGATGAGAACGCGGCGGAGAACGCGGACGACCGACGCATGCCGATCGGTTAGAACACGTGAGCGGTCGGAATCGGCCACCAGCGCAACTGCACCTTGCCGATGATGTACTTCTTCGGCACGAAACCCCAGTGGCGGCTGTCCGAGCTGTTGTTCCGATGATCTCCCATCACGAAGTAATAGCCTTCGGGGACGACGGAGGGGCCGAAATCGTCGTGGCTGCGGAACTCGGGCGCCACGAAGTCGTCGCGCATCGGCACATCGTTCACGAAGACGCGGCCATCGACGATGCGAACCGTATCGCCTTCTTCCGCGATCACCCGCTTCACGAACGATTTGTCCGGGTTGAGCGGGTAATAGAGCATCACGATGTCGCCGCGGCGCGGAGCGCTGACGCGGTAGACGAACTTGTTGACGATCAGGCGGTCCTGATCTTCGAGCGTGGGCGCCATGCTCAGGCCTTCGACGCGCGCGACCTGGAACCCAAATGTCACGATCAGCGTGGCATAGACGGCAGCCGAGAACAGCGTCTTGAACCACGCGACGAGCTCGTCGCGCCAGACGCTGATCTGCTGCATCATCGCCGCGCTGCGATCGTCCAGCGCGAGGCGCAGGTCGGGCGCTTGGCGGGGGGTGGCAGCCTCCAGCGAGGGCACAGTGGTCTCCATTGACGCGAGTGCCTCTTCGATCGGCACGTTCAGCGTGAACGCGGACGCCTCATCTGAGGTCGGCGGCGGATCTACAGCTTCAGGTACTCCCGGAGCCGTTTCGTCTGCGAGCGGCTGACCGGGATCTCCGTGCTCTTCGCGTCTTTCATCCTCAGGATGTAATTCCGGCTGAACCAGGGGACTATCTCCTTGATCTTGTTGATGTTGACCAGGTGCGACCGGTGGACCCGCCAGAACACGTCCGGGTCGAGCCGCGCCTGCAGATCGTCCAACGTCCGATGATTGGAGGTTCCGGCTACCTGGCCTGTCACTATGTTAATCGACTCGTCGGCCAGCGAGGCATAGATGATGTCGTCGGCCTGGACCAGCAGGAACCGCTCGCCAACCTTGACCGCCACCTGCTCGCGGCGGACCTGCCGGCCGGCCATCATTTTGACGATGCGCTCGAGCTGATCGTTCAGCGGGGCGCTGCCGGGAGGCCGCTCCGAGCTGAGCCGTTTTCGAGCCCGTTGCAGCGCCTGTTCGAGCCGTGACGCATCGACCGGCTTCAGCAGGTAATCGACGGCGTTCACCTCGAACGCTTCGATCGCGTGCTGATCGAACGCCGTGACGAAGATCAGCGCGGGCGACTCCTCGTCGCGCTCGAGGAGGCGCCGCGCCACCTCGAAGCCCGTGAGCCCCGGCATCTGGATATCGAGAAACACGAGGTCCGGCTCGTGCCGCTCGACGGCGGCAATCGCTTCGAGCCCGTTGCCGGCCTGCGCCACGACCTCGGCGTTGCCCAGCTGTTCGAGCTGATAACACAGCTCCTCGCGCGCGAGCTGCTCATCATCGACGACCAATACGCGTAACCCTGGCATGGACGAATTTACGAATTTACGAATTTACGGATTCGAATTGGAATTGAAATCGAAGAATCCAAATTCGTCAATTCGTAGATTCGTAAATCCGTCAATCTCATGCCGTGATCTGTTCCGCGGCCATCAGCTCGGGAATCTCGACGCGGGCGCTCGTCCCCCTGCCCGGCTCGCTCACGAGCGTGAGCTGGTACGCCGCGCCGTAGATGACCCGCAGGCGCTCGCGGACGTTGGCCAGGCCGATGCCGCTGGCCATCGGCTGATCCAGGCGCTCCATCATGAACCCCATCCCGTCGTCCTGGACCTCGATCATCACGCGGCCGTTTTCGCGCCAGCTCCGGATGACGATGTTGCCGACGCCGACCTTGCGGGCGAAGCCATGCTTGATGGAGTTCTCGACCAGCGGCTGCAGGATCATGCTCGGCACGACGACGTCGATCGTATCGGCGCTGATTTCTTTCCGGACGCGCAGCTTTGGCCCGAACCGCACGACTTCGATGTCGAGGTATTCGTCGATCGACTCGAGCTCCTCGCGCAGACTGACGAAGTGCTGGTGGCTGCGGAGCAGGCGGCGGAGGAGGCCGGACAGCTTGTTGATCAGCGTGCGCGCCGTCTCCGGCTGCGAGCGAATGAGCGACGAGATCGACGTCAGGGTGTTGAACAGGAAGTGCGGGTTGATCTGGCTCTTGAGCGCTTCAATCTTCGCCGCGAGCAGCAGCTTTTCCTGTTCCTGCAGGCGATGCTCGATGCGCGCGGTGTTCCAGATCCTGATGGGCGTCGCGACCGCCAGCACGGTTGACAGCACGATGAGCGCCATCATCCACGGCGAGTTGACGAGGATGTTCGTGTTGCCGATCAGCGACCCGAGGTAGAAGATCGCCTGCGTGCCGAACCGGACGCCGAGCGACTCGCGCAGCAGCTCCAGCGCGACGGCGGCGAGGACCAGCACCAGCTGCCAGCTCACGCCGACCTTCCGGATCATGTACCACAGGTGCTTGTGCAGGTCCATGAAGACGAACGGCGAGAGCTGCCAGATCGTTTCCTTGGGACAGGCCTCGCGCAGGCCGCCCCCGGCAAAGCCGCATCCGACGGCAAACGGCAGCGCGATGAACTGGCCCGCGATGAGCGCGGGCGTGCCGGCGAGCACGCCGACCAGCGCGCCGGCGTACGGGCCCGCGATCAGCCCGGCCAGGAATGCGCCCTCGAGCGAGAGATCCGCGGCGTAGTAGTTGAGGAGGAGCCGCGCCGTGACGCCGGCCATCAGCGGGATGCCGAACGCGGCGGTGAAGACGAGCCGATCGTTCCACCCGCGCTGCTCGAAGATCAGGATGTGCCGGAACCGCCGGTACCGCGCGAGCATCGTCGCGAGCACCGCCATGACGGCGAGCTTGACGATGAGCGTCGTGAGCAGGAACTGCTCCGCAGAGAGAAATTTGGCTTCCTGGAGCACTATGCCGGCCATTCTAACCGGGCCGACAAACTCGTGCGAGGTTCCTTGGGAGTTGGGGGGTTGGGAATTGGGAATTGCTCAGTTATCATCGAAGGATGATCCGACCGCTGATTACCGGGCTCGTCACGACGTTCCGCCACATGTTCAAGCCGAAGGTGACGGTGAACTACCCGTACGAGAAGGTGCCGATGTTCCCGAAGTACCGTGGCAAGCAGGTGCTCCTGCGCGACGAGAACGGTCTGGAGAAGTGCGTCGCCTGTGGTCTCTGCTCGGTGGCGTGCCCGGCGGATGCGATCTATCTCGAGGCGGCGGAGAACGACGGAACGGTGATGGCGGGCCCGCGCTACGCCTCGGTGTACCAGATCCACAAGATGCGCTGCATCTTCTGCGGCTACTGCGAGGAAGCGTGCCCGGTGTCGGCGATCTTCATGGGCAAGGACTACGAGCTCGCCGTCTACAGCAAGGACGACTTTATCTGGGACAAGGCCGATCTGCTCGTGAAGTAAATGGGGCCTCCGACCCCATGAAACCGTTCCTGGAAGCCCTTGATCAACGCGTGCTCGTCTGCGACGGCGCCATGGGCACGATGCTGTACGCCAAGGGCGTGTTCATCAACCGCTGTTTCGACTCGTTGAACGTCATGTCGGCCGATACCGTCACGGAAATCCACCAGGATTACGTGCGGGCAGGCGCCGACGTCCTCGAGACGAACACGTTCGGCGCGAACCGCGTCAAGCTGCGCGCCTTTGGCCTCGGGGATCGCGTGCGCGACATCAACGTCGAGGGGGCCCGCATCGCGCGCCGGGCCGCGCGCGATCAGGCGTACGTCGCCGGGGCGATCGGTCCTCTCGGCGTGCGCATCGAGCCCTGGGGCAAGATGGGCACCGACGAGGCCGAGTCGTACTTCCGCGAGCAGGCGGAGGCGCTGCTCGAAGGGGGCGTCGACCTGTTCGTGATCGAGACCTTCCGGGACCTGAACGAGGTGGGCGCCGCGATCGCGGCCGTTCGCAGCCTCTGCCCGCTGCCGATCGTCGCGCAGATGACCATCGAAGACGACGGCAACAGCCTGGACGGGACCCCCCCGGAGCAGTTTGCGCCGGAGCTCGAGAAGCGCGGCGCCGACGTCATCGGCGTGAACTGCAGCATCGGGCCGGCGCACATGCTCGAGACCGTCGAGCGGATGGCCTCGGTGACGCGGGCGCGTCTGTCCGCGCAGCCGAACGCCGGCCGCCCGCGCGACATCGAGGGGCGCAACATCTACCTCTCGTCGCCGGAATACATGGCGTCGTACGCGCGGCGCTTCGTGCAGCAGGGTGTCCGCCTCGTCGGCGGTTGCTGCGGCACGACGCCCGAGCACATCCGGCAGATCAAGGCGGCGATCAAGCAGGCCGGGTCCGAAAGGACCCGGCCTTCGGACCCGCCGGGCGCGGTCCTTCTGGACCCGCCGCCAGCGCTCGTGCCGCGCGCCGAGAAGTCGCAGTTTGCGGCGGCGCTTGCGGCAGGGCGGTTCGCCACGGTCGTCGAGCTTATGCCGCCCAAGGGGCATGTGAGCGACGAGATCGTGGAGCAGGCGCGCACGCTGAAGATCCGCGGCGTCGACGTGGTCAACATCCCCGATGGTCCGCGCGGCCCCCGCATGAGCGCGCTGTCGCTCGCGGTGCTCGTGCAGCAGAAGGCGGGCATCGAGACGGTGTTGCAGTATTCCTGCCGCGACCGCAACCTGCTCGGCATGCAGTCGGACCTGCTGGGGGCGCACGCGATGGGGGTGCGGAACCTCGCGATCGTCACCGGCGACGCGCGCACCGTCGGCGACTATCCCGACGCCACCGTCGTCTTCGACGTCGACTCCGTGGGTCTCACCAACGTCATCTCGCGTCTCAATCGTGGTCTCGACATCGGCGGCCAGGCGATCGGCATGCCGACCGCGTTTCACGTCGGCGTGATGGTGAACCCGGGCGCCGAGGATCTCGACGCCGAGGTGCGCCGCTTCGAGTACAAGGTCGAGGCGGGCGCCGAGTACGCGATCACGCGGCCGGTCTTCGATCCCTCGACGTTCGAGCGCCTCTACAAGCGGATCGAATCAGCGCGCATCCCGATCCTCGCCGGGCTGTGGCCGTTCGAGAGCGTGCTCGAGGCGGAGTACATGGCAAACGAAGTGCCGGACGTGCTCGTGCCCGATAAGGTGATCGAGCGGATGCGCGGTGCGCAGGACGGGGCCGCGGCGGCGGCGCAGGGGATCGCGATTGCACGGGAAACGGCGCTCGCGGTCCGAGGCATGGCGCAGGGTGTGCACGTGGCCGCGTCCGGGGGGCGAATTGAAGCGGCCCTGTCGGTCCTGGACGGGCTCCGCCCCTGATTTGCCCCGGCTAACGCAGTTTTCAGTTCCCAGTGGCCAGTTCTCAGTTCGATCCCAAGCGGAACACGACTGAGAGCTGACTACGGGCAACTGACAACTGATCTAGGCAAATCGGGGCTTGTCCATCCACACCTGACAACGCTATAGTCGCGCGGTCCGCTTCGCTGTCGGTGGACTTCACGCCTCACACGAAGGCTCGGACAGCCGCCCTCCCGGAGGCCAACCAGAATGCTGTTCGACCGCGAAGACGACGATTTCGGATCAGACGCTGCGACGCGCGCACTGTCGGTGACCGCTGTCGAAACCGATTTCATGGCGCGGGTGTACGCAAAGCAGGCGTGCTGGTACGACCTGTGGTTCGGCCCGACGCTGCACCACGGCCGGCTCGTCGCCATCGAACACATGGGCATCGCTCCGGGGGATCGGATCCTCGAGACCGGCTTCGGAACCGGCATCAACGCCGCGCTCTACCCGCGCAACTGTCACGTCACCGGCATCGATTTTTCGGCCTCCATGCTCGACAAGGGCCGCGATCGCGTGGAGCAGAAGGGGCTGCGCAATATCCGCCTGCTCGAGATGGATGCGTCGCACATGATGTTCGCGGACGACTCGTTCGACATCGTCTACGCGCCGTACCTGATCAGCGTGGTGCCCGATCCCGTGCAGGTCGTGAAGGAGATGCGCCGCGTCTGCCGGCCCGGCGGAAAGATCATCGTCCTGAATCATTTCCGCAGCGCGAGCCCGATCTTCTCGCGCTTCGAGCGCGCGATTTCGCCGTTCACCGTCCACCTCGGCTTCAAGTCGGATCTCGACCTTCCCGGCTTCCTCGCGCAGGCAGGCCTTCAGCCGATCTCGATCAAGAAGGTCAACTTCCCGAGGCTCTGGTCGCTGGTGACTTGTATAAAGGACTAGGCCAGTTCTAGGGTTGCTCTGGTGCTCGGGTGCTTGGGTTCCAGTTCGCTGGTACTCGGGTTCAAGGTGCTCGGGTCGTTCATCGGTTCACTTCTTGCTGGCAGAACGTGAGAACCTTCCAGTGAACGAGCGTTCCCGTGAACCCGAGCACCGGAACCCGAGCACCCAAGCACCAAAGCAACCTGAGAACCGGCTTATAACCTTTCACTTCGGGAGCGCCGCGTCCCAGTTCAGGACGACGGTGATGGGGGCCGTTGCCGCAGCCGGGCGGCCGCCCCTGTGCTGAACGTCAAGGAGCGATGAGATCTACCGTGGGGAAGTACGTGCGATAGCGGACTGGATCGCGCGTCAGCAGGCGACACCCCACAATCGCGGCGTGCGCGCCAATGTAGAAATCGGGCAGCGGCGATGTCCGCGTCCCGCCATGTCGCCGGTACCGGAGAAATGCCTTTCCCGCCAGGAAGGCGGCCTCGAACGGGAGCGGTTCACGCTGGAACAACGAGGCCGGGACGCTCTGTTCGAGATCCTCGATTCTTCGAAATGCCACAGAGACCTCGGCGTAGATCAGCGCGTTGATCGCGAGCGCCGCGTCATCGGCCGCGGCCGCCAGCGCGCGCGACGACCACGAAAACCAGGTAGGGTCGCTGGTCGCCACATCCAGAATGACGTTGCTGTCGACCAGAATCGTCTTCATCCCCGTTTTCGCGTCAGCGCAAGAATCTCATCCGTCGTCATACGGACATCGGCCTTGCCGTGCAGGCGCTCGACGACATCGCCGCCCCGACTACGGCCCCGCCGGGCCGGCACCTTTACGAGCCGTGCAGCGGCGCCGCGTACTTCGAACTCGACCTCGGTATTGGGAAGCAGCCCCAGTTTTCGTCGAACCTCGACCGGGACTGTCACTTGACCCTTCGATGTGATGCGCATGGTAATACCCTTACAAGTAATACTACTACATAGACAGTGGGGTAGATGGACGTCCCGCGGGTGTCTCGTTACCTGCAAAAAAGACTAACCACGAAGCTCACGAAAATCGCGAAGGTCACGAAATCCTTGTAAGGTCTTCGTGTTCTTCGAGTCTTTCGTGGCCTTCGTGGTTAAAGGCTAGACCTTGGCGCGAGGTCTGCCGCGCGGTTTCTTGGGTGGTTTATCGAGCGCCTTCAGCAGCAGCTCCGCGGCCACATCAGCCCCGTTCGTCTCCGGCTTCTTCTTGAGCCTCGGCTGTGCCAGCAGCTTGTCGAGGTGCGCTTCCCACTTCCCGGCAAACAGATCGTCGTGGCCGATGAACGCGCTGCGCACGTACTTCGGCATCTCCTCGACGAGCACGTCGTATTCGGGGAAGTGGCCGCGCGAGGTGTAGAGGACCGCGGTGTCGTTGGCGATGCTCTCGGAGATGATCCCGTAGCCGGGCTTCGTGACCACCGCTTCGGCCGCCGCGACGAGATCCTCGTAGCGGACGCCCGAGTCGTACATCGCCTCTTCGTTCAGGCTGATGAACGAACCCTTCCGCTCCGCCGCCGGCATCTCCTTGCGCGTGCGTCCCAGCGGGAGATTCGCCGTGGTCACCGCCGTGTACTTCTTGAACTTTGCGAGCGCATCGGTCTCGAGCCCCGGCAGCCCGTAGCCGCCGAACGACGCGAGCACGATCGGCTTGTCGGCCGGCAGCTTCAGCAGCTTGCAGACCTCTTCGCGCGTCCGGGTCGCGTGCCGGGCAATGAACGGGATGTCCTTGACGTTCGAGAAGTTCTCGAACCCGCCGCACATTGGCAGCCGGAGCGCCATCGACGCCCTGGAATAGGCGGTGCGGATGGCGGGCAGCAGCGACGGCGCGAGCCGTACGCGCGGGTAGTCCGCGTACACCCAGTCCCACGTGAAGTTACCGAGCCCGATCGACGGAATGCCCGCGGCGCCGCCGACGGCAAAGGCCAGCGGCGGGATGTCGCCGACGATGAGGCCGGCGCCAAGCTCGCGGAGCACGCGCGTCTCGCTCGCGGCGCGCGTCACGAGGTCGCTGTGGAACGCCGACGCGCGGCGGATCGAGTCCGCCTCGTCGAGCGTCAGCGAATCGATCTGGACGACGCCGGTGTCGCACTCGAGCGTGCTGAACATGATCTTGCCCGTGACGGTCAGGTCGAAGAGCCACCGCGGGGCGGCCGTCCGCACGCCGATGCGCGCTTCGGGACGCCTGGCCAGGATGGCGTTGATGACCTCGATGACGCGCGCGGCGTGACCGAAGCCGTGGCCGGACACGTAGAAGACGATGGCTGCTGGCAATTTACTGGACCGTATCCCCGAATGCGACCTTGATTACCTGATCGAGAGTCTCTGCCGGCACGAAGGTCATGTCGCGCCGGAGCTCCTCGGGCAGCTCCACGAGGTCAGGCTCGTTGAGCGCCGGCAGGACGAACGTTTTGATCCCGAACCGCCGCGCGGCCAGCGCCTTCTCACGGATGCCGCCGACCGGAAGCACGAGGCCGCTCAAGGTGATCTCGCCGGTCATCGCGACATCCTTCCGCACCGGCTGACCGCGCGCCGCCGACAGGATGGCCGTGGCCATCGTCACGCCCGCCGAAGGACCGTCCTTCGGGATTGCGCCGGCCGGAACGTGGATGTGAAGGTCGTGTTTCGCCAGGAAATCGCCCGAGATTCCGAGCTCCCCGGCACGCGACCGGATATGGCTGAGGGCCGCGCGGGCCGACTCCTGCATCACGTTGCCGAGCTGACCCGTGAGAATAATGTTCTGGTTCCCGCCTGGAAGCAAGGTCGCTTCGATGAAGAGCACGTCGCCCCCGACTTCGGTCCAGGCCACTCCGGTTGCGACGCCCGGCCGGGAGACCCGAAACGCCACTTCTTTCCTGAAGCGGGCCGGCCCGAGGTAGTCATCCACCTCGTCGCGGTCAATGACCGTTTTGTCCGGGGGCCCCGCATCCGCCGGCCGTGTCGCGATCTTCGCCGCAACCTTCCGCGCGAGCGCCCCGAGCTGTCGTTCGACGTTGCGGACGCCCGCTTCGCGCGTGTACTCGGAGATGACCAGCCGCAGCGCGGCGTCCGTGATTTCGAGGATGCCTGGCGGCAAGCCGTGCTCGCTCTCCTGCCGGGGCAGCAGATACCTCCGCGCGATGTGGAGCTTCTCCTCCTCGGTGTATCCGCTGAGCGAGATGATCTCCATGCGATCGAGCAGGGCGGGGTGAATCGTGCCCAGCTGGTTCGACGTCGCGATGAACAGCACCTTGGAGAGATCGACCGGAATCTCGAGGTAGTGGTCGCGGAACGAGTGGTTCTGCGCGGGGTCGAGCACTTCGAGCAGCGCGAACGCAGGATCGCCCTGGTAGCCGCCGGAAGACACCTTGTCGATCTCGTCCAGCATGAACACCGGGTTCATCGATCCGGCCTGCTTCAGCGCCTGCACGATGCGCCCGGGGATCGATCCGATGTAGGTGCGCCGGTGGCCGCGTATCTCCGCTTCATCGCGCACGCCGCCGAGCGAGAGGCGGACGAACTTGCGCTCCATGGCGCGCGCAATCGACTGGCCGAGCGACGTCTTGCCCACGCCAGGCGGGCCGACGAAGCAGAGGATCGGTCCCTTCATGTCGCCTTTCAGCTTCCGGACGGCGAGGTACTCGACGATACGTTCCTTGACCTTGTCGAGGTCGTAGTGATCCTCGTCCAGCACCTTGCGCGCTTCGATCAGATCGAGCCGATCGCGTGTCGTCACCGGCCACGGCACATCGAGGAGCCAGTCGATGTAGGTCCGCAGCATCTGGTACTCGGGTGACGTCGGGGTCATCCGCGCCAGGCGATCCACCTCGCACATCGCCGCTTCGTGCACGGGTTCCGGCAGCGTCGCATCGTCGATGCGCTTGCGCAGCTCGACGAGCTCGTTGCCTTCGCCTTCGCCGAGCTCCTGCTGGATCGCCTTCAACTGCTGCCGCAGGTAGTACTGGCGCTGCGCGTCGGTCATCTCCTGCTGCGCCTGGGATTCGATCTTGCCTTTCAGCTCCAGCAGAGAGATCTCGCGGGTGAGCGACGTCTCCACGGCCTGCAGCTTGCTGGTGAGATTGTTTTCCTCGAGGAGCGCCTGCTTGTCCTCGGCCTTCATGTCGATGAGGGTGGCGAGGACATACGCCAGCCGCAACGGGTCGTCGATGTTCATGACGACGCCGCGCAGCTCCTCGGAGAGGCCGGTAGCCAGCGACAACGCCTTGTCGATCAGCTCCCGGATGCGGCGGACGTGCGCCTCGACCTCGAGCGTGCGCTCGACGCTCTCGGGCATCGGCGTGATCTGCGCGCGCATCGACGTCCCGGCGCGCGTGACCACATCGGCGCGGACACGCGCCACCCCCTCGATAATGATGTTGATGCCGCCGCCGACCTTCGCCATCTGGCGGACGATGCCGACGGTGCCCACGCGGTGGACGTCGTTCGGCGTCGGGTCGTCCGCCTCGCCGTGCTGGAGCAGGAGGAGCACCAGCCGGTCCGAGCCAAGCGCGCGGTTGACCGATTCAATGGACACGGGACGATTCACCGCGAGTGGCTGCAGCGTCAGCGGGAACGCGACGGTGCGGCGGAGCGGCAGAACGGGGAGTTCGGACGGAAACGTCGGCGGTGTCGGTTCGGCCATGAGGCCAAGCGCCGCCGAGCCGGAGCCCGCACGCGGCAGTTGTGTCGGTTCCAGTCTATCGTGAGACGGCGGCTTTGAAATACTCAAATCAAAGATGGATGATGATCAGCACATGGACGAGAGACAGTTCTTCACGGAAAAACCTGAACAGCGCCCCGCGCAGTTCCAGTGCCCACGCTGCCGGCGGACCAACGAGTACAGCATCCGCTGGATGCGGCGGACCAAGAAGGCTCAGATTCCTCCGGGAGGCGACGCGCGCGATCGCACGCTCTTCGAGAAGGTGAAGGACC
>JAHFUO010000011.1:53767-57798 GCA_023265015.1 Acidobacteriota bacterium | reverse complement strand
GGTACCCGGCGGCCCGAACAGCGTGGTGGTGATCCGCAAGGCCGTGGCGGCAAAGGTCGTGAAGGTCGCGCAGGCCGAGCCGGCGAAGAAGAAAGGGAAGAAGTAGCTGGCAGCCGGCAGCCGGCAGCAGGCAGGAAAGAAACTGCCCGCTGCCCGCTGCCAGCTGCCAGCTGACGTCGAGACGAATCATGACTGTTGATGTAGTCAACGCAGAAAACAAGAAGGTCGGCTCCGTCGACCTGCGCGACGAGGTGTTCGGCGGCCGCGTGAAGACGGATCTGATCCACGAGTCGGTGGTGCGCGCGAATGCCGCCGAGCGGCGCGGCACGCACGCGACCAAGACCCGGGCGATGGTGAGCGGCAGCGGCAAGAAGCCGTGGCGGCAGAAAGGCACAGGCCGCGCGCGCGTGGGTGAGATCCGCAACCCGCTGTGGCGCAAGGGCGGCACGACGTTCGGCCCGCAGCCGCGCAGCTACCAATACCAGCTGCCGAAGAAGGTCGAGAAGGGCGCCTTGCGCGCCGCGCTGACGCAGAAGCTGCGCGACGGCGATGTCCTCGTTGTCGACGCGCTGAGCGTCGGCGAGATCAAGACGCGGGCGGCGGCCGAGCTGCTGCGCCGGCTCGGGATCGAGGGGAAGGCGCTGCTCGTGGACGTCAAGCCCGAGGACAAGCTGACGCTGTCGGTGCGCAACCTCGAGGAGATCACGCTGCTGGCGAGCAACCGCGTGAGCGCGCGCGACGTCATGAACACGCGCCGCGTGGTGCTGACGCGCGCGGCGATCGAAAAACTGCAGGAGGCCCTTGGGTAGCGGGCAGCCCGCAGCTGGCAGCTGGCAGAAGGTTCCTGCCGGCCGCCCGCTGCCCGCTGCCGGCTGGCTCGGATGCGTATCATGAAACTGACGACCATCCTCAGGCGCCCGCTCATCACCGAGAAGACCACGGTCCTCCGCGAGGACGGCCGCACGCTGGTCTTCCAGGTGGCGGTGGACGCGAACAAGATCGACATCAAGAAAGCTGTCGAGCAGCTCCTCGGCTCGAAGGTCGAGAGCGTCCGCACGTCGTTCACGCACGGCAAGTTCAAGCGCCAGGGCAAGCACATCGGCCGGCGATCGGACTGGAAGAAGGCGTACGTAAAGCTGCGGGACGGCGAGAAGCTTCCGGACTTCCTGCAGGGAGCGTAAGACATCATGCCTATTCGCAAATACAACCCGACCTCGCCCGGCGTCCGCGGCAAGACCTCGCTGACGTCCGACGAGATCACGACCGACGAGCCGTATCGGCCGTTGACCGAGAATCTGGCCCGCTCCGGCGGCCGCGACAACAAGGGCCACCTGACGTCGTGGTGGCGCGGCGGGGGCCACAAGCGGCTCTACCGCGTGATCGACTTCAAGCGCGACAAGAAGGACATCCCGGCCAAGGTCTCGACGATCGAGTACGACCCGAACCGCTCGGCGCGGATTGCGCTGCTGACGTACGCGGACGGCGAGAAGCGCTACATTCTGCAGCCGCTCGGCGTGAAGGTCGGCGACACGCTCCTCGCGGGCGACAACGTCGACATCCTGCCGGGCAACTGCATCCCGCTCAAGAACATCCCGCTCGGCACGCAGATTCACAACGTGGAGCTGCGGCCCGGCAAGGGCGGGCAGATCGCGCGCAGCGCCGGATCGTCGGTGCAGCTCGTGGCGCGCGAGAACGAGTACGCATCGGTCCGGATGCCGTCGGGCGAGATTCGCAAGATCAACATCGAGTGCGTCGCGACGATCGGCCAGGTCGGCAACCTCGATCACGAGAACGTGTCGATCGGCAAGGCGGGCCGCAGCCGCTGGCTCGGCAAGCGCCCGCACGTGCGCGGCGTCGCGATGAACCCGGTCGATCACCCGCTCGGCGGCGGTGAAGGCAAGACGTCTGGCGGCCGTCACCCGGTGACGCCGTGGGGCCAGCCAACCAAGGGCTACAAGACGCGCCGCCGGAAGGACACTGATCGCTTCATCGTGCAACGGAGGACCAAGTAGCCGGCAGCATGCAGCCGGCGGCTGGCAGGAAGACACTGCCCGCTGCCCGCTGCCCGCTGCAGGCTGACAGGATTCAGTTATGAGCCGATCACTGAAGAAGGGTCCCTTCGTCGACACGCCGCTTCTCGAGAAGCTCGAGGCGATGAACCGGGCCAACGAGAAGAAGGTCATCAAGACCTGGTCGCGCCGCTCGACGGTGATCCCCGAGATGGTGGGCCACACGATGGCGGTGCACAATGGAAAGAAGTTCATCCCCGTGTACGTGACCGAGAACATGGTGGGGCACAAGCTCGGTGAGTTCGCGCCGACCCGCACGTTCAAGGGCCACACGACGAAGTCCGAGAAGGCCGCGGCGGTGGCGGCGGCGGCGCCGGCCGGCGCGCCCGCTGGCGCCGGCGGTGGCGCAGGTGCAGGTGCAGGTGCAGGCGCAGGCGCTGGCGCAGGCGCTGGTGCCGGTGCCAAGAGCTAAGAGGGGCGATTCACATGGTTGAAGCAATCGCGACGGCACGAGGCATCCGGACCTCCGCGCAGAAGGCGGGCCTCGTCCTCGAGCTGATTCGCGGCAAGGGCGTCAATCAGGCGCTCGCGACGCTGCAGTTCACGCGGAAGACGATCGCGCGCGAGATCGCGAAGCTCCTGCGGTCGGCGGTGGCCAACGCGCAGCAGCTGGACGGGTTCAGCGGCGACATCGAGCGGCTGTATGTGTCGGCGTGCTACGCCAACCAGGGGCCGTCGATGAAGCGCGTGCGCCCGGCGCCGATGGGGCGCGCGTTCCGCGTCGTGAAGCGCACGGCGCACCTGACGGTGCAGGTGGCCGAGCGGCCGCTGAAGATCGCCCGCGTGGCAACAGAAGGTGATGCGGCCGCAAAGCCGCGCGCAGAGAAGAGCACTCGCGCGCGGAAGGCTGCGACGAAAGCGTAACGAATAGCCGGCCGCACGCAGCCGGCAGCAGGCAGTAGGTTCAGCGTTCTACTGCCAGCTGCCCGCTGCCAGCTGCCAGCTGAGAGGACAGGAGATAACGTGGGCCAAAAGGTTCACCCGTACGGTTTCCGGCTCGGCTTCAACAAGACCTGGCGCTCGCGCTGGTACTCGGATCGCGACTACGCCAAGCTGCTCCACGAGGACCTCGCGCTGCGGCAGGACCTCAAGAAGCGGTTCTCGCACGCGGGCGTCTCGCGCATCGAGACCGAGCGCGCGGCCAACAAGCTGAAGATCGACATCTACACCTCGCGCCCGGGCATCATCATCGGCCGCAAGGGCACCGAGGTCGACAAACTGAAGCAGGAAATCCAGAAGCGCACCAACCGCGAAGTCTTCATCAACATCCAGGAGATTCAGAAGCCGGAGCTCGAGGCGCAGCTCATTAGCGAGTCGGTGGCGGTGCAGCTCGAGAAGCGCGTGGCATTCCGCCGCGCGATGCGCAAGGCGGTGGAGTCGGCGCTCCGGTTCGGCGCGCGCGGCATCAAGGTGCGGGTCTCCGGCCGGTTGAACGGCGCCGAGATCGCGCGCTCCGAGTGGTACCTGCACGGGCAGCTGCCGCTGCAGACGCTCCGCGCGGACATCGATTACGGGTTCGCCGAGGCAAGCACGACCTACGGTCAGATCGGCGTGAAAGTGTGGCTCTACAAGGGCGAGCGCCTCGTGCCACGAGTGGGCCGGGATGAGGAATATAGAGACCGCGCCCCGAGACGGCCGGCGCGGGCGTAAGAGGACAAGGGATGAGTAGGCCGGGTGCCGCGGAGCGGACCCGGCGAAGGGATGAGTAGGCCGGGTGCCGCGGAGCGGACCCGGCGAGGGTAGCGAAGATGTTGATGCCCAAGAAAGTCAAGTACCGCAAGCAGCAGCGCGGGCGTATGAGGGGCAAGGCGACACGCGGGGCCGACGTCTCGTTCGGCGATTACGGGCTGAAGGCGATGGAGCCGGCGTGGATCACCGACCGGCAGATCGAGGCGGCGCGCGTCGCGATGACGCGGTTCATCAAGCGCGGCGGCAAGATCTGGGTGCGCGTGTTCCCGGACA
>JAHFUO010000011.1:0-53667 GCA_023265015.1 Acidobacteriota bacterium | reverse complement strand
TACGGGCTGAAGGCGATGGAGCCGGCGTGGATCACCGACCGGCAGATCGAGGCGGCGCGCGTCGCGATGACGCGGTTCATCAAGCGCGGCGGCAAGATCTGGGTGCGCGTGTTCCCGGACAAGCCGATCACGAAGAAGCCGCTGGAAACGCGCATGGGCAAGGGCAAGGGCGCGCCCGAGCAGTGGGTGTGCGTCGTCCGTCCCGGCCGGATCATGTTCGAGATGGAGGGCGTGACCGAGGTCGAGGCGCGCCGCGCCATGCAGCTCGCCGCTGCGAAGCTGCCGATCAAGACGAAGTTCGCGATCCGCTTCGCGCAGGAGAAGGCGTCATGAAGGTAGCCGAAATCCGCGAGCTCTCGATCGACGTGCTCCGCGACCGCGAGAAGGAGCTGGACGACCAGGTGTTCCGGCTGCGGATCCAGAAGTCGATGGGACAGCTCGAGGCGCCCGCCAAGGTGCGCGAGCTGCGCCGCGATCTCGCGCGGGTCAAGACGATTCTCCGGGAGAAGCAGGCAGCCGGCAGCGCGCAGTAGGCAGATTCTGGCGGGTCCGCTACGCGGAACCCGCCCCACGTAGGCCGGGTGCCGCGAAGCGGACCCGGCGATGGGATACGAGATATGAGCGTCAAGTCACAGCTGACCGGCACCGTCGTCAGCGACAAGATGGAGAAGACGGTTGTCGTCGCCGTCGAGCGCCAGGTGCGCCACGCCGTGTACGGCAAGAGCCAGCGCAAGACGTCGAAGTTCGTCGCGCACAACGAGGGGAACGAGGCGAAGGTCGGCGACACGGTCGCCATCGCCGAGTCGCGCCCCTTGTCGCGCCGGAAGCGGTGGATCGTCACGCGCGTGGTGGCGAAGGCGCAGCAGATTTAGCGATCATCGATCGAGAGACAGGGTACAGGCATGATTCAGATGCGATCGATTCTCGACGTGGCCGACAACTCGGGCGCGCGGAAGATTTCGATCATCAACCCGATTGGCGGATCGACCGGGCGCTACGCGCGGCTCGGCGACATCGTCACGGCGTCGGTGAAGGAAGCGACGCCGGACGGCACCGTCAAGAAGGGGCAGGTCGTGAAGGCGGTCATCGTGCGCACGGTCAAGGAGCAGCGCCGCCGCGACGGCAGCTACATCCGCTTCGACCGGAACGCCGCCGTCCTCATCAACGATCAGCGCGAGCCGATCGGGACGCGCGTGTTTGGCCCCGTGGCGCGCGAGCTGCGCGAGCGCCGCTTCATGAAAATTATTTCGCTGGCGCCGGAGGTCTTATAGGCGGGGCGTAAAGCCCCGCCCTACGGTTGTAGGGCGGCCCTTTACGGGCCGCCGGGAATAAAACGATGTCGAGAGTACAAACACCAATTCGCCGCAACGACACCGTGTCGGTGAACACCGGCAAGGACAGCGGCAAGCGCGGGCGCGTGCTGAAGGTGCTCCCCGCGAAGAATCGCCTCATCGTCGAGGGCGTGAACCTGATCAAGCGGCACACCAGGCCGAACCCGCAGCGCAGCATCAAGGGCGGGATCGTCGAGCGCGAGGCGGCGCTGCATGCCAGCAACGTCCAGCTCGTGTGCCCCGAGTGCGGGAAGGTGACGCGCATCGGCCGCCGCGTCCTCGCGGACGGCCGCAAGGTCCGCATCTGCCGCAAGTGCGAGGGAGTGGTGGACAAATGAACCGCTTGAAGACCCGGTATCAGAAGGAAGTCATGCCGGCCCTCACGAAGGAGTTCGGCTACAAGAACGTGATGGCGATCCCGAAGGTCGAGAAGATCGTCATCAACATGGGGCTCGGCGAAGCGACGTCGAACGCGAAGATCGCCGACGTCGGCGCCGACGAGCTCGGGCGCATCACGGGCCAGAAGGCGGTCATCCGCCGCGCGACCAAGTCGATCGCCCAGTTCAAGCTGCGGCAGGGCATGCCGGTGGGCGCGATGGTCACGCTGCGCGGCGAGCGGATGTACGAGTTCCTCGATCGCCTGATCTCGATCGCGTTGCCGCGCGTGCGCGACTTCCGCGGCGTCTCGGCGAAGGGATTCGACGGCCGCGGCAACTACACGCTCGGCCTGCGCGACCAGTTGCTGTTCCTCGAGATCGACTACATGAAGGTCGACAAGGCGCGCGGCATGAACGTGTCGATGGTGACGACGGCCAGGACCGACGAAGAGGCGCGGAAGCTGCTGCAGCTCCTGGGCCTGCCGTTCAGGACGAACTAACAGCCGGCAGCCGGCAGCCGGTGGCAGGCAGTTCAACACTGCCAGCTGCCCGCTGCAGGCTGCCCGCTACGAGGTTGAGATGGCAACGACCGCAAAAGTCGCTAAGGAAGCCAAGACGCCCAAGTACAAGATCCGCCTCCGGAATCGCTGCCGGCTGTGCGGACGACCCCGCGCCTACATGCGGAAGTTCGCGATGTGCCGCCTCTGCTTCCGCAAGCTGGCGTTGGAGGGCGATGTTACGGGAGTGACCAAGAGCTCATGGTAGCCGGCAGCGGGCAGCTGGCGGCTGGCAGCAAAGAATGACCGGCAGCAGCAAAGCAAGCGCTGGCAGATGAAACTGCCGGCTGCCTGCTGCTGGCTGCCAACTCGAAGAGAACAGAGATATGACCGATCCAATTTCCGACATGATCACGCGCATCCGCAACGCGGTGTCCGCCAAGCAGACCCGCGTCGACTTGCCCGCCAGCAAGCTGAAGGCGGAGATTGCGCGGATCCTCCAGGACGAAGGCTACATCCAGGGATACCGCATCGTTGACGAGGCGGCCGACCAGACCGGGCGCCAGGGCCGTCAGCTCATCCGGATGTTCCTGAAGTACGGGCCGCACGGCGAAAAAGTGCTTACCGGCCTCGAGCGCATCAGCCGCCCCGGGCGCCGCGTCTATCTCGGCGTCGACGATGTGGCGCCGGTGCTGGGCGGGCTCGGCACGAGCATCCTCACGACCTCGCGGGGCGTGATGACCGGCCGCGCCGCACGCAAGGCCGGCGTGGGCGGCGAAGTTCTCTGTAACGTATGGTAGGCGGTTGCATGCAGCCGGCAGCCGGCAGGAAAGTCACTGCCCGCTGCCAGCCGCGGGCTGGGTATGAGTCATGTCACGTATTGGAAAAAAACCGATCCAGATCCCGAAGGGCGTCAACGTGACGATCGCGCCGGGCGCGATCGAGGTGCAGGGCCCGAAGGGCAAGATGCGCCAGTACATTCCGCCCGGCATCGTCTTTGCGCAGCAGGAGGGCGTGCTCGTCGCCACGCTCGAGCGCGCCGACGCGGAGCTCGGGAAGTTCCACGGCCTCGCGCGGAGCCTGGCGGCCAACGCGGTGGCCGGCGTGATCGACGGCTTCAAGAAGGAGCTCGACATCGTCGGCATCGGCTACCGCGCGGAGCTGAAGGGCCGGCAGGTCACGTTCGCGCTGGGCTACTCGCATCCGATCGTGTTCGACATCCCCGCTGGGATCGAGATCACGGTCGACAAGCAGACGCACATCACCGTGACGGGCGTCGATCGGCAGCTGGTCGGCCAGGTGGCGGCAAACATCCGCCGGATGCGCAAGCCGGATCCGTACAAGCAGAAGGGCGTGCGCTACATGGGTGAACAGCTGAAGAAGAAGGTCGGCAAGACGGGAGCTAAGTAAGCGAGGAGCGGGCAGCGGGCAGCGGGCAGAAAAGATTGTGCTGTTGCTGCCAGCAGCCAGCTGCCGACTGCCGGCTGAGGACAGACGATGAAGATCAAGACGAAGGACGATCGCCGGGAGCGGATCAAGCACCGGATCCGCAAACGCGTGCAGGGGACCGAGGCGCGGCCGCGCCTCACCGTGTTCCGCAGCGTCGCCCACATGTACGTGCAGGTGGTCGACGACATGACGGGCCGGACGATCGCGTCGGCCTCGACCCTGGAGCCCAAGGTCAAGGGCTCGATGGCGAAGGCCGAGCGCGGCGGCAACGTCGCCGGCGCCAAGACCATCGGCAAGACGATCGCAGAGCGGCTGATCGAGAAGGGCGTCAAGCGCGTGGTGTTCGATCGCAACGGGTTTCTCTATCACGGGCGCGTGAAGGCTGTGGCCGACGCGGCGCGCGAAGCAGGTCTGGAGTTTTGACGCGGCCCGCAGAAGTGTTCGAAGGGATGGACCAGTAGATGGCAATGATGAACCGCTTGCGCCAGAAGGTCGACGCCTCGCAGCTGGAGATCAAGGACACCGTCGTCTCGATCAACCGCGTGACGAAGGTGGTCAAGGGCGGCAAGAACCTGAGCTTCAGCGCGCTGGTCGTCGTCGGCGACGGCCACGGCGTGGTGGGCTTCGGCGTGGGCAAGGCGAAGGAAGTGCCGTCGGCCATCAAGAAGGGGATCGAGGCGGCGAAGAAGAACCTGATCCGCGTGCCGCTCAAGGGGACGACGATCCCGCACCAGGTGGTGGGGAAGTTCGGATCGGGCAGCGTGCTGTTGAAGCCGGCGCCCGAAGGGACGGGGCTCATCGCGGGCGGTGCGGTACGCGCGGTCGTCGAATCGTGCGGCATCCAGAACGTGCTCACGAAGTCGCTCGGATCCGCGAATCCGCACAACGTCGTGCGCGCGACATTCCAGGGGTTGATGGACCTGAAGGATCCCGCGCTGGTCGCGCGGTACCGCGGCAAGGAATTAGCCGAGCTGATCGGGGCATGACGATGGCCAAGAAGACTGCAACCACGGCCGCGGCAAAGACGCTGAAGATCACGCTCGTCCGCAGCCCGATCGGGTTCAACAGGACGCAGGGCAAGACCGTGGAAGGGATGGGGCTGCGCCGCATCCGCCACACGGTAGAGCTGCCGGACACGCCGGCCACGCGTGGGATGATCTTGAAGGTGCGCCACCTTGTAGAGGTGACGGAGTAAAGCGTACGTGGGGCGGGTGCCGCCGAAGGCGGACCCGCCGGAGAAGACGATGGATCTGAGCAATCTCAAACCGGCCGCGGGCTCGAAGCACTCGAAGAAGCGCGTCGGCCGCGGGCAGGGCAGCGGCCAGGGCACGCAGGCGGGGCGCGGCCACAAGGGCGCGCAGTCGCGTTCGGGCTACAAGTTCAAGCGCGGGTTCGAAGGCGGCCAGATGCCGCTGCACCGGCGCGTGCCGAAGCGCGGGTTCCACAACCATTTCCGCATCGAGTACGCGGTGGTGAATCTCGACACGCTCGCCGAGCGCTTCGATGCGGGCACGGTCGTCACGCCCGAGCTGCTGCGCGAGCGCGGGCTGATCCACGGCGCCGGCCGTCCGATCAAGGTGCTCGCGCGCGGCGATATCGGGAAGAAGCTGACGGTGCGCGCGCACAAGTTCAGCGGCAAGGCGGCGGAGAAGATCGCGGCAGCGGGCGGCGCCGCGGAGACGATTGGCGCGGCGTAAAGCCGCGCCCGACGGGTGGTCGTAGGGCGGCCCTTGACGTGTCGGGTGGTCGTAGGGCGGCCCTTGACGGGCCGCCGGTGAAAGACGATGGATAACAACCCACTCAAGAATCTGTGGCAGGTCACCGACCTGCGCAACCGTGTGCTCTTCACGCTCGCGATGCTGGGCGTCTACCGCATCGGTAATCACATTCCGACGCCGGGCGTGAACCAGGCGGCGCTGGCGGTGCTCGCCGACTCGCAGAAGAACACGATGTTCGGGCTGTACGACATGTTTTCCGGTGGAAACCTGTCGAAGGTGACGATCTTCGCGCTGGGCATCATGCCCTACATCAGCTCGTCGATCATCCTGCAGCTCCTCACGGTCGTCTGGCCGTACCTGGAGCGCCTCTCGCGCGAGGGCGAGCTGGGCCGCCGGAAGATCACGCAGTACACGCGGTACCTCACGGGCGTACTGGCGATCATCCAGGCGATGAGCATCGCGATTTTCCTCGAGCGGCAGACGCAGATCGCCGGCGGACTTCCGCTGGTCTACAGCCCGGGCTGGGGCTTCCGGCTGCTCTGCGTGCTCACGCTCACGACCGGGACGATTTTCATCATGTGGCTGGGTGAGCAGATCACCGAGCGCGGCATCGGCAACGGCATGTCGCTGCTGATTTTCGCCGGCATCATCGTCGGCTTCCCGCGCGGCATCCTGGAGACGTTCGACCAGATGCAGACCGGCACGATCGGCCTGCTCCGCATCCTCTTCCTGATGGTGATGATGGTGCTGGTGATCGCCGCGATCATCTTCGTGGAGCGCGGCCACCGGCGGATTGTCGTCCAGTACGCGAAGCGCGTGGTCGGGCGGCGGCAGTACGGCGGGTCGAGCACGCACATTCCGCTGAAAGTGAACACCGGCGGCGTCATCCCGGTGATCTTCGCCTCGTCCATCCTCGCGTTCCCGGCGACGCTCGCGACGATGTTCCAGGCGGGTGGGTGGGGACGCGCGGTGGTCGATCAGCTCGCGTACGGGATGCCGCTCTACAACCTGCTGTACATCGTCGGGATCATCTTCTTCTGCTACTTCTACACGGCGATCATCTTCAATCCCGATGACGTCGCGGAGAACATGCGCAAGTACGGCGGGTTCATTCCCGGCATCCGGCCCGGCAAGCGGACGGCGGAGTACATCGACACGATCCTCGCGCGCATCACGCTCGTGGGCGCGCTGTATCTCGCGGCCGTGGCGATTCTCCCGGAATTCCTGATCACCGGCTTCAAAGTGGCGCCGATTCCGTTCATCGGTGATCAGCTCGACGCGGCGTTGCCCCAGTGGTTTACCCAGGGTCTCGGCGTGACGTTTTATTTCGGCGGCACGACCCTGCTGATCGTCGTCGGCGTGGCGATGGACACGGTGCAGCAGGTGGAATCGCAGCTCATCATGCGCCACTACGATGGCTTCATGAAGAAAACGCGAATCAGGGGTCGGCGAGGATAACACCCGCGCCGGCGGGCGCGCCGCCGGGGAGACAGCGCCGCGCTCGCGCGGCGCCGGGGGAGACAGCGCCGCGCTCGCGCGGCGCCGGGGGAGACTGAGTGGCGCTGAACGTGATCATGATGGGACCGCCTGGCGCCGGCAAGGGCACGCAGGCGGGGCGGTTCGCACGTGAGCGGGGGCTGCTGAACGTTTCGACGGGCGACATTCTCCGCGACGGCATCAAGGCGCAGCTGCCCGTGGCGCTGCGCGCGAAGGAGCGGATGGATCGCGGCGAGCTCGTGGATGACGACACGATGATCGTCATCGTGCTCGAGCGGCTGATGCGGCCGGATGCGCAGGGCGGATTCGTGCTCGACGGGTTCCCGCGAACCGTCGCGCAGGCCGAGGCGCTCGACCGGTTCATGGCCGAGTGGAACAACGGCCCGCTCGTCGTCGTGGACGTGGTGGTGCCCGAGCCCGAGCTGGTGCGTCGCCTCGCTGGCCGCCTGATTTGCGCGACGTGCGGCGCGAACGCCGAGCTTCCGAAGGATGGATCGCCGGCGCCGACCGTGTGCACGTGCGGCGACGAGCTCGTGCAGCGCACCGACGACAACGTGGATGTTGTGCGCGAGCGCTTGAAGATCTATCACGGGGCCACGAAGCCGCTGGTCGAGTTCTACC
The DNA here is from genome assembly GCA_023265015.1 of Acidobacteriota bacterium. Classification (GTDB taxonomy): domain Bacteria; phylum Acidobacteriota; class Vicinamibacteria; order Vicinamibacterales; family UBA2999; genus Gp6-AA40. The sequence goes on along the minus strand of JAHFUO010000011.1, from coordinate 46,177 downwards.
GCGAGCGGCCGACGTTCCGGATCGTGAACGGCGCGCAGCGGCCGGACCGCGTCGCGCACGAGCTCGACACGGTGATCGACGACGCGGCGCTGGCGGGCGCGCGCGCCGAGAAGCCGGGGGCGGCGAGGGCTGCCGCGACGGAGAAAGCCGCGCGCACATGATTGTCTGCCGGTCGTCGTCGGAGATCGAGAAGCTGCGCCGGGTGAATCTCCTGGTCGCGGAGGTGCTCGCGGCGCTGCGGCAGATGGCCGTGCCCGGCGTGACGACCGAAGAGATCGATCGCGTGGCGGAGGAGCGTGTGCGGGCTGCGGGCGCCGAGCCGGCGTTCAAGGGGTACCACGGGTATCCCGCGACCGTGTGCGTGTCGGCCAACGAGCAGGTGGTCCACGGGATCCCGTCGAAGCGGCCGCTCGTCGAACGAGACATCCTCTCGATCGACATGGGCGCGAAGCTCGACGGCTACTTCGGGGATTGCGCGGTGACCGTGCCCGTCGGTCGCGTGTCGGCGGAAGCCGCCGAGCTGCTGCGGGTCACGGAAGAGGCGCTCTTCCACGGCATCGAGGCGGTGAAGCCGGGCGCGCGGGTATCGGATATCGGCGCGGCGGTGCAGCAGCACGTGGAGGCGCACGGGTTTTCGGTGGTGCGCGAGTTCGTTGGCCACGGGATCGGGACCTTGCTCCACGAGGAGCCGCAGATCGCGAATTACGGACCGGGCGGCCGCGGGCCGCGGCTGGCCGAGGGGATGGTGCTGGCGATCGAGCCGATGGTGAACGCGGGCAAGCCGGCGGTGAAGGTGCTGCCGGACGGCTGGACGGCGGTCACGCGGGACGCGAGCCTGTCGGCGCACTTCGAGCACACGGTGGTCGTCACGGGCGAGGGGTGCGAAATTCTCACGCTGCTCGAGAGCGATGCGGCGCGAGTGCGCGAGCTGGTGGGGCGGTCCTTGTTGGGCTCGCCGTCGCGGACCTGACTGGAAATGCGCCCCGCATGGACCAGGAAAACCGCACGGTGGAAGGCGTCGTCAAAGCGCAGCTGCCGAGCGGGTTATACGAAGTGGACGTCGACGGGCGCCACCGGATCACGGCGCACATCGGCGGCGGGCGGGACCGGAATTTCGTCCGGGTGCTTGTCGGGGATCGGGTCGTTGTGGAGCTGACGCCGCGGGATCTCAGCCGCGGGCGGATCATAAAGAAGGCGTAGGGCTCATGGCTCACGGCTTAAGGCGGGTAAGTTCCTTGAGTCGTGAGCCCTGAGCCTGAAGCCAGGATTGGTGGCGATGAAAGTCAGAGCGTCGGTCAAGAAGATTTGCGACAAGTGCAAGATCGTGCGCCGCCGCGGCGTGGTGCGCGTGATCTGCACGAACGCGAAGCATAAACAGCGACAGGGATAGCAGGCAGCCCGCAGCGGGCAGCCGGCAGCGGGGATGGAATTGGTCCTGCCAGCTGCCAGCCGCCAGCCGCCGGCTACGGAGAAACAGAATGGCACGTATCGCAGGCGTTGATCTGCCGCGGACCAAGCGGATCGAGATCGGCCTTACCTACATCTACGGCATTGGACGGAAGCGATCGAACGACATCCTCGGCACGGCGGGCGTCAGCCCGGACATCCGCGTCAAGGATCTCTCCGAAGACGACGTCCGCAAGATCAGCCGCGTGCTCGAGGACGTGGGCGGCGTGGAAGGCGATCTCCGGAAGGTGATTTCCATGAACATCAAGCGGCTGATGGAAATCGGCTGCTACCGCGGACTGCGGCACCGCCGCAACCTGCCGGTCCACGGCCAGCGGACGCGCACCAACGCGCGCACGCGCAAGGGCCCGCGCAAGGGCGCGATTGCCAAGAAGAAGACGGTGTAGCGTAGGGCGGGTTCCGCGCAGCGGACCCGCCGGAGCAACGAATGGCAAAGACTCAAGACGCAGCAGCACCCGCACCCGAGAAGGGGAAAGCGGAAGGCGGAAAGAAGCCGGCACGCAAGACGTTCAAGAAGCGCGGCGAAAAGCGCGTCGTGCACCACGGATACGTGCACATCCACGCCTCGTTCAACAACACGCACATCACGATCACCGACACCGAGGGGAACGTGATTGCCTGGTCGAGCGCGGGCGGCATCGGGTTCAAGGGCTCGCGCAAGGGCACCCCGTTCGCCGCGACGCAGGCCGCGATCAACGCGGGCAACACCGCGAAGACGTACGGGCTGCGCTCGGTGGAGGTCAAGGTGAAGGGGCCGGGCTCGGGGCGCGAGTCGGCGATCCGCGCTCTGCAGACCGTCGGCATCGAGGTAAAGTCGATCCGCGACGTCACGCCGATTCCGCACAACGGCTGCCGCCCGACGAAACGGAGACGCGTGTAATTGTCGGATTTACGAATTTACGAGTTGACGGATTTCAAATCGCCAAATCACTTCGAGGAAACGTATTAATGGCTCGATACATCGGACCTGTCTGCCGCCTGTGCCGCCGCGAGGGGATGAAGCTCTTCCTCAAGGGCGAGCGTTGCTACACGGAGAAGTGCGCGATCGAGAAGCGGAACTTCGCCCCGGGGCAGCACGGGAAGACGCGGAAGCAGAAGCTCGCCGGCTACGGCGTACAGCTGCGCGAGAAGCAGAAGGTCAAGCGCATGTACGGCGTGCTGGAGGATCAGTTCCGCCGCTACTTCGAGCAGGCGGAGCGGACGCGCGGGATCACCGGCGAGACGCTGCTGCAGCTCCTCGAGCGGCGGCTGGACAACGTGACCTACCGCCTCGGGTTTGCCACGTCGCGCCCGCAGGCGCGCCAGCTCGTTCGGCACGGCCATTTCACGGTCAACGGGCGCAAGGTGGACATTCCGTCGTTCTCGGTCAAGCCGGGCGACGTCGTGGCCGTGCGGCAGAGCAGCCGCAAGAACGCGTCGATCGCGCACGCGCTCGAGGAAGTGAAGGGACGCGGCGTGCCGGAGTGGCTCCTGTACGACGCGGAAGGACTGTCGGGGCGGATCAGCTCGGTGCCGACGCGCGCGCAGATCAACCTGCCGGTGCAGGAGCAGCTCATCGTCGAGCTCTACTCGAAGTAGGCCGGATTCCGCGCCGCGGATCCGGCGGGTCCGCTCCGCGGAACCCGCCCTACTCTCGCACCCGCCGGCCCGCAGCCCTACAGACCTGCGGCGGGAGGCCGGCGGATCAACATGCAGGTCTGGAGGCCGGAGCTGCCGGCCCGTTGGCGAAAGGACACATCAATGCTCTGGAAAGGTTTTCAACGCCCCAAGCGGCTCGACTTCGAGCGTGAGACGCTCACCGATCGGTTCGGCCGGTTCTACGCGCAGCCGTTCGAGCGCGGCTTCGGCACCACGATTGGCAACGCGCTGCGCCGCGTGCTGCTGTCGTCGATCGAGGGCGCCGCGATCACCGCGGTGAAGATCGACGGCGTCCTCCACGAGTTCTCGCCGATCCCCGGCGTGGTCGAGGACGCGACCGACATCATCCTCAACCTGAAGCAGATCCCGCTGAAGCTGCACGTCGACCACACGAAGACGCTGTACCTCCGCGTGAGCAAGCCGGGCATCGTGCGCGCCAAGGACATCGAAGCCGACGCCGACGTTGAGATCCTCGAGCCGGAAGCCCACATCGCCACCATCTCGGACGGCGGCAAGCTGAACATGGAGCTGCGCATGAAGCGCGGCCGCGGTTACGTGTCGGCGGACAAGAACTTCGACGAGGACCTGGGCATCGGCTGGATCCCGGTCGATTCCGTCCACTCGCCGGTCAAGAAGGTGAACTACCTCGTTGAAGCCGCGCGCCTCGGCCAGACCACCGACTACGACAAGCTGACGATCGATGTCTGGACGAACGGATCGGTGACGGCGCAGGACGCGGTGTCGCTCGCGGCGAAGCTGATTCGGGACCACTTGAACATTTTCATCAACCTCGAGGATGTCGCCGATCAGCCGGCGGAGGCGCAAGCCGACCAGCCGCGCGCCGGCGCGCTCAACGAGAACCTCGATAAGAGCGTCGAGGAGCTGGAGTTGTCGGTGCGCTCGTACAACTGCCTGAAAAACGCGAACATCCGGACGATCCGCGAGCTCGTGCAGAAGACCGAGGCCGAGATGCTGAAGACGAAGAACTTCGGCCGCAAGTCGCTCAACGAGATCAAGGAGATCCTCCACACCATGGGCCTGAGCCTCGGCATGCGGGTCGATCAGCCTGCTCATCAGGACTAGCAGACAGCCGGCAGCCGGCGGCAGGCAGCCGGCAGCAAAGGCAGGTTCTTACTACCAGCTGCCAGCTGCCTGCTGCCTGCTTCAAGGGTTGCATATATGAGACACAACGTCGCACATCGGAAACTGGGCCGCGTCACCGAGCATCGCCTCGCGCTGCTGCGGAATCAGGCGATCGCGCTCATCCGGCACGAGCGCATCGAGACCACCGTGCCGAAGGCGAAGGAGCTGCGGCCGTTCGTCGAGCGGCTGATCACGATCGCCAAGCGCGGCGTCGCCTCGGGCGAGGCGAACGGGAAGGCGCTGCACGCGCGCCGCATGGTCCTCGCGGAGCTCGTCGACAAGGACATCGTCGGCAAGCTGTTCGAGACGATCGCGCCCCGGTTCGCGGAGCGGCCCGGCGGCTACATCCGCATTCTCCGCGTCGGTTTCCGCCGCGGCGACTCCGCTGAAGTGGCGCAGATCGAGCTCATCGGGAGCGAGTACAACCCGCGCGCCGCCGACGAGAAGGCGGCGGAGAAGGAGGCCGCCAAGCCGAAGACGAAGAGCGTCGGCGATCGGCTCAAGGCCGCCGCGCGCGGGCTGCGCGGGAACAAGGGCGACCAGGGAGGCTCGAAGGGCCAGGCCGGCGGTCAGACCAAGGGGGCAGCCCGCAAGTCCACGACTCCGCGGAAAGCGGGCGGCTCATAAAGTTCGAAGTTCGAAGGGCGAAGTTCGACGTAACCACCTCGAACTTACTTCGAACTTCAAACTTCGAACTTCACACTTCCTCCACGGCCTCCTGTCCTTTTTCAGCCTTGGCCGCGGCGATGATCTTTCCCTGGAACTGGTGCGGCACCTCTTCGTAGTGCGAGTACGCCATGTGGTACGTGCCGCGCCCGCCGGTGGCTGACGTGAGGTGCTGCTCGTAGGTCAGCATCTCGGCCATCGGCACCTGCGCGCGGATGACGGTCATGGTGCCGCGCGTATCCATGCCGGCGATCCGGCCGCGCCGCCCGTTCAGATCGCCCATCAAGTCTCCCGCGAAATCGCTCGGCGCGTAGACCTCGACGTTCATCACCGGCTCGAGGATCGTCGGGCGCGCCCGCGTCATCGCGTCCTTGAACGCGAGTGAGCCCGCCATCTTGAACGACAGCTCGTTTGAATCGACCTGGTGGAACGATCCGTCGAACACTGTCGCCCTGAAATCCACCATCGGATACCCGGCCAGGAAACCTCGCATGCGCGAGTCCTGGATCCCTTTTTCCACGGCGGGGACGTACTGGCGGGGTATGGAGCCGCCAAAGATATCGTCGACGAACTCGAAGTCGCTGCCGCGCGGGAGCGGCTCGACCCTGATCTTGCAGTCGCCGAATTGCCCGTGCCCGCCAGTCTGCTTCTTGTGGCGGCCGTGCGCCTCGGTGGCCGCGGTAATCGTCTCCCGGTACGGGATGCGCGGCGGCCTCAGCAAGACCTCGACGCCGAAGCGCCGCTTCAGCTTCGCGACGGTCACCTCGATGTGGAGCTGCCCCTGCCCGGCGAGCAGCAGCTCGTGGGTCTGGGGATCGCGCGTGTAGCTGATCGACGGATCCTCTTCCTTCAGCCGCTGCATCGACCCGCTGATCTTGTCTTCGTCGCCGCGGCTCTTCGGCTCGATCGCGTACGAGAGCACCGCTTCGGGGAACTTGATCTCCGCGAGCTTCACCTTCGTGCTCTTTTCCGCGAGCACGTCGTTGGTCCGCGTGTCCTTCAGCTTGGCCACGGCGCCGAGGTCGCCGGACTTGAGCTCCGGGATCTGCGTCTGCGTCTTGCCCTGCAGCACCAGCAGGTGGCCGAAGCGCTCCGGAACGTCACGCGTCTGGTTGTGGACGTTCGTATCCGGCTTGAGGCGGCCTGCGACCACACGAAGCATCGTGATGCGCCCCGCGAACGGGTCGGCGATCGTCTTCCACACGAATGCCGCGTAGGGCGCCGTGTCGGACGCCTTGATGACGGTGTCCTCGCCGCTTGCCGTCAGCGCCGGGAAATCGCGATCGGCCGGCGACGGCACGTAATTGACGATGGCATCGAGCACCGGCTGAATGCTGATCACATGCAGTCCGGACGTGCAGACGAGCGGGAAGATCTTCCCCGCCATCGTTGCCGTGCGGAGGCCCTGCACGAGCTGCTCCTGGGTCAGCGTGCCCTCGGCGAAAAACAGCTCCATCAGCTGCTCGTCGGCTTCCGCGACCATCTCGATCAGCTGCTCGCGCGCCTGTGATGCCGCATCCGCCATCGCGGCGGGGACCTCGCCCTCGGTCATCCTGCCGCTGCTGTCGGCGGCAAAGGTCAGCGCCTTCATCCGCACCAGGTCGACGACGCCCGTGAATGCGCGCTCTTCGCCGAGCGGCAACTGGATGGGCACAATCTCGCGCGCGCAGTCGCGACGCAGCGACTCGAGGGTGCGCTCGAGGCTGGCGCGCTCGCGTTCCAGCCGGTTGACCGCGACGATGCGCGGCAGGTTCAGCGCGGCGGCCTCGGCCCAGAGCTTCTCGGTCTGGACTTCGACGCCGGCGACCGCGTCGACGCAGACGAGCGCGCCTTCGGCGACCCGCAGCGCGGACTTGGCATCGGTCAGGAAATTCGCGAAGCCTGGCGTATCGATGATGTTGATCTTGGTCTTCTGCCACTCGAGGCAGGCGAGGCTGGAGGAGAGCGTGTGCTTGCGGGCGATCTCTTCTTCGTCGAAGTCGGTGACGGTCGTCCCGTCGTCGACCTTGCCGAGGCGGTTGACCGCGCCCGCGACGAACAGCATCGCGGACACCAGCTGCGTCTTGCCGCATCCGCCATGTCCGACCACGGCGACGTTCCGGATGGCGGCGGCATCGTAGACCTTCATAAGGGGTATCCTCCTGCCCGCGAAGCTTCAGCGAAGCGGCCTTGGTGTACTCGGCGGATCATAATTCAAGGCGCCCGCGTCTCCATCTGGAACATTTCTGTCCTAGTACAGCACCGCATCGACGAATATGTGCGTGCTCTCGACTGATGTTTGCGCGGCCGGACGTCGCGCACCCTGCATCGACGGGCCAGCAGGCACGCCGTGGCGGCGCGCCGTGAGAACAACAACATCGTTGTTGCCGTTTTCGTCGACTGGAACATTTATGTTCTACCACGCGGGGCACGTGAATGATCGCGATCCGCATTTTTCCACGCAAATCTCCCCATTCGCGCGCGGGCCCCCCTTGCGCCCAGTGGCGTCCATCTTGCTCATTCACGGTATTACACCAGACGCGCGGGCTTCGACGGTGGGCGGCGGGCGACGCGTCGCCGCCTTCCCGCTGGTTCCGAATCAGGGCGTGTCGCTTACGACGTGGTGAGGAGGAAAGAGTGCTGACACCAGCAAGGGGAATGGCCCTCAAAGGCCTCATGCAAGGGTTCGTGATGGTTGTGGCGGGTGTGTTGGTTCCGGCGTTCGCCTCTGCGACGCCGAGTACGTCGTACTGGGCGCCGTCGACGGCAAATTGTCAGGCGAAAGGGGTTCCTCACATTACGTACGATACCTATTACGGCAAGGGAACGCCCCCTCCCGGTGCCGGAGCGCGCACGTATCCCGTCGACACAGGGCTCACGATCGGGGTTCTTCCTTCCAGCAAAGTCCAGGCGGAAGTCGGCTATGACCTGTTGTTGCCGAGTGCCGATCCCATCTTTTTCTTTTTGAACGCGAAGCTCTGTACCCCGGAATCGTCGCTGTTCAGCGGTTCGCCGGCAATCAGCTTTGGAGTCTGGAACGTGGGATTCAAGAAGAACGTGACCGACTACAACGCCCTTCATCTCATGTTTCAGAAGGCCATGCCGGGGAACGGGTACGTTGCTGCGGGCCTTTACCACGGAATGAGCGACGTCCTGTTTACGAACAGCGATGGCAAAGTCGTCAAGGACGGAGCGATGATTGGCTTCTTTTCGCCTGATATACCGGTCGGGGTGAAGGGCCTGCAGAAGCTCAATTTCACTGCGGATGTCCAGACGGGTAAGAACGTGCTCGGTGCAGGCGGATTTGGTTTGTATTTTTATTTCAACCAATACGTCGATTTGCTGGTGGGCCCGGTCTTCTTCTTCGACAGCAAGCTGCAGCCGGGAGGCGCCAAGCACCTCTGGACGACGCAAATCGATGTCGACATCCCGCTGGGCAAGTGATCGTCCGCGCGGAACAGGCGTGATCTAGCGCCCGGCGGACAACGGATGCCGGTGATGATCGTGCCTGGGTCACCGGCAGCCCGCCTCGCGTCGAGGCGGCGGAGCAACGCGGGGGCCCGCCTCCGGCCCCCGGCGTCCGCCCCGGCATATGATTGTCCGCGCACGCTCCGACCATGTTCCCGCCATGTCTGTAACGCAGCCGGATTCGACCGGCGCCGCGCTGAGGGCGTCGCTCGATGCCGCACGCGCGGAGCTGCGCGCGGCGACCGCGCGCGGCGCCGGCGGCCGCGGCACGCTCGAGCGCTACGCCGATCGTGTCGACGCGCTGATCCGCCAGCTCTTCACCGACGCGGGCCCGTACGACGGTCCGCTGGCGATCATCGCGCTCGGCGGATACGGCCGGCGGCACCTGTGCCTGCACTCGGACATCGATCTGCTCATCCTGTTCGGCAGCGGCATCGGGGCCGCTGAGGAGCGGTGCGTTCGCCGTTTTCTGAATCCGCTCTGGGACCTGGGCGTCGTCGTCGGCCACCAGGTCCGCGACATCGGGGACTTTCATCATCTCGAGAAGGACAACCCCGAGTTTCTGCTCGCGCTGCTCGACGCACGTCCGGTGGCGGGCGCGCGCTCCGTCTTCGAGCAGTTCGGCACGATGTTTCACCAGGCCGGCACGCACGCCCACATCCTGGGGTCGCTGCTCGAGCTGATCGAGGAGCGCCACGCGAAATTCAACGCCACGCTGTACCAGCTGGAGCCGGACGTGAAGGACGCGCCGGGGGCGCTCCGCGATCTCACCGCGACGCGCACGATCGCGATGCTGACCGATCCGTTGCTGCTGCGGCGCGGTCCAGCCGACGCCGCGCGGTTCGACGATGCGGAAGATTTCCTGCTGCGCGTGCGCTCCACGCTGCATCTCGAGTGCGGGCGTAATCAGAACGTGCTGAGCCACGAGCAGCAGGAGCGCACGGCGGAGATACTCGGCTACCCGGGGGCGGAGCCCCGCCAGCGCGTCGAGAAGCTGATGAGCGACTACTTCCGCCACGCGCGGATCGTGAGCCGCTCGCTCGAGTGGGCACGGCGGACGGCCCCCGTGCCGGTCGGCCCCAACCTCGGGCTCTCGCGCGACGGCGTCCGTTTCATCGATCCAGCGCAGGCGGCGCGCAACCCGGCGTCATGGCTCGGGACATTCCAGGCAGCGCTCGACGCGGGAACGGAAGTCTCCGAGGAGGCGCTCTCGTGCATCCAGCAGCACGTGGATCGCTACCGCGCCGACGACTTCTTCGTCGACGCGCAGGACCGGGCGGCGCTGCTGCGCTTTCTGAAGCCGCGGCCCGGGTTGTACGCGCGGCTGTCCGAGATGCACGACTGCGGGCTGCTCGGGCGCGTGTTCCCCGAGTTCCAGGCAATCTCGTGGCGGGTCGTCCGCGACTTCTATCACAAGTACACCGTCGACGAGCACACGCTGCTGACGATCAGGAATCTCGAGCGCCTCGTGACGACCGACGTGCCGGATCACGTGCCTTTCCGCTCGATCCTCGCCGACCTGCAGGCGCCCGAGCTGCTCGTCCTCGCGCTGCTGTTCCACGACGTGGGCAAGTGGCGCGACGACGATCACGCGCTCGAGAGCGTGCGCATGGCCGAGGCGGCGATCGATCGCCTGGGCGTCACCGCCGAACAGCGCGAGGTCGTGCTGTTCCTGATCCGCCATCACCTGCGGATGTCGCTGGCCGCGTTCAGGCGCGACACCGAGGATCCGGACATCGTCAAGCAGTTTGCCGCGCTCGTCGGCACCGAGGAGCGGCTGAAGATGCTCTGCCTCATGACGCTTGTCGACATCGAGGCGGTCAGCCCCGAGACGCTCACGCCGTGGAAGGCGGAGCTCCTCTGGGGGCTGTACGTCGACACCTACAACCACCTGACGCAGCGCTACGGCGACGAGCTGATCGAGCGGAACCAGGCCGACCTGAAGGAGCTGCTCGCCGGCCGGCCCGACGACCTGACGCCCGCGGAGATCACGCAGTTTCTCGAGGGGCTTCCACAGCGCTACCTCCACGTGTTCACGCGCGACGCGATCTACCGCCACATCGGCCTCGCCCGCGACATCAAGCCGGACGAGATTCACATTTCGCTCGAGCGGAACGGACCGATCTGGGCGCTCGCCGTCGCCACGCTCGACAAGCCGTTCCTCTTCTCGAACATCTGCGGCGTGCTGTCGTCGTTCGGGATGAACATCCGGCGCGGGCATGCGTTCACCAATCCGAACGGCCTCGTGCTCGACGCCTTTGAGTTCACCGACGAGGAGCGGTTCCTCGAGCTGAACCCGGATGCGCAGAATCACGTGCTGCGGGTCATGCAGGACGTCGTGTCAGGGCGCGTCGATGTCACCGCGCGGCTCCGGGGCCGCGAGCAGAGCATCCTGCAGGGCCGGAGCGCGCAGCGCTTTCCGCCGGTCGTCCACGCGGACAACAAGGCCTCGGGACGGTATACGATCCTCGACATCGTCACCGGCAACGCCCTCGGGCTGCTCTACCGCATCAGCCGCGTCATCTCGCAGCGTGGCTGCGACGTGGACCTGGTCCTGATTGCCACCGAGGGCGACAAGGCCATCGACGTGTTCCACATCACGAAGGCGGGAGCCAAACTCACGGAGGCGGAGCAGATCGCGCTGACCTCCGATCTGCAACGCACATTGGAGGGGACCGTATGAAACTGCTGAAGAGTATCGTCCGCCCGAACAAAGTGGACGAAGTGAAGGACGCGCTGGCCAAGCTCAATATCGCCGGCATGACGGTGACCGAGGTGCGCGGGCACGGGAAGCAGAAGGGGCACACGGCGATCTACCGCGGCAAGGAATACAACGTCAGCCTGCTGCCCAAGATGGAGATCGAGGTGGTCGTGCCCGATTCGATCGCGGACGAGGCGATCAAGGCGATCGTGCAGGCGGCGCGCACCGGCGAGATCGGCGACGGCCGCGTGTTCGTGCTGCCGGTCGCGGAGAGCTACCGGATTCGCACGGGGGAGATGGAGAAATAGTGAGGGAACTAGGGAACTGGGGAACAAGGGAACTCGGGAGTTCTTAACGCGCTTGGTCCCTTAGTCCCTTCGTTCCTAGGTCCCCTATTCGTAACGCAGCGCCTCGATCGGATCGAGGCGCGCGGCGCGAATGGCGGGCACCATCCCGAAGAAGATGCCGACGGCGGCGGAGAAGCCGAGGCCGAGCGCGAACGACCACCACGGGAGTGAGATGGGGAAGCCGGTGGCCGCGTGGACGGTGACCCCGATGGCGGCGCCGAGCAGAATGCCGATCACGCCGCCCACCGAGGTGAGCACGATCGCTTCCGCGAGGAACTGAGCGAGGATCTCGCGGCGGCGCGCGCCGAGCGCCTTGCGCACGCCGATCTCGCGGGTGCGCTCGGTCACCGAGATCGTCATGATCGCCATCACGCCGATGCCGCCGACCATCAGCGCGATCGACGAGATCACCACGAGTCCCAGGAACGTCGCCTGGCTGACCTGATCCCACACTTTCAACGCGGCGTCCTGCGTCACCACGTCGAAATCATCCGGCTCGTCGAGCTTGAGCCCGTGCCGGATGCGCATGATCTCGTCCACCTGGGCGAGCGCCTCGCCGCGCGTGGCGCTGTCGTACGGCAGCACGGCGATCATGGCGCTGCCCGGCTGCCCGCGGAAGACGCGCCGCGCCTGCGAGCCGAAGAGCGCCTGGTGCGTCGACTCGGGGATCACGACGAAGTCATCCTGCGCGGTCCCGAGGTTCCCGACCGACGGCCGCTGGTCGAGCACGCCGACGACCGTGTATTCGCCCGCGCCGAGACGGACTTTTTTGCCGATCGGATCGAGACCGCTCTTGGCGAAGAGGACTTGGTACGGCGTGTCGCCGAGCACGACCACCTTCCGCTTGTGTTCCACTTCCGGCGCCGTGAACAGGCGGCCGGAGACGACCTTCACGAAGCTGAGCGCCGCGTACTCTTCCGTGGCGCCGATGATGTTCAGGAGCTTCGTGCGGTTGCCGTTGTAGTACGCGCGCTCCAGGACGTCGCCCATCGCGCCAAGCCAGATGTCGACCGTCTGCACCGCGGGGGCGAGCTTTTGAATCGCGCGCGCATCGTCCACCGTCAGGTTCGGCCGCCGCGCGAGGTCGGCGAAGTTCCGCCCCGCAGCGATGCTCACGCCGCTGAACTTCGCCACGAAGATCGTGTTGGGCCCGAGCTGGCGGATGCTGTCGCGCAGCGATTGATCGAAGCCGCGGATGAGCGACGTCATCCCGACGATCGCCGTGATGCCGATGACCACGCCCATCACCGTCAGGGCCGAGCGCATCTTGTTGACACGCAGGGTATCGAGCGCGAGCAGGATGACTTCCCGGAGCAGCGCGAGGCGGAAGCCGAACTGCATTTACTCCCGCCTCAGGGCTTCGATTGGATCGAGGCGCGCGGCTCGCGACGCCGGATACAACCCGAAGAACAGTCCGACGAGGGCGGTGACCCCGATGCCGAGCGCGATCGACCAGGGCTCGATCCTCGCGGGGAGCGGCGTCGCCGCGGAAATCGCCTGGCCGATCGCCACGCCGAAGACGATGCCCGCGATGCCGCCGCACATCGAGAGCGTCACCGACTCGGTCAGCACCTGCCACATGATGTCCGCGCGCCGCGCGCCAAGCGCCTTGCGCAGCCCGATCTCGCGCGTCCGCTCGCTGACCACCATCAGCATGATGTTCATGATGACGATGCCGCCCACCACGAGCGAGAGCGCGACGACGCCGACCAGCACCGCGAAGATGCCGGTCGTCGCCTGGTGGTACAGCCCCAGCACCGTGTCCGACGTCACCAGGCCGAAGGTGTCGCGCGCGGATCCCTTGAGATGACGCGCCACGCGCAGCGCCACCGTCGCATCGTCCATGGCAATCGGGAGCAGAACCGGCGTCACCGGTTTCACGGAGAGGGTGAGCGAGGGACGCGCGCCGAACAGCTTCATGTATGCGCCGAGCGGGATCACCGCGAAGGAATCAAGTGAGATGCCGAGGAATCCACCCTTCTTCTTGCTGACCCCGACGACGCGGAAGTGCACGCCTTCGATCTGAATGGTCTTGTCGAGCGGATTGCCGTCCCCGAAGAGCCGCAGCGCCGCATCCGTGCCGAGCAGCACGACCGGGCGATTCCGATCGACCTCGATCGCGCTCATCATCCGGCCGCGCTCGGCATCGAAATTCGCGAAGTCGAGGTAGTCGGACGTCACGCCCCGGACCTCGACCTGGTCGAGCACCTGGTCGCGATACGACACCGATGCCCGCTGCTGTGCCTGCGCCATCACCGAGCGGATCGACGGGCTGAACGCGCGGACGGCGTCCGCCTCCGACACCGTGAGGAGCGGGTTGGCGCGCACGCGCTCGATGTCCTCGTCGGTGCGGGTAATGGGGAGCCGCTGGATCGTGAAGGCGTCGGCGCCCACCTCGCTGACGATGGCGTTCGACACCATCGAGTTCATGCCCTGGATCAGCGAGACGACCGTCACGATCGACGTGACGGCGACGATATTCCCGAGGACGGTCATCAGCGACCGGAGCTTGTTGCCCCAGATCGTCTGGAGGGCGAGGCGGACCGATTCAAGCAGCTGCACGGATCACCGGGCGGGCTGATTCACCTTCACCGGCGACCCGTCGGCGAGCTGCCGGACGGAGTCGAACGGGCCGGTCACCACCTGGTCGCCGGCGTTCAGCCCGGACACGACTTCGAAGTACCGCTCGCCGGCAATGCCGACCTTCACCGGCTGAAACACGACGCGCCCCTCGCGCACGACGAAGACGCCTTCCGTCTCCTTGCGCGTCTGCCCCGGCGGCGGATCGGGCGGCGCGGCCGGCGCGGCCGGCGCCGCGCCGCCGAAGAACCGGCGCTGCACCGGCGGGGGCGGTTCGTGCACGAGCGTGCCACGCTCGTCGAAGAGCACCTCGCGCACCGTCAGCGCCTGGATCGGGACCGACACGACATGCTTCCGCGTCGCGGTCGTGATCTCCCCGGCGCAGGTGAAGCCGGGGCGCACGTCGGGCACCGGCTCCTCGATCGTGACCACCACCTTGAAGTTCGTCGCCTGGCGCTGTCCGTTCGTGTTGGTTTGTGCGGCGGCCTGGATCGGACTGTTGCCGATGTCGGTGACGCGCCCCTTGAACATCCTGTCGGGCACCGCATCGATCGTCACGATCGCCGCCTGGCCGATGCTGACGTTCGGAATGTCCGTCTCGTCGACTTCGATCTCGGCCTGGATGGCGGACATGTCGGCGACCGTCAGCAGCACGGTGCCGGCGTTGTTCATCGTGCCGACGACAACGTTCTCGCCTTCCTCGATGTTGCGGCGCGTGATGATGCCGTCCATCGGCGACGCGATCGTGACCTGGCTGAGGTTATAGCGCGTGGTCGACAGCCCCGCCTGCTCCTGCTTGATCTGCTGCTCGCGCGTCTGCACCTCCTGCTGGCGCGTTTTCAGATCGGCTTCACGGACCGTCACGTCGTTCTGCGCGCGCTCGAGCGCTTCGCGCGTGGTCAGGCCGTCCTTCGCGAGCTCCTGCTGCCGCTTCAGCGTCTGCTGCGCGAGATCGAGGTTGGCGCGCGCCTGTTCCACTGCGGTCGTGGACTGCTCCAGCGACGAGCGCGCTGCCGCGACGCTCGCTTCGCCGCGCTCGAGCTGTCCGGTCAGCGAGCGGGGATCGATCTCGAGCAGGAACTGCCCCGCCTTCACGCGCTGACCTTCCTGCACCGCCAGCCGCGTCACGCGCCCCATCGTCGTCGCCGAGACGTTGACCTGGCGCTTCGGCTGAATTTTTCCCGAGGCCGACACGATGGCGTCGAGGTCGCGCGCGCGCACGGCTTCAACTGCGACGGCGGGAAGATTCTGGCGGACGCTCCAGATGCGCGCGCCGATTCCGGCGCCTGCCAGGAGCATCACCGCGATGAGGATGAGCCACGTGCGCCGCCTCATGCGGTGCCCCCGGAGACGGCCATCGCGATGGCCGCCAGGAGCGCCAGCGCGACATATGCGCCGGTAAAGACGAGCGTCAGGCGGCGCGCGGAGCGATGGTAGAGCACCGACATGCCGACGGCGAGCACGGCGATCCACCAGACGACCAGGAAATCGATCACGCCAAGAAAGCGCGCTACGGGAGACGCTTCATCGAGCATGGTGAAGAACTGAACAAGGGTCGTCGGGCTGGCCAGCGACTCGCGCACGTAATCGAGCGGCGTGGCGATCAGCTGGCGCAGCGCCAGGATCACGCCCGCATAGCAGACGACTGCCAGTACTTGGACATAAGACGCCCGATGTCCAGTCGTGCGGTTCAGGACCAGGAACAGCATGGCCGCGAGCGTGACGGCGAGCACCGGACCACCCGACAGGGCAACGACAGCCGCGTAGACGAGACCGCCCGCGGCGCTCATGTCCTCCATTCTCGCGTACTGCGCGTCATCGACGGACTGCCCGAACGCCAGCGCGGTTCGCTCCCACTGGTCGACGAGCGCCTGCCGGCCAACCCCGGTCCGAAGGAAGCCGGCGCTGCAGACAAACGTGACCAGCGTCGTCGCGATGAGGATGGACGCCCACGCCGGGGCCGCGACGATGGTCGCGAAGGTCGCGCGGGGGCGGCGAATCACGCCGTAGGCGCGCGCTGGAAGCGAGTTCACGCAAGACTCCTGATAGGATGACAGTTTGCAAACCACTATAACTGCTACGCGAATCGCGTGGTTCAGGCGATCTATGCGGGTGTCGGCGCTCGTATCTCTCCTCGTCGGTACCGCGGGCGTCTCGTCTGCGCAAATTGTTGAAAGCGTGGGAAATCGTGCGATGGGGATGGGGGGCGCCTTCGTCGCCGTCGCCTCCGACAGCACGGCGACCTGGTGGAACCCGGCGGGCCTGGCCACTGGTCCGTTTTCGGACATCACGCTGGGGCGAGCTGCGACGGATCTAAAGGAGAGCGTTCCCGCCCACCGGGACCGTGTGTCCTGGTCTGCGGCAACCGCTCCAGCCGTTGGATTTAGCTATTACCGCTTAAGAATCACTGACATACAGCGATTCGGGCCTACAGGTGAGCCCGTCGTGAGCCGAGAAGATACACGGGCTGGAGTGTCCGTGCGGTCGTTCTCTGCCACCGAGCTGGGTCTGACGATCGTCCAGACTGTGCTTCCTGGAATACACGCCGGAGCGACATTGAAATACGTCCGAGGGACGCTGCGCTCGAGCTCTGCGGCTGCGGGGCAATCGCCGTCCGAACTTCTCGACCTTGGAGACGCGCTGACTGGCGGGAACGCCGAGAGCCGGTTCGATCTCGACGCCGGCGTGATGGGCGTGGCCGGCCCCGTGCGCGTGGGCGCCGTCATGCGGAACGTGCGCGCCCCGACATTCGGCGGCGGCGCCTTCGTGCTCCCGCGGCAGACGCGGGTCGGCGCGGCGCTCGACCTCGAGAGAAAGAGCGGCCTGGTCCTGGCCGTTGATGCCGACGCGCGGAGGTACGCGACGGCGTCCGGAGATCGCCGCGTCGTGGCGGCGGGTGCGGAGCAGTGGGTGTGGAAGCGGCGGGTGGGTCTTCGCGGCGGCGGCCGGTTCAACAGGGTCGGCGCCAGAGAGCGCGTCGGTACCGCGGGCGCCAGCGTCGCGGTGCGGAGGGGGTTGTACGTCGAAGGACAGATCGCGCGGGGGCGCACCGCGTCTGCGGAGCGCGGCTGGGGCCTTGGCGCGCGGGTCACTTTTTAGGCTCACGGCTCAGGGCTCAAGGCTTAAGGAGTGCTTAGGCCCCATGAGCCCTGAGCCGTGAGCCCGGAGCCTACAGAGTTTCATAGATGGCCGTCCGTATCGGTGAGCTGCTTCTCAAGGAGAAGCGCATCACGCCCGAGCAGCTTCAGGAGGCGCTGAACTACCAGCGCCAGAACGGGGGAAAACTAGGCTTCAACCTGATCAAGCTCGGGTACGTGAAGGACGAGGAGATCACGGCGCTCCTCAGCAAGCAGTACGGCGTGCCGTCGATCGCGCTCACGCAGTTCGAGATCGATCCGGCGGTCGTCAAGCTGGTGCCCGCCGAGACGGCGCAGAAGTACCAGATCGTCCCGTTGTCTCGCGCCGGCGCGACGCTGACGATCGCGATGACCGACCCGACCAACGTGTTCGCCATGGACGACATCAAGTTCATGACGGGCTACAACGTCGAGCCGGTCGTGGCGTCCGAGACGGCCGTCGTCGACGCGATCGCGAAGTACTACGGCAGGGGCGCTCCGGCCGGGGGAGGCAAACAGGACGCCCCCGGCGCGAGCGCGATGGAGCTCGCCAGCAAAGGGCTCGAGGAGATGCAGGCGCTCAGCGACGCGGCCGGCGTCGAGGTCCTGCAGGAGTTCGAGGAGATCAGCGCCGAGGCGCTCGCCAAGCAGGGCGAGGAAGCGCCGGTCATCAAGCTGGTCAACGTGATTCTGATGTCGGCCATCCAGAAAGGCGCGAGCGACATTCACATCGAGCCGTATGAGAAGGAGCTCCGGGTGCGGTTCCGCGTCGACGGCATTCTCTACAACGTCATGGCGCCGCCGATGAAGTTCCGCGATGCGATCACCTCGCGCATCAAGATCATGTCGAAGCTCGACATCGCGGAAAAGCGGCTGCCGCAGGACGGCCGCATCAAGATCCGGTTCCAGGACAACGGCTCGATGAAGGAGATCGACTTCCGCGTCTCCGTCCTGCCGACGCTCTTCGGCGAGAAGATCGTCATGCGTCTGCTGGACAAGGACAAGCTGATGCTCGACATGACCAAGCTCGGGTTCGAATCCGAGTCGCTGGTCAAGTTCGAGGACGCGATTTCGAAGCCCTGGGGCATGGTGCTCGTCACGGGGCCGACCGGATCCGGAAAGACCAACACGCTGTACTCCTCGATCTCCAAGATCAACACGATGGAGACAAACATCATGACGGCCGAGGATCCGGTCGAATTCAACCTGGTCGGCGTGAACCAGGTGCAGGTGCGCGAGAACATCGGGCTCAACTTCGCCGCCGCGCTCCGCAGCTTTCTCCGCCAGGACCCGAACATCATCCTCGTCGGCGAGATTCGAGACTTCGAAACGGCGGAAATTGCGGTGAAGGCGGCGCTCACGGGCCACCTGGTGCTGTCGACGCTGCACACCAACGACGCGCCGAGCACGGTGAACCGCCTGATGAACATGGGCATCGAGCCGTTTCTCGTGGCGAGCTCGCTGAACCTCGTGTGCGCGCAGCGGCTCGTCCGGCGCATCTGCAAGAACTGCTCGGCGCCGCACCCGACGCCGCCGCCCGCGCTGATGCAGGCGGGCTTCAGCGCCGAGGACGCGAAGACCGTCGTGCCGAACAAGGGCAAGGGCTGCGAGAAGTGCAACAACACCGGGTACAAGGGACGCGTCGGTCTGTACGAGGTGATGGACGTGACCGAGGATCTGCGCGAGCTGATTCTCGTCGGCGCGTCGGCGCTGGAGCTGCGGCGGAAGGCGGTCGACGAGGGGATGATTACGCTGCGCGGCAGCGGTCTGCGCAAGGTGAAAGACGGCGTCACGACGATCGATGAGGTCGTCAGGGAGACGGTGAAGTAGGCAGCGGGCAGCAGGCTGCAGGCAGTAGGCAGGGCAAACATTTATGACATTACCTGAGCTTCTGAAGAAAACGGTCGAACTCGACGGCTCCGATCTGCATCTCTCGATCAGCACGCCGCCCCAGGTGCGCGTGCACGGGCACCTGCGGCGCCTCGAAGGGGCCGATCTCACACCGTCGGAAACGAAAGCGCTGGCGTACAGCGTCCTCACCGATGCCCAGAAGAAGCGCTTCGAGGAGTCGATGGAGCTCGACTTCTCGTTCGGCATCAAGGGTCTCGCGCGCTTCCGCTGCAACCTGTTCAACCAGCGCGGCGCGGTCGGCGCGGTGTACCGGTTGATCCCCGAGAAGATCCGCACGTTTCAGGAGCTGGGCCTGCCGGCGGTCCTCGCGAACCTCGCCGAGCGCCCGCGCGGTCTCGTCCTGGTCACCGGCCCCACCGGCAGCGGCAAGTCGACGACGCTCGCCGCGATGATCGACAAGATCAACATCGAGCGGAAGGATCACATCCTCACGATCGAGGATCCGATCGAATACATCCACACGCACAAGGGCTGCCTCGTCAACCAGCGCGAGGTGCACAGCGACACGCAGAGCTTCTCGGGCGCGCTGCGCGCGGCGCTGCGCGAGGATCCGGACATCGTGCTCATCGGCGAGCTGCGCGACCTCGAGACCGTGGAGTCCGCGCTCCGCATCGCGGAAACGGGCCACTTGACCTTCGGCACGCTGCACACGAACTCCGCGGCGCAGACGATCAACCGCATCATCGACGTCTTCCCCGCGCACCAGCAGAGCCAGATCCGAACCCAGCTCTCGCTCGTCCTCGAAGGCATCGTCTGCCAGGCGCTGCTGCCGAAGGTCGGCGGCGGCCGCGTCTGCTCGCTGGAGATCATGGTGCCGACGGCGGCCATCCGGAACCTGATTCGCGAGGACAAGATCCACCAGATCTACTCGGCGATGCAGACCGGCCAGGAAAAGATGGGCATGCAGACGCAGAATCAGTCGCTCGCGTCGCTGCACATGAAAAAGCTGATTACGCTGGAGACGGCGCTCGGGGCGTCGTCGAACCGGGAAGAACTGCAGGAAATGATCAACCGGGGCGTTGGCGTCGTCGCCGGCGCGGGCCTCGGCCGGGCTGGAATGCCGCCTCGTCCGGCCATCGGCCGATAAATGACTCAAGGCTCATGGCTCATGGCTCAAGACTCATGGGGCTCACGGCTCAGGACTCAGGGCTGAGGCCGCCTGAGCCTTGAGCCCTGAGCCCTGAGCCAGAGGATTTACAGATATGCCGACTTTTGCATACGCCGGACGGACACGCGGGGGCCAGACGGTCCAGGGCGAACGCGCCGCGGACTCGATGGACGCCGCGGTTGCGGCCTTGCGCCGCGAGCAGGTGCTCGTCACCCAGATCAATCCGATCAAGGAGAAGGTTGCCGCCAAGGCCGGCGCGCCGAGGCGCGCGAGGTCGGTCGACGCGAAGAACCTGGCGGTCTTCACCCGCCAGTTCTCGGTGATGATCGACGCCGGCCTTCCGCTGGTGCAGTGCCTCGAGATCCTCGGCAGCCAGGAAGAGGACAAGAACTTCGCGTGGGTCATCCTGGCGACGCGCGGAGAGGTCGAAGGCGGCGCGTCGCTCGCCGATGCGATGAAGAGGCACCCGAAAGTGTTCGACGCGCTCTTCACGAACATGATCGCGGCCGGCGAGGCCGGCGGTATTCTCGACACGATTCTCAAGCGCCTGGCGACCTACATCGAGAAAGCCGTCAAGCTGAAGGGCCAGGTGAAGGCGGCGATGATCTATCCGGTCGCGGTCATCGTGATCGCCACCCTCGTCGTCGGCGTCATCCTGTGGAAGGTCATTCCGACGTTCGCGAACCTGTTCGCGGGCCTGGGCGCGGAGCTCCCGCTCCCGACCCGCGTGGTCATCGCGCTCAGCAACGGGCTCGTGCGTTTCGGGCCGTTCGTCATCGCCGGCATGGTCGGCGCGGGGTTTGGTTTCCGCTCGTATTACGCGTCGTCCAACGGGCGCAGGACGATCGACTCGATCGTGCTCAAGCTGCCGATCCTCGGCAGCCTGATGCGGAAGATCGCGGTCGCGCGGTTCTGCCGCACGCTGTCGACGCTGCTCGCGTCGGGCGTGTCCATTCTCGAGGCGCTCGACATCACCGCGAAAACGGCAGGCAACGCCATCGTCGAGGAAGCCATCCAGACGACGCGCACGAGCATCGAGCGCGGAGAAACGATTGCGCAGCCGTTGAGGGACACGAAGGTGTTCCCGCCGATGGTCGTCCAAATGATTGGCGTCGGCGAGGCGACGGGTGCCCTCGACACGATGCTCAGCAAGATCGCGGACTTCTACGAGGAGGAAGTCGACGTCGCGGTCGCCGGCCTGCTGACGCTGCTCGAGCCGCTCATGATCGCGTTCCTCGGCGGCATCGTCGGCGGCATCGTCATCGCGATGTACATGCCGATCTTCAGCCTGATCAGCAAGCTGACCGGTTAGTGGTTGGTGGTTGGTGGTTGGTGGTTGGTGGTTGGTGGTTGGTGGTAGCTCGTGGCTGACGTGGACCTGCGATCGCGGCTCTCGACGCTCATCGCCGTTCGTGTCGTTGTCAGCACCCTGCTGCTCGGCTCGGCGATCCTCGTCCAGATCAACCGGCCCGGCGCGTTTCCGATCGACCCGTTTTTCTTTCTGATCGGTCTCACGTACGCGCTGAGCGTCTTCTACCTGGCGTCGCTCAGGTTCGTCGGTCGTTATCCGTGGATCGCGGATGCGCAGCTCGGCGCCGACGCGATCCTCGTCTCGGCGTTCATTCACGTCACCGGCGGCATCACCAGCTACTTCTCGTCGCTCTACCTGCTGCCGATCATGGCGGCCGCCACGGTGCGCTTCCGCCGCGGCGCGCTGCAGGTCGCGGCACTCAGCGCGATCCTGTACCTGGCGCTCGTCGTGTCGCAGTACCTGGAGCCCAGCGCGTTCTTCCCGGCGTCGTGGCAGGCGCTCAACCCCCTGGAGCTCCCGACCGCGCGGTTCGCGCAGTATACGGTCGCGATCAACCTGTTCGGGTTTTTCGCGGTGGCGCTGCTGTCCGGGTCGCTGGCGGAAACGGTGCGGTCGACGGGCGCGCGCCTCGAGCGCGCCTCGACGCAGATCGCCGACCTGCGCGTCTTCAATCAGTACGTGATCGACAGCATGCTCAGCGGACTGGTCACGGCCGACATGGGCGGGCGCGTGCTGACCTTCAATCGCGCGGCGGCGGCCATCACCGGCCTGTCCGCGGCAGAGACGGTCGGCCGCGACGTGGGCGACGTGCTGCAATTGCCCGCGCCGTTCATGGGACGCCTGCAGATGCTGGGCGAGACGCGAAGCCAGCGCGCCGATCAGCAGTTCCGCGCCCAGGACGGACGCATACTGGAAATCGGCCTGACCGTGACCACGCTCTCGCTGCCGGACGGCCGCAGCGGCTACCTGTTCTCGTTCCAGGATGTGACCGACGTGCGCCGCCTGGAGCGCGGCGCGCGGATGCAGCAGCGTCTTGCCGCTGTCGGCGAGATGGCGGCCGGCATCGCCCACGAGATCCGCAATCCGCTGGCGTCGATGTCGGGGTCGATCCAGGTGCTCCGGCAGGAGCTGCCGCTCAGCGAGGAGCAGGCGCAGCTGATGGACATCGTGCTGCGAGAGTCCGAACGCCTGAACGACACGATCAAGTCGTTCCTCGCCTACGCGCGCCCGCAGCAGTTTTCGCTCACGAGGCTCGACGTGGGCCGCGTCGTGCAGGATGCGGCGATGCTGCTGCGCAACAGCGCCGACGTCCGGGACGACCAGGTCGTGGACATCGATCTGCCTCCAGAGCCGGTGTGGTACGAGGCGGATGAGAACCAGATCCGCCAGATCGTGTGGAACCTGGCGACGAACGGACTGCGCGCGATGCCCTCTGGCGGCCGGCTGCTGCTCTCGGCGAAACTCGAGACCGGCAGCGGGCAGGAGGAGCTCGCGATCACGATCCAGGACGAGGGGTGCGGCATCCCGCCTGCCGACCTCGACAGTCTCTTTCAGCCGTTCCGGAGCTCGTTCGAGAAGGGGACCGGGCTCGGCCTCGCCATCGTTCACCGCATCGTGACCGACTACAACGGGACCATCCAGGTGTCGTCGACGGTCGGCACCGGCACGACCGTCCGCGTGAAACTGCCGATTCGAACGCCTGAGGCCGGGGACGCCGCGGCTGAGGCGCCGGTTCCGGCCGGAGGGCGCTCGGCCATATGAGCGCGCCGACGACGCCCGCGAAGGTGGCCAAGCCGGAGACGGCGAGCCCGGCGGCGGTGCCGCCCAAGGTGCGGATTCTCGTCGTGGACGATGAGCCGTCGATGCGCGAGATGCTGCGCATCGTGCTGCGGCGTGACGGCTACGACGTGACCATCGCGGAGAACGGACGCGAGGCGATCGAGCAGCTGCACCGCCAGCAGTTCGATCTGCTCCTCTCCGACATCAAGATGCCCGACGTCACCGGCGTCGAGGTCCTGCGCGCCGCGAAGGACGTGAACAAGGACATCGTGGCGTTCATGATGACGGCGTACGCCTCGACCAGCACCGCCGTCGAGGCGATGCGTCTCGGTGCGGTGGACTACTTCACGAAGCCGTTCAGCATGGACGAGCTCCGCCTGAAGATCCGGCAGCATCTCGAGACGCACCGGCTCAAGCAGGAGAACGTCCTGCTGAAGAAGGCGCTGAACACGCGCTATGAGTTCTCGAACATCATCGGGCGCAGCGAGGCGATGCTCGACGTGTTCCGCATGGTCGAGACCATCGCGAAGACCAGCAGCACCGTGCTCATCACCGGCGAGTCGGGCACCGGCAAGGATCTCGTCGCGCGCGCCATCCATTACAACTCGCTCCGCCGCGAGCACCCGTTCGTCGCGCTGAACTGCGGCGGCGTGCCCGAGACGCTGCTCGAATCGGAGTTGTTCGGCCACATGCGCGGAGCGTTTACCGGCGCCGACGCGAACAAGAAGGGGCTGATGGAGGTCGCCGAGCACGGGACGATCTTCCTCGACGAGATCGGCGAGATGACCGCGGCGATGCAGGTGAAGCTGCTGCGCGTGCTGCAGGACCGGCGTTTCCGGCGGCTCGGCGGCACCGAAGAGGTGCAGGCCGACATCCGCGTGATGGCGGCCACCAACCAGGACCTTCAGAAGCTGGTGGCGGAGGGGAGATTCCGCGAGGATCTCTTTTACCGCATCAACGTGATCCCGATGCACCTGCCGCCGCTCCGCGAGCGGCGTGAGGACATCCCGCTCCTGGCGGATCATTTCCTGTCGAAGTACGCCGAGCTGATGCAGAAGCCGGTGCTCAGCATCTCGCACGAAGCCAGCGTGCTGCTGCAGGCCTACGCGTGGCCCGGCAACGTCCGCGAGCTCGAGAACGTGATCGAGCGCGCCGTCGCCCTGGAGCCATCGCCCGCGGTACTGCCCGATTCCCTCCCCGCGCAAGTGCGGTCCTGGCCCAGCGAGCCGGCCGCCCCCGGCGCGGCCGCTGCCGTGCCAATCGACGTGGCCCCGCTCCCGGAGCTGGGCGCAGGATTCGATCTCGAAGCGCGCGGCGAAGATTTCTACCGGCATTACATTGCGCTGGCGCTCGAGCGTGCCGGCGGTGTACAGGTCAAGGCCGCCGAGATGCTCGGAATGAGCTTCCGCTCGTTCCGCTACTACGCAAAGAAGTTCAACATTCGATGACGATGGACCGGCGATTGAGTCGCGGCGAGCGCGGAATGACGTTGGTGGAGTTGTGCATCGTCATCGTGATCCTCGCGATCATCCTGTCGATCGCGGTGGCGTCCCTGCTGCGCGCCCGCGTCTCCGCCAACGAAGCGGCCGCCATCGGCGCGATGCGGACGATCAACAGCGCGCAGTTCGCCTACGCGTCCGGCTGCGGCTCGGGTAGTTACGCCACCTCGCTCGTCGTGCTGGGCACCAAGCCCCCTGGCAACAGCCAGGGATACGTGTCCGAGGACCTGGGCTCTGCGCCGACGGTTCAACGGAGCGGATACCTCTTCAACGTGAGAGCCGGAGCGGCAGCCGTGGCGACGCCACCTGATTGCAACGGGGTCGTGGCGCAGACGAATTACTACGCCTCCGCCGTGCCGGCGGCGCTGGGACAGACCGGAACCCGTGCGTTCGCGACCACGCAGCGGGCGGGCATCTGGTACACCCCGGGCGCGATACCGCCCCCCGAGCCATTCGGCGCGCCATCGCAGCTCGTGAACTGACGCGCGCTGTCAGTTTCAGACAAATCTTGCCAGTTGCCGGTTGACAGATTTTGCCACCAGCCGCTATCACCAAAAGCGTCATCATTCGATAACACTAAGACCACGTTGAAGTTACGGCGCATTCGATCGTACGCTCGCGCTGGCACTGCGCTTGCCTCCAGGTTGGTCCATGAACGTGAGGCGCCGTGTCGGAACGGCGGACTGTAAACGGTAGTCGGGCCTTCCGGCCCGCGCGCTCTCAAGGAGATTAGCTGTGAAGAATATTCAGAAGAACGAGGGATTCACCCTTATCGAGCTCCTGATCGTCGTGGCGATCATCGGCATCATCGCGGCCATTGCGGTGCCCGGCCTGCTGCGGGCCCGCCAGTCGGGTAACGAGGCGTCGGCCATCGGTTCGGTGCGCGCGGTCAACAGCGCCGAGGCGACCTATGCGGCCAGCTGCGGCGGCGGCGGGTACGCGCAGACACTGACCGACCTCGGCAAGGCGCCGGTAGGCGGCGTGCCTTTCATCAGCCCGGACCTCACGTTGGCTGACCCTGCGCTCAAGAGCGGCTACACGGTCACCTTGGCGGACGGACTGGGTGCGATCGATGTGCTGATCGCAGTCAACACCTGCAACGCCGCCGCGGCCAACTCGCGGTCGACGTATTACGCGCACGCCGAGCCCATCCAGGTCGGCAGCACCGGTCAGCGCTCGTTCGCCAGCGACCAGCGCGGCACCATTTACCAGTTGGCGACGGGCGCGATCATCCCGAACACGATGGCCGGCGCGAACATCCTCCAGTAAGACTGTTTCCGGTATGACGGGCAGGCCTCGACGGCCTGCCCGGCAGCTTTTTCGTGGCGGTCTTGAAGGACCCGCCCAACGACGGAGATTTCCAGTGAAGAGGACAAGAGACGACGGGTTCACGCTGGTCGAGCTGCTGATCGTCGTTGCCATCATCGGTATCATCGCGGCAATCGCGGTGCCCGGCCTGCTCCGGGCCCGTCAGTCAGGCAACGAGGCATCGGCGATCGCGTCGGTCCGCGCCATCAACAGCGCCCAGGCGACCTACGCCGCCAGCTGCGGCGGTGGCGGCTTCGCTCAGAGCCTGACTGATCTTAGCCGTCCGCCCCCACCGGGTGTGCCCTTCATCGGTCCGGATCTGTCCGCTTCGGACCCGGCCATCAAGAGCGGATACACGTTCACGGTCCAGGATGGATTGGGCGCGGTGGACGTCCTGCCGGCGGCCAACACGTGCAACGGTTCGGCGGCGAACGCCCGGTCGGCCTTCTACGTTCATGCAGAGCCGGTGCAGGTGGGCAGCTCGGGCCAGCGATCCTTCGCGAGCGACAACCGCGGCACGATCTTCCAGCTGGCAACCGGCGCGGCCATTCCGAACACGTTGGCTGGCGCGCAGGTTCTCCAGTAACGGCTGTCCGGCGCAGGACACGTCAAGGGGGTGCCGGCTCCGGCACCCCCTTTGTGTTTCCCGGCGTTGTTTTGTAGGATGCCCGCGAGGCCCCCACAGCATGACTAAGCACGCCCGCCCGCTCATCGTGGCGCTTGCACTCCTCGCGCTAGCCGCGTCGGTTGCCGCGCTCTACGTGCACTATCAGATCCTCAGGGACCCGACCTACACGAGTTTCTGCGATATCAGCGAGACCGTGAGCTGCGAAAAGGTGCTGGAGAGCACGTACGCCACGGTACGGGGCGTGCCGGTGGCCGTCGGCGGCGTGATCTGGTCGGCGCTCGTCCTCCTCCTCGCGCTTCGCGGCATGCGCCGGAAGGATCCGGACGCCTGCGCCGCCTCGGCCGGATACATCTTCGTGCTGGCGACGATCGGCCTGTCAGCGGTGCTGTATCTCGGCTACGCCTCGTTCTTCATCATCGGGACGCTGTGCCCGCTCTGCCTGACGATGTACGTGGGCGTGATCGGGATCTTCCTGGTGTCGGGCGGCATTGCGATGTCGCTGTCCGCGCTGCCGGCACGATTCGGCCGCGACCTCAAGTCGGTCGCGACGACGCCGGCCGCCGCCGTGCTCGCGCTGGTGTTCGTCGTGGGCTCGGCCTCGCTCGTCGCGTTCTTCCCGCGCGCGGCGGAGCAGACGGTGACCGGCCCGGGCACGTCCTACACACCGCTCACTGAAACCATCGACCCCGATCAGCTCGCCGAGTTCAACAAGTGGATCGACGCGCAGCCGCGCGTCACCCTGCCGTTGTCGGCCAACGGTGCGCAGGTGTTCATCGTGAAATTCAACGATTACCAGTGCCCGTCGTGCAGGCAGACGTACATGGAATACAAGGGCATCCTCGCGAAGTATCGCAACGACTCCAAAGTGCGGTTCGTCACGATGGACTTTCCGCTGTCCCCCCAGTGCAACACCGGCGGCCCGCACAGCGCGGCGTGCGAAGCGGCGGCCGCGGTCCGCATGGCGAAGGCCAAGGGGAAGGGGGAGGCGATGGAGGAGTACCTCTTCCAGAACCAGGAGAAGATGACGCCCGCCTGGGTCAAGGACGCCGTGCGCCAGGTCGCGCAGGTCACCGACTTCGACGCGCAGTACCCGAAAGTCCTCGAGCAGGTCAAAGCGGACGCGGCGCTTGGACGGCAGCTCAACGTGCAGGCGACGCCGACCTTCTTCGTCAACGGCATCAAGATCAACGGCGGCTTCCGCCCCGTGTTCTTCGAGGCGGTCATCGAACACGAGCTCAAGAAAGCGAATGCTTCCTGATTGATGGACGCGATCAGGACCGAGGCCCTCACCAAGCACTACACGTCCGGCTTCTGGCGTCCGCGTCCGTACCTGGCGCTCGACGCGCTGACGCTGCAGGTCGGCCAGGGCGAGGTCTTCGGGTTTCTCGGGCCCAACGGCGCCGGGAAGACCACGACGCTCAAGCTGCTGATGCAGCTCATTTACCCGACGTCGGGGCGCGCCGAGATTCTCGGCAAACCGGTCGGCGACGTCGGCGTCAAGCAGCGCATCGGCTATCTCCCTGAGCAGCCGTACTTCTACGACTACCTGACCGCGGAGGAGCTGCTCGAGTACTTTGCCGCGATCTTCGGCTACGCGCCGGCCGAGCGGCGCGCGCGCGCCTCGAAGCTCCTCGATGAGGTCGGCATCGGCGCCGAACGGCGCCTGCAGCTGCGCAAGTTCTCCAAGGGGATGCTGCAGCGCGTCGGCGTCGCGCAGGCGCTCATCAACGATCCGGAGATCGTGTTTCTCGACGAGCCGATGTCCGGGCTCGATCCGCTGGGACGACGCGAGATCCGGCACCTGATCCTCCGGCTGCGCGATCGCGGCTGCACCGTGTTCTTCAGCTCACACGTGCTCGGGGATGCGGAAGCCCTCTGCAGCCGCGTGGCGATCCTGGTGAATGGTCACCTCGCGACCGCCGGTCGTCTCTCCGAGATGCTGGCGTTCCAGGTGCGCGGATGGGAGCTCGTCGTCAGCGGTCTGACCGAGGCGGCACTTCAGAAGGCCCGCGCGCTCGGTCACGTCACCGGTGCGGCGCCGCTCGGCGAGTCGCGGTACGCGCTGGAGCTTCCATTGACGCCGCCCCCCGAGCGGATCCTGGCGGAGCTGATGGCCCAGGGCGCGCGGCTCGTCTCGCTCAACCCGCTCCGCGACACGCTCGAGGACTTCTTCGTCCGGCACGTCAGCGGGGACGCGCGCGCCCGCCCCTCGACTTCGCTCGGGGCAGGCGGGCCGGAGCCGTCATGAAGGTGGTCCGTCACATCGCGGTGAACGTGTTCAAGGAATCGGTGCGCGACAAGGTGCTCTACAACCTCGTCGTGTTTGCGGTGCTGCTGATCTCGACGTCGTACCTGCTCGGCCAGCTGACGGCGGGCCAGGACATGAAGATCATCAAGGACCTCGGCCTTGCGTCGATCTCGATCTTCGGCCTGCTGATTGCCGTCTTCATCGGCATCGGCCTCGTCTGGAAGGAAGTGGAGAAGCGCAGCATCTACGCGCTGCTGTCGAAGCCGATGGGGCGCGGCGAATTCATCCTTGGCAAGTACTGCGGCCTCGTGCTCACGCTGCTCATCAACGTGGGCATCATGACGATCGCGTACTACGCGGTCCTGGCGTACCTCGGGTGGACGGCAGATCCCGCGACGCGCACCTCGTGGCCGGCGTCGCCCACGGATCCCGCGATGCTCGAAGCCATTGCGCTGATCATCGTGGAGCTGATGCTCGTCACGGCGATCGCGCTGTTCTTCTCGACCTTCTCGAGCCCGTTTCTCTCGGCGATGCTCACGCCCGGCCTCTGGGACATCGGTCACTTCAACGACGACCTGCGGAACCTCGGCGCCGTGACGGGCTCGCCGGCCGCCGCCTCGGTCGCGCGCGGTCTCTACTACGTGCTGCCGAATTTCTCGGCGTTCGACGTCAAGGCGCAGGTCGTGCACGGCCAGGCCGTGCCGCTCAGCTATGTCGGCCTGACGTCGCTCTACGGCCTCACGTACCTGGCGCTCGTCGTCCTCGGAGCGGCAACGATCTTCGCGCGCCGCGATTTCAAATGATCCCGCGCCGGACGATCCTGACGCTCGTCGCGCTGTGTGCCGCGGTGGTGGGCCTCCAGGCCGTGCAGGAGACGCGCCGGCCGCTCGGCCTCCCGCCCGGCGTGACCGGCAACGTGCTGTACGTGCGCTCGCCCGAGTTCATGAAGCGCGCGGCGCTCTCCTACAACGCCCTTCTTGCCGACGCGTACTGGGTCCGCACGATCCAGCATTACGGCGGGACGAAGCTCGCCAACGATGCGCACAAGCAGTACGACCTGCTGTATCCGCTCCTCGATCTCACGACGACGCTCGATCTGTATTTTGATATCGCCTACGGGTTCGGGGCGGTGTTCCTGGCGGAGCAGTATCCATCCGGTCCAGGGCGCCCCGACCAGGCCATCGCGCTGCTGCAGAAGGGGCTGCACGCGCAGCCGGGCAAGTGGCGGTTCGCGGAAGACATCGGGTTCGTCTACTACTGGTGGGAGCGTGATTACACGAAGGCGGCCGAGTGGTTCAACCGGGCCAGCGAGATGCCCGGCGCGCCGAACTGGATGAAGCCGATGGCCGCGGTGACGCTGGCGCAGGGCGGTAACCGCGCCAGCTCGCGCATGCTCTGGACGCAGGTCTTGAATGCCGCGGACGCGGACTGGCTGCGCGAGCAGGCGAAGTTCCGCCTGGCCCAGCTCGATGCGATGGATCAGATCGCGGCCCTCGACAGCGTGATCGAGGCCTACCGCGGTCGCACGGGATCTGCGCCGCAGGCATGGGCCGACCTGGTTCGCGCCGGCCTGCTTCGCGGCGCGCCCATCGATCCAGCCGGGCGCCTGTACAGGATCGATCCCTCGTCGGGAAAGGTCACGCTCGCGCCCGACTCGCCGCTCAATCCGCTGCCGGACCCGGAACGCCCCGCGTGACGACCGCCGTCATCGCGATGGCCTTTCTGCTCTGGACGGGGCTCATCGTCGGCAGCTTTCTGAACGTCTGCATGTACCGGCTGCCGCGGCACGAGTCGGTCGCGTGGCCCGGGTCGCATTGCACGTCCTGCAACCGCGCGCTGCGATGGTACGAGAACGTGCCCGTCCTGAGCTGGGCGGTGCTGCGAGGTCGCTGCCGCACCTGCCGATCGCCGATTTCCGTCAGGTATCCCACCGTCGAGATCGTGACGGGCGCGCTCTTCGTCGGCGGATACTTCGCGTTCGGCCTGACGCCGCTGCTCCCGGTTCGGCTGCTGTTTGCCTGCGCGATGATCGTGCTGTTCGCCATCGACCTCGAGCACCAGATCCTGCCCAACGAGATCACGCTGAGCGGCATTGTCATTGGTTTCGCCGTGAGCGTGTTCCTGCCTCCCGGGTGGAGAAGCGCGCTTCTCGGCCTGCTCGTCGGAGGTCTCTTCCCCTTTGTGATCGCCGAGGTCTACTGGCGCCTGCGCGGCCGCGAGGGGATGGGGATGGGCGACGTCAAGATGCTGGCCATGGTCGGCGCCTTCCTCGGGTGGCCGCTCGTGTGGCTGACCCTGATCCTCGCATGCCTCCTCGGGATCGTCATCGGCGGCGGCGCGCTGCTCGTGTCGAAGCGCGGCTTCGGGACGCGGCTTCCGTTCGGGACGTTCATTGCGGTCGCCGCGCTCGTCTGCGCGTACGCGGAAGGGACGGTGCTTCGGATCTACGAGCAGGCGATCCATGCGTATCTGGCCTGGGCCGGGATCGCGTCGTGACGCAGTACGGCTACGCGCTGGTCGGCTTCACCGCGATGGTCGCGATGATCGTCGGTGCGCTGACGTTCGCCCTGCTGCGGCTCGCGGCGGGCGTGCGGGATACGAAGCGGCACCTCGGCGAGAGCGGCGCCGAGACGGCCCTGCTGTCGGCCGCGCTGCAGGATGCGGTCGGCAAGCTGAAGGCGCAGGAGCAGGCGATGAGCGCGCGCGCGGCCGCCTCCGACCACCTCCGTGGCCAGATCGTCGACAGCCTCACGGCCGGCCTGCTCGTGGTGGATCACTCTGGACGCGTCGAGATTCTGAATCCGGCCGGCCGCCGGCTTCTCGGCCTGGACTCCGAGCGCGTGGGTGCGCACTACCTCGAGGCGCTGGCGATGGCGCCTCCGCTCGCGGCGGTGATCACGGAATGCCTCCACACGGGCGAGCCAATCGTGCGGCGATCGGTTGAGACGCCGAGCACAGTGGACGCCACGCATTTCGGCGTCACGGTATCGCCGCTGGCGGCGTCCGCCCACGGCCACGGTGCGATCTGCCTGTTCTCTGACCTCACCAACGTCTTCGAGCTCGAGGAGCGGCTGCGGCTCAAGGAAACGCTGGCGCGCCTCGGGGAGCTCACCGCCGGCATCGCGCACGAGTTCCGCAACGGGCTCGCGACGATTCACGGCTACAGCCGGCTGATCGATCCGCAGACGCTGCCGGGACTGTACCGTCCCTACGTCGAAGGCATCCGTCAGGAAGCAGAGGTGCTCGGAAAAGTCGTCACCAACTTCCTCAACTTCGCGCGGCCTGACCAGGTCTCATTCGGGCCGGTCGACCTCGGCCTGCTCGCGCGCCGCGCGGCGGACGACATCGGGCGCGAGCTGCCCGACGGAACCACGATCGAGATCAACGGGGACTTCGGTCAGATTGACGGCGACGACGTGCTGCTGCGCCAGGCGTTCAGCAACCTCGTGCGGAACGCGGCGGAGGCCTGTGAAGCCGCGGGCGTGACGCCCGCGATTGCGATCGAAGGACAGCTGGACCCCACCCACCGATCCTGCCGCATCTCGGTGGACGACAACGGCCCCGGGATCCCGGAGCCGGTCCGCGAAAAGGTGTTCCGGCCGTTCTTCACGACCAGGTCGCGCGGCACCGGTCTCGGCCTGGCCATCGTCCAGAAGATCGTGCTCACTCACAACGGACGGGTGATCATCGGAACCTCGCCCGCCGGTGGCGCAAGCATCCAGCTCACGTTCCATCTGCCGTAATTCAAGATCTGTTACTGCCAGGACAAATTGGCGCGCACGCTTCTGTCTGAGCACCCCCAAGGATGCGCTCGATTAACATCTATTAAGGTGCGTAATGTCATATTAAGGTGTGTCGTGTCAGTCATTTACGGCGATTCCGTGTGTGCTTTCGACATGGCAG
The DNA here is from genome assembly GCA_023265015.1 of Acidobacteriota bacterium. Taxonomy (GTDB): domain Bacteria; phylum Acidobacteriota; class Vicinamibacteria; order Vicinamibacterales; family UBA2999; genus Gp6-AA40. The sequence continues at coordinate 13,376 of JAHFUO010000011.1, read as the reverse complement.
AGACGTTGCTCAAGCAGAGCCGGTGGGGGCTATCCATGATGGTTAAGCACAACGGGCTTCGCGGGCAGAGCGGCTTCACGCTGATTGAAGTGCTCGTGGTCGTCGCGCTGGTCGGGATCGTCGCGGCGATGGCCGTGCCTTCGACAACCAGCATGATGGGCGGGTACCGTTTGAAGGGTGACGCTCAAGCAGTGAACAATCTGGTCGCGCTGGCGAAGATGCGGGCAGCGTCCCAATTCTCGCGCGCGCGGGTGTTCGTCGACCTGAACACGAACTCCTTCTCGCTCCAGACGTGGGACAAAACGACCAACTCATGGGTGACTGAGGGTGGCGTCACGCAAACCTCGACGGGCGTGAGGTTCGGCTTTGGGACTCTCGGTGCGCCTCCTCCAAACACGCAGGCCGCCATCGGCCAATCGCCGGTGTGCAAGGACAACGCGGGAGCCGATATCGCAAACACCGCGTGCGTGACCTTCAATTCGCGAGGGATGCCGGTTGACAACTCGCTGCCTCCAGGCGGCGGGGTGGTCGGTAACAGCGGGCTCTATCTCACGGACGGTTCCGCGGTCTATGGGACCACAGTCACGACGACTCCGTTGATCAAGTCCTGGTGGTCGCCTGTGGGGAACGCCGCGTGGGTCAGACAGTGAGGACGCGCATGCATGGTTCACCGGGTAATGATCGTCGTCGCACCGAGGGCGGCTTCAGCCTGATTGAAACCGTTCTGGCCCTCGGGGTGCTGGCCGTCGTCGCCGCGGGTGTCCTGCCACTGGGACTCATCGCGACGAAGACGACCGAGAATCAGGGCCACTTGATGGCCCGCAGCACGGAGTACGCGCAGGACAAGCTGGAACAATTGCTGGCCCTGGCGTACGGCGATTCCATTACCGATACGCGCGTCTTTCCGGCGGCCGCTGCTGGAGGCAGCGGTCTGGCGATCGGAGGCAGCACGAACACCGCCGCGCCGGTGGCGGCCTACGTCGACTATCTCGACATCAACGGCAACGTGCTCGCCGGCGCCGGCGGGGCGGCGCCGGCCGATTGGTTTTACATGCGCGCCTGGCAGGTGACGAGCCCGAGGGCCAACCTGAAGCAGGTGACGATCGTCGCCTCGGTCAAGGCATCGGCGCTCGGAGGCCCTGGCCGCGTTCCGCAGTCGACGGTCAGCGCGCTCAAGACCTTCCCGTTCTGAGGAGCACCCGTGATTGCCAGCCGAAGAGACAGGGGTGAGGTTCACCGGAACGATGAGGGGTTCACCCTCATCGAGATGATGATCGCCGTCCTGGTGCTCTTGGTCGTCTGCGGCACCGTGATGAAAGGCGTGCTCGACTTCACGCGTCTGCACAACACGATCATGAATCGGACCGACATGCACAGCGGCGTGCGGAACGCCACCGAACTGTTGACGCAGGAAGTCGGTCAGGCGGGACGGATAGCGCTGCCCGCAACCGTCACGTTGTCGGCGGCCAGCGCGGTGGCGGCCGTATCGAGTACGGTCAACTCCACGGCGGGCATGTTCGTGGGGGAGCAGCTGGCCATCGATACCGGGGCGAATCAGGAAACGGCAACCGTCACCGCGTTGAACGGCAATCAGATCACCACAGCCGCGTTGACCAAGGCCCACGCGAACAACGTGCCTGTCTCAGCCCCTGGCGGGTTCGCCGCCGGAGTCGTGCCCACCACGACTGCGAATGGATCGACCGGTTCGGTGCTCAAGATCTTCGGCGATGTCAATGGCGACGGCAACATGGTGTACGTCGAATATAAATGCGACACGAACCTCGGCCGGCTGTATCGCAACTCGATGGCGTTCACCGCCGGCGCAAAGCCGGCCGCGACGGTCGAGCAGATTCTCATCGACAACATCACAGCGAACCCGGACGGCACGGCGTGCTTCACCTATCAGACGCAGACCGTCAGCGGCACCGACTTTGTCATCGACGTCGCCATCACGCTCACGGTGAGAACCAACAACGTTGATCTCAACACGGGGCAATTTCAGACCGAAACGAAGGCGTTGCTCAACGTGTCGCCCAGGAACGTGTTCAACGTGTGGCAGATGGCGGGACTGGGCATCACCAATCGTGTGCAACCGATTCCCCCAACCGTCCTGGCGCTCCTCCCCAATTGAAGAAGCCAAGAAGTGGAGATGCTATGACTCGATCGGGTGAGAGCGGGATCGCGATGATCATCGCGATGTTCATGGTGCTGATACTGTCGCTGCTCGGGTCGTCGCTGATGTTCGTGTCCCGGACAGAGACGATGTCCAGCCTGAACTACCAGACGATGTCGCAGGTGCGGTACGCGGCGGAATCGGGCATCCACAGCGCAGCCAATCACATCCTCTGGACGTATGTGCCACCCGCCACCGGCGGCGCCGACCCGATCGCCAACTACGGCATGACCACGTCTCCGGTCAGGTTCAACGGCGCGGACGTCGTGCTGTCCAGCAACCCGACCGTGGCGTCGAACTACCCGATCGGAGCCGTTCGTGATGCGTTTTCGGCCGCCTCGCAAGGGACGCTGAACGTCGGCAACGGATCGGTCGCGTACAACGCGACCGCAACGCTGATGTCGATGCGGCAGATCACCGACGCGTTCACGGGGTTGCCCGTCACCCTCCAGACGTGGCAGATCACAGGTACCGGCAGTGTCGGTGGTGCGGGCTCGGCGCAATTGCAGGTCTCGACCATCATCGAGCGTGAAGACACGCCCGTCTATAAGTACGCGGCGTTTGCGACCGACAATGGCTGCGATGCATTGAAATTCGGCGGTGGAGCGCACACGGACAGCTACGACTCGAGTACCTACGGAGGGGTCGGCATACCCGTGACTTCTGCCTGGGGCGCCAACGTTGGAACGAACGGGAACCTGGACGAGCTCGGCGCGACCACGTCGATTGCGGGATCGCTTTCAACGCCTCGTTCAGGTGTCGGCGCCTGCTCCGAGAACAACGTGACGGCGCTGACACAGACCAGCGGTGCCACTGTTACGGGTGGAATTACCCAGCTCTCGCAGCCGGTGTCCTTTCCAACTCCTCCGGCGCCGAGCCCTTTGCCGCCGGAGACGAATCAGGGTTTCACGAAGAACGGAGGTTGTCCGGCGGGTGTGACGTTCTGCACCGCTCAGCCTGGCCAGGGTGCAACGATTACCCCGGCGACGGCGGCAACCGTCGTCACACTGGGCAATGTCAACCTGACGGGCGGAGCAGCTCTCCATCTGAGCGCCGGCATCTACGTCGTGAACAGCATCAGCATGGCCGGCAGTTCATCGATTGTTCTCGACGGCCCGGGCCCGGCCGTTTTCCAGGTCGCGGGACAGAACCAAACGACGCCTATTGACCTCACCGGCGGCACGGTTTCCAACGCAACCTACAATCCGACGGAGCTGCAGTTTATCTATGGCGGCACCGGCGACGTGAAAATGGCCGGTGGCACTTCCTCGTCGGCGCTCGTTTACACGCCGAATGCGGCCGTGACGTTGGCCGGCGGCGCAGATTTTTATGGGGCAGTCGTCGCCGGACTAGTCAAAGATATGGGTGGCGCGACCATCCACTACGACCGCAACCTCCAGAACAATGCGACCACAGCGGGGAACCCGGTGATGGACGCGTTCAACTGGAAGAGTTATTGAACCGGGGGCGCGAGCATCCAGCTCACCTTCCATCTGCCCATCTGCCGGAATTCAAGCGATCTGTTACTGCCAGTAACAAATTGGCGCACAAGCTTCTATCTGAGCTGCCAGGATGCGCCAGTTTGATGTCCATTAAGTTCCATTAAGTCAGTTACTTACAGAGATGTCGCGTCTGCTCTCAAGGATATGGCAGAGGCGTTGCTCATGACAGCTGGTCGGAGTTATCTATGATGAGCAAGCACAACGCGCTTCGCGGGCAGAGCGGCTTCACGCTGATTGAGATGATGATGGTCGTCGGCATCGTCGGCGTCCTGGCGTCGATGGCCGTGCTGCAGGTCTCGGCCTCGCGCCCGTCGATGATCGGCGACGGCGGCATGCGGATGATCACGGCCGAGCTCAACTCGGCGCGGGAGACCGCCATCTCCCAGCGGCGGCAGATGGAAGTCACCTTCGTCGGCAACAACACCATTCGCATCACGCGGCGCAACATCCCCAACGGCACGACGATTATGCGGGAGGTGCCCTTCGAATCGGGTCTCACGTTCGCCGTCCTCGACGGCACGCCAGACACGCCGGACGCGTTTGGAAACGGCAACGCCACCATCGCGCCGACGATCATGTTTACCACCGACGGATCGCTGATCAACAACGCCGGGGCGCCGGTGAACGGTTCAGTCTTTTTCCTCGTCCCCGGCATGCCGCAATCCTTCCGCGGGATCACGATTCTCGGCGCGACCGGCCGCGTGCGGGCCTACCGGTGGACCGGCACCAAGTGGACGCGAGCGTAAGCCATGCACACACACATCCGCTCCGAATCCGGCTTCTCCCTCATCGAAACGATGGTCGCGATGCTCGTCCTGACGGTCGGCGCCATCGGGATGGCCTCGGTCTTCCTCTACGGCATGCAGAACGTCGCCAGCTCGCCGAACGAGCTGACGGCGACGCAGAAGGCGGCCGAGGCAATCGAAAGCGTTTTCAGCGCGCGCGATTCCCATACGATCACGTGGGCGCAGCTTCGCAACGCCTCCTTCGGCGGCGTCTTCGTCAACGGCCAGAAAAATGTGACGCTCGCCGGCGCAGACGGCATCGTCAACACGGCCGACGACGGGGCGGTCGAGAGCGTGCAGTTCCCCGGACCCGATCAGTTGCTGGGCACGGGCGACGACACGACGCAGACGCTGACCAACTGGAAGCGGGAAATCAAGATTACCGACGTTACGGGCGACCTCGACCTCCGGATGGTGACCGTCACGATTACCTATCCGGCTGGCTCGGTCACGCGAACGTACAGCTTGACCGTTTACATCTCGTCATACGCGTGAGGAAGGCTGACATGCGCACCAGCACGTCGTCGGAACGTGGCTTCTCGCTCATCGAGTTGATGATCGCGTCGCTCATCACCATGGTCATCATGGGGGTCGCATTCAGGACGTTTGCGGACGCGCTGTCCTTGAATGACGCGGTCACCCAGCTCGCCGACTCGAGCGAGAACCTGCGGGCGGGGACGAATCTGCTCGTCCGCGACCTGCTCGAGGCGGGGCGCAACCTCCCGATTGGTGGCATTCCCATCCCGTCAGGCGCGGGGTCGAGCGCGATTCACCGCCCCGGGCCAGACCCCTCGTACACGTTCGACAACACGTCGCAGGTAACGCTGTCCACTCTCACCACAGGCAACGCGAAGGGCCCCAACATCGACGGCCAGCCGACCGACATGATCACGATCGTGACGGACGATCCATTCCTTAGTTCGCTGGACCTCAAGCCCTCGACCGACACGTCCAGTGTGGCGAAGCTGTCCGCGGATGGCACGTCGTTCAACGTGGGCCCGAGCGCGGCATGGATTCAGGGCGATCCGAACAATGGCATCGCGGCGATCGCGCCCGGCGATTTGATCTGGTTCCAGGCCCCCAACGGCGACACGATTCAGACGGTCACGAAAGTGGACCCGGCCAACATCTACTTCGAGTCGGGTGATCCGTTTAACTTCAACCAGATCGGCGCGGCCGCCGGGAACATCACGCAGCTTCTCGGCAACACGATCGCCATCCGCCGGGTGCTCATGTACACGTATTACGTTCATGAAGACGAACCAGGTGTACCGCGGTTGATGCGCCAGCTCAATTTCTACCCCGCGCAGGCGCTCGCGGGTGTGATCGAAGACCTGGAGTTGTACTACGACCTGGTGGATGGCACCTTCAACCCCACCGGCATTCCAGATCTCCCGTATACGGCCAACAGCGTCACCTACATGCCAAGCCAGGTTCGCAAGGTCACCCTGCACGTGGGCGTGCGATCCGAAGTGAAGAACCCGAGGACGAAGGACTACCTCCGCAACCACCTGTCGACGGTCATCAGCATCCGTAATCTGGCCTACGTCGACAGGTACAAATAGGTGTCGAGATGAAGATTCCCGCGCGACGACGATCCATCGTCACGAGAGCCGTCAGCGAGCGTGGTGTGGCGCTCATCACCACCATGCTGATCATGATGCTCATGTCGGCGCTCCTGATCGGCTTCACCACCGTGGTGATGAGCGATCAGCGCTACCGCCTGATTGACCGCGACCGGTCGAAGGCGTTCTACGGCGCCGAATCGGGCATCGAGAAGCTGACCGGCGACCTGGGCAGCCTGTTCTTCATCAACTTCGCGCCGACCGCTGCGCAGATCTCGGCGCTGTCGGCCAGCCCGCCGGTCGTGCCCGACGTGACGTTCACGACGGCGGGCACCGGGCTTGCGTACGGCGTGACGTTGGTAGTGCCCACCCCTCCCCCCGGTCCGATCTCGACCGGCCCGTATGCCGGGCTCGTTGCGCTGAAGAAGACGTATTGGCTCGATTCGTCCGTCCGGACGGCGGGCGGTGGCGAATCCCACTTGAAGCGCAAGATCGAGACGGTTGCCATTCCCGTGTTCCAGTTCGGCATGTTCTCGGACGTGGATCTCAGCTTCCACGCCGGCCCGAACTTCAATTTCGGCGGCCGCATCCACACCAACGCCAACCTGTTTCTCGCGGAGGGCGGCTCCGGGACGCTCACGCTGCCCGACAAGGTGACGGCGGTCGGGCAAGTGGTCCGCCAGCAGCTGGTGAACGGCGTGGCCATCACCACCAGCGGTCACACCGGCACGGTGAACCAGGCGAAGGCGCCGGGCTCGTTCCGCCCTCTTCTGGCGGCTGAAGGCAGCGTCGCCACAGGGCCGACGAGCGCCGCGAACGCCGCGTGGCCCACGATCTCGCTGAGCACATACCTTGGGTACATCCGCAGCGGCACGACGGGCGCGAAGACCCTCCGCCTGCCGCTCCTCAACGCCGGCGGCGTCAATCCCGATCTCGTGCGGAGGCCCCCGGCCAACGAGAACGTCACGAACGCGGAGCTGTTTGGGGAGCGCCTCTTCGGCAAGGCCAGCGTGCGGATTCTGCTGTCCGATCTCGCGACTGATATCACGGGCCTGCCGACGGTCACGGCCAATGCACCCGTGCTGCTCGATCAATCTCTGGCGTTGGCCGGCTGGGTCACGGCTCCGCCTGCCGGGTACGGCCCCGTCGACGCCACGCATCCTCCGATTGCCAGGTCGCCGGGGCCCCAGGCGGTCACGATTACCAATGCGGCCATCGCGGCAACGGCGAACGCGCTCATTCCCACGACGGCGCCGATTCCAGAGTATTTCGCGCCCTACAGGGGGGTGGGAGTTCTTGGGAACGTTTCGCTCATCGTGACCAAAGCGGGGCAGGCGGGCTCCCCCTGGACGGTGAACTGCACCGGGACCACCGGGACGACGTTCACCGGGTGCGTCCCACTCGTCAACCCGGCTGCCACCGTGACGCCCGCGGCCAACGTGACCGTGACGGCAACGATACCGACCGTAGACGGCAACGTCGTCGTCAGCTCACTGCTGAATGCCAACTGGGCGGCTGGTTGGGGCACGATGACCGTCGTGAGCACGGCAGCGTTTGCCCCCCGGACTTTCTGGGTCCACAACGGGAACAACACGAACGTGCTGGTGACGTGCACCGGGTACGACACGGTGCCGTTGCAGCGATTCAATGGTTGCCAGGTCCCCGCCGCCCTCCAGGCCAACGCGGTGATTACGACGGCAGCGCTGTCAACTCAGGGGACCGGCGTGATCGGCGGCTTCCTGAAGGTCGAGAGGCAGGACGCCAACGGCAACTGGCTAGACGTGACGACGGAAATCCTCAACTACGGTTTTGCGGGCCCGAACCTCAGCGGCAGCGCATGCGGGGATCCCACGCCGAACGCCATCATCCGGCTGCAGCGGCTGCGCGACAACGGCGGCGGTGGCGCGTGCACGTATGCGGCGAGCCAGATTTCGTCCGACTACTGGGCGAACGCGCTCTTCGACGCGCGCGAGTCACTGCAGCGCGACGTCGCGCCGGCCGACAGGGTCAGGCTTGGCGGCGTGATGTACTACGTCGCGCTCGACGTCGCGAACCTCACGCGCTGGTTCAACGGCGCAGACGTCTATGCCGGCGGCGGCGGCACCGCCGCACTCAACAACAACGGCTACTCGGTCTACTTCTCGGACCGGCGCAACAACAGGAACGCGGTGAACCAGGAAACCGGTGAGTACGGCTTCGAGGATATCGTGAACCCCGCCAGCGGCACCGGCGCACCCAATGGCGCGCTCGATGCGGGAGAGGACGTGAACGCCAACGCCCTCCTCGAGACCTACGGCCAGTTTCCGAACTATAACGGCGTGGTGAACGCGCTTCCACCTGGTGCGGCGCTGCCGCTCGATGGGACCGCACGGCCCACGACCGATGTTCGCGCGTCGCAGGCGATAGTCAACCGGTCACTCCTGTTCCGGCATGCGCTGAAGCTGATCAACGGCGGCCTGGGGCAAATCGTGAATCCAGGCTTCACGGTCGTCTCGGAGAACCCCGTGTACATCCAGGGTAACTGGAACGCCAGCGGCGGATTCACCGACATCGATGGTCACAAGGCGACGGCGGTCATGGCCGACACAGTGACGCTGCTGTCGAGCATCTGGAACGACGATACGTCGTTCGGCGTCAACGGTACGGTCGCGCAGGCGTACTCGCTCACCAATCGCGCCCGGACCGCGCAGTCGTACTACCGCGTGGCGATCATCGCGGGCAAGAACGCGCCGTTCCCATGGCCGGCCGCCGGCACCCCGCCCACCGACTTCGGCACCGACGGCGGCGCGCACAACTTCCTGCGCATGCTCGAGCAGGGCGGGACCGTGAACTACCGTGGATCGATCGCGACCTTCTTCTACAGCCGCCAGGCGGTTGGCGTCTACAAGTGCTGCGCGACGGTGTACGGCGCGCCCACCCGCGTCTTCAACTTCGACATCGACTTCCTCGATACCACGAAGCTACCGCCGTTGACCCCCATGTTCCGCGACCTGAACGCCCTCGGCTTCACGGAGGAGATCAGGCCGGGCCAGTAATCGCTCGCGCGAGGTACGCAAAATCTGAGCGGTCGAATCGAGCCGCGTGCGGCAGGAATTGCAGCTGCGCGCGGCTCTTTCTCTTGGCCTGCGCCTGATCCGGAGATCTTTCGGTGGGCAGGCTCGTTGCATATCCCTGTCGGCGTGCACGCCAAATTCTTCCGGGCCGCGCGCGGCTTCTCGCTACTCGAGCTCCTCGTCGCCAGCACGATTCTCACCGTGGGGCTGGTGTCGCTCGCGCAGCTGCTGGCGCTCGCCGTGACGGCGAATGCCGCGGCCGGGCAGGCCACGTATGCCGCAGTGCTCGCGGCGCAGAAGATCGAGGACCTTCGCGCCATGTCCTGGGAGTCCCTGCAGGGGACGATCGGCGACTCCGCCGATTCCCTCGATCGCGCCGGGAGGACGCTGGACAATTCGTCCCGGCGGGCCGCATACACGCGACGCTGGTCGGTCGACCCGCTCCCCGCCGATCCGAACAACACGCTCGTGATTGAGGTGATCGTCCGCAGCCGTCGCGACGACACGCGCATCATCACGGTCCGGACGAGAACAGCGCCGTGATCAGGCAGGCGGGCTTCACCATCATCGAGATGATGATCGCCACGGCCATGATGATGGCGGTAATGGGGGCGATCTTCACCGTGACCAATCCGGCGCAGGGTGCATTCCAGGCGCAGGGAGAAGTTGCGGACATGCAGCAGCGACTCCGCGCGGCCGTCGACGTGCTCGGCGCGGACCTGAGGATGGCGGATGCTGTCCGGCCGTATCGCGTGGGCGGCGCGCGCGACGATTCCGCCGCGGGCGTCTACTACCGTCCCGACACGATCAGCGTCTTCTACCCGTCGCCGCAGGACACCTCCGCGTTGGCAGCGCGCACGTATTACCTGAAGGGCGCCGCCTCGAACACCTTCGAGCTGATGCAGTACGACGGGCGCCAGGCCGACCTGCCCGTTGTTGACCACGTCGCCAGGCTGGCGTTCGAGTACTTCGGCGACCCGGAGAGGCTCGATCCTTCTGTCCTGACTGACGGGCCGTGGCGCGAGGACGGGTCACACCGCCGTTTTGACGCCGACCTGTTGCGCGTCCGCCACGTCCGGGTCCATCTGGGCGTCGAGAGCGCGATCGCGTCGCTGCGTGGCCCCGCCGGCGCGCTCTTCGCGCATGGCGGCTCGTCTACCGCGCCGGAGCGCCTCGTCCCCGACCAGGAGATCGAGCTCCACATCACGATGCGGAACACTGGAGATCCGAGGCCGTAGTGCGATGGTGCGACGGTGCGATGGTGCGAGGGTGCGTCCGAAGGTGCGGACGTGCGAGGTGCGGCAGTGGGTGCGACGGTTCGATCGCACATCGAACCGACTGTCGAACCGTCGCACCCTCGCACTTTCGGACGCACCCTCGCACCCTCGCACCTCCGCACCGTCGCACCGTCCTCGTCCACCGCGAAGACGGCATCGCCCTCATCGTTGCCTTGACGGCCTTGATGCTGATGTTGGTGCTCGGCACGGCGCTGATGCTGACGACGATGACCGAGACCAGGATTGCCGCGAGCTATCGTGACGGAACCGAGGCGTTCTATGCGGCCGAGGCCGCGATCGATCGCGCCATGCAGGACCTGTCGATGGCGCAGGACTGGAACGATCTCCTCGCCGGCGCCTTGACCTCGAGTTTTGTCGATGGCCGGCCGGGCGGCACGCGCACGCTGGCCGACGGCGCCATGATCGACCTCACCAGCGAGCGTCCGTCGGACGGGGACAACCGGCGCTGGCGTCTCTATGCCTACGGCCCCCTGGCGGACCTGTTGCCAGCCGGACGGATCAACTCGCGAATGTACGTGGTTGTCTGGGTGGCGGAAGATCCGCCTGGCAACGACGGCAACCACGCCGTTCTTGCCCTGCGGGCACACGCGTACGGCCCGCAGGGTGTCCGCCGCGCCGTGGAAGTCACCGTCGGGCGGACGGGCTCAATCGACCCTGTGGCGGGAAGGCAGGCGATTCGACGGCTGTCCTGGCGCGAGGGATCCTGACGGCTCAGCCGCCTTCCGCCGGGCCCCGTTTCGACTGGAGTCGCCGTCGTCTTCAGCCGAAAGAAAGAGAGTGGCGTCCGCTTGACGCGGTTGCGACCCGGCCGGAGAATCAAAAGAAATGTTCATGAAGCCGCGTGTGCTACTCAGTCTGGCTGTCGTCCTGGCCATGGGCGCCGCCGCGTCGGCGCAGTCGCTTGCCGACGTCGCACGGCAAGAGGAAGCGCGGCGCAAGGCCGTGAGGACGCCAGGGAAGCTCTATACGAACGACAGCGTGCGTCCCGAGCCCACGCCCTCGTCTGGAGGTGCGACCAGCACCCAGACGCCTTCGCCCGCGCCCGAAGCGGCGGCACAGCCGCCGGCGGGCGACGCGGCCCCCTCGGCCGACACCGCGAAGAAGGACGAAGCGTACTGGAAGAAACGGATGGCCGACGTGCGATCCGCGCTCGATCGTTCGCAGACGTTTGCCGACGCCCTCCAGAGCCGCGTCAACGCGCTCACGAATGATTTCGTGGCGCGCGACGACCCGGCGCAGCGGGCGCAGATTGCCGCCGACCGCGACAAGGCGCTCGCCGAGCTCGACCGGGTCAAGAAGGAAATCACGGCCTCGCAGAAGGCCATCACCGACACCCAGGACGAGGCGCGCAAGGCCGGCGTTCCCGCCGGCTGGGTCAGATAGATTTGTGATTCGTGATTTGTGATTCGTGATTCGCGATTTCTTTCGCTCGACATCAATCACAAATCACTAATCGCTAATCGCCAATGCCATCGTTTCCCGTCCTCCTCGTAGAAGACAAGGATTCGCTCCGCGCGATGCTGCGCCACGCGCTCGAAGCGCAGGGCCACACGGTGTGCGAGGCGCGCGACGAGCCTGAGGCTGTTCAGCAGATCCGCCAGGCCCGGCCTGCCGTCGTCCTTACCGATCTCAAGCTTCCCAACGGTGACGGCTTCGGCGTGCTGCGCGCGGCGAAGGAGTTCGATCCCGAGCTGCCGGTCGTGGTCATGACGGCCTACGCCAGCATCCAGGACGCGGTGACGGCGATGAAGGAAGGCGCGGTGGACTTCCTCGCCAAGCCGGTCGATCCCGATCACCTGCTGCTGATGGTCGAGCGCGCGATCGCGCAGCGGCGCATGCTGACCGAGTACTTCCTGTTGAAGGAGGAGCTTGCCGAGCGGCGCGGCGCGCCGCGCATCATCGGCGAGGATCCGAAGCTGCGGCAGGTGTCGCAGCAGCTGCATCGAGCCGCGGCGACCGACACCACCGTCCTGCTGGAAGGCGAGAGCGGGACCGGCAAGGAGCTGTTCGCGCGCGCGCTGCACGTGCTCAGCCCCCGAGCCGACGGACCGTTCGTGGCCATCAACTGCGCCGCGATTCCCGAGACGCTGCTCGAGACGGAGCTCTTCGGTCACGAGAAGGGCGCGTTCACCGGCGCCGCCGCGCGCAAGCCCGGGCGCTTCGAGCTGGCGCATCGAGGCACGCTGTTCCTCGACGAGATCGGCGATCTGCCGCTCGGGCTGCAATCCAAGATCCTTCGCGCGCTCGAGGAAAAGCGCTTCGAGCGCGTCGGCGGCACGGCGTCGCTGCACGTCGATGTACGCGTCGTGGCGGCCACCAACCGCAACCTGAAGGTGGCCGTCGGCGCGCGACAGTTCCGCGAGGATCTCTATTTCAGGCTGTCGGTCTTTCCCATCACCATTCCGCCCCTGCGCGAGCGCAGCAACGATGTGCCCATCCTGGCGCGGCACTTCGTGGAGAAGTTCTGCCGCGATTTGAACAAGAAGGTGCTGCACCTGGCGCCGGCGGCGCTCGACGAGCTGTGCACGTACGCGTGGCCCGGCAACGTGCGCGAGCTGCAGAACTGCATCGAGCGCGCGGTCATCCTGTGCGATGGCGACACGATTCACACGCGCCACCTCAATCTGTCGTTCCGTCCCGGCAGCACGCCGGCACCCGTGAGCCCGTGGGATCAGATCGATCTGTCGGGGACGCTGATGGATGCGACCCGGCGGGTGACGAGCGAGGTCGAGCGGCGCAAAGTGGAGCAGGCGATGCGCGATGCCGCGGGCAACAGGCAGCGGGCGGCGGAGCAGCTTCAGATCAGCTACAAGACGCTTGTCAGCAAGCTGAGGGAATTCGGAATCACGGAAGGCTAGGTGCGATCGCGCTGACGGTTGTTGGTGCGATCCGGGATCGTTGTCGGTGCGATCGGGAATCGGTTGGTGCGATCCGGACTCCCATCGGTGATCCGGAATCCCATCGGTGCGATCCGGGCTCCCATCGGTGCGATCCGGGATC
>JAHFUO010000080.1 GCA_023265015.1 Acidobacteriota bacterium | reverse complement strand
GGGCAATAGCGAGATTCGGACTCACGTCGATCGCTCGCTTCAGCTCCTTCTCGGCACCCGGCCAATCGTACTCGTAGAACATCAGCACGCCGCCCATCGACACGTGGGCCTCTGCCAGCGTGGGATCCAACTGCAGGGCCTTCGTCGCGGCGGCCTTGGCCTTGGGCATCACTTCGTGCGGCGGCAGATACACGCTTCTCAGCGCCGTGTAGGCATCAGCAAGCCCGGCGTAAGGCCCTGCATAGGCAGGGTCTTTTTCAACGGCCTGGTTGAAGTAGTCGATCGCTTTCTTGATCCCTTGCTCTCCAGTGGCCCTGCCCAGCGAGTACCGGCCCTTGAGGTAGGCTTCATGCGCCTCTGGATTCACCGGACGGGCCGCCGCAAAACCCGCTTCCTCCTGCGGCGACAGCGTGGTTTTGATCTCCCGGACGATGGACCGCGCGACCTCACCCTGCAACGAGAGCACATCGCTCAAGCTGCGCTCGTACGAGTTGGCCCAGAGATGCTGATCGGTCCTGGCGTCGATCAACTGCGCCGTGATCCGCACCCGTTGGCCCGAACGCAGCACCGACCCTTCGATGACCGCATCGACGTTCAGCTCGCGGGCAATCTGCGGCAGTCCCTTCCGCGACGACTTGTACGTCATGGCCGACGTCCGCGAGATGACGCGCAGTCCGTTCACGCGTGCGAGGTCGGCAATGAGCGCCTCGGTCATCCCGTCCGAAAAGTACTCCTGCTCCGGATCGTTGGACAGGTTCTGCAGCGGCAGCACGGCAAGCGACGCGATAGGGAGACCGCTGCCGCGCCCAGGTAACGGCCGGCGGAGATCGATGAGGCCAAACACCAGCGCCAGTGTCACTGTCGCCGCCGCCAACCCGGCCGCAGCCACCCACCACACCTTGCGGGAACGGGGCGCAGGCCATCGAGGCGCCGTCACCGGAACACTGAGACCGCCCGCCGCCTCGGCGAGCGCGAATCCGAGATCGCGAGCGGACTGGAAGCGATCCTGGGCTCGCTTTTCGAGGCAGCGGCGTACGATGCGATCCAGTCTTTCAGTGCTCGCGCCCGGCGGTGCGGCGCTGTCGACGACCGGCGAGATCGGCGGCGGCTCGTCCCGCAGGATGGCGCTCATCGTTTCGACCGCCGATCCGCCGGCGAAGGCGCGTCGGCCCGCGAGCATCTCGTAGAGGATGGCGCCGAACGAAAACATGTCGGTGTGGAGTCCCGCTCGCTCGCCTCTGACCTGCTCGGGCGACATGTACCCAACCGTACCCAGAATCGTCCCGGCTTCGGTCGGCCCCGCAGCGGTCGGCAGGTTCCCGTCATCGTCGTACGCTTCCCAAGCGGGGTGTGTGAGCTTGGCGAGGCCGAAGTCGAGGATCTTGACGCGGCCGTCGGTGGTGACGAACAGATTCTCGGGCTTCAGGTCGCGGTGCGCGATCCCCTTATCGTGCGCCGCGGCAAGTCCCTCCGTCGTCTGCATCGAGATGTCGAGCGCAGCGCGCAGGGGAAGCGCGCCGCCGGCGAGGCGGCGTCGAAGCGTCTCTCCCTCCAGCAATTCCGAGACGATGAATGGGGACGTGTCATGGGTGCCGACGTCGTAGATCGCCAGGATGTTCGGGTGATTGAGCGCCGCGACCGCCTGCGCCTCCTGCTCGAAGCGCTGCAGGCGCTCAGGATCGCTCGACAGAGAAGCCGGAAGAATCTTGACGGCGACGTCGCGCTTGAGACGTTCGTCGCGCGCGCGGTAGACATCTCCCATCCCGCCAGCGCCGATCGGCGCGACGATCACGTACGGGCCGAGGCGAACTCCAGGCGTGAGACTCATAGGACCATGTTAGAACTTGAGGCGTCCCGCGACCTGCACCGTGCGCGGCGCCGCCCACCCGCCTGGCTGGCCGAAGGTCGCGCCCGACGCTTCGACGACGCCCAGGGCAAGAGGGACGCCCTGGTTCGTGATGTTGAACGCATCGGCGTAAACCCCCAGCGTTCGTCCGGACGATCCGAGCGGGAACGTCTTCTCGATGCGGAGATCGAGCGCGCCGGCGCCGTCGACCCGTCGTGTGCCGCGCGGTTCGACGCGGACGGATTGGTTGCCCTGCTGCAGCCCCGTGATGACCGCCGTACGGCCCCAGGCGGCGCCGCTCAGGTATCGGTACCCGCCGCTGAGAGTCACCCCGCCCCAGGCCGACAGGAGGTAGGTGCCCTCCAGGTTCGCCTCATGCGTGTAGTCGGAGAAGCTTCGGCCCTCGGCGTTGATGCGCCTGTTGGGGTTTCCGAAGATCCCTCCCGGGCCGGTATCGGCGCCCGAGGCCCTGTTTTCTCCGGCCGTGTTGTTCACCGTGCCTCGCGTGTTCGACCACGTGTAGGCAGCCAGCAGTTGCCAGTTGCGCGAGAAGCGCTTCTGGCCGATCGCCTGGACTGCGTCGTAGCGTCGAAACGCGTCGTCCGGATTGGAAAGGACAGAAAACAACTGTCCGGGGTTGAGCAGGTTGAACACCGTCATCAACGCCCCGTCATCGGGGGTGCCGAGCCGCCCGTCCGGACCGGGATCCCGCCGTTGAACGGGCTCGTACCGCGACGCGGTGTTGATGCGCGCCCAGATCTTGTCGAAGTTCCTCCGGACGTACTGTGCCGTCAGAGAGAAATCCGGGAAGAGCTCCCGTTCAATCCCGACCAGATATTGGTCGACGTACGCGTGCGCGAGGTGCTCATCCACACCCGCGTTGCCGGGGGTAATCCGGTTGATCTCCTGGAAGGTGTCTGGGCCGAGCACGCGGGAGATAACCCGGGGCGTCACTCCGGACGTGTTCATGAAGTCGAAGACGGATGTGAACAGTCCTTCGTGGAACCGGCCGTAGGCGGCGCGCGCGACGGTCCGATGATCGGCCATGACGTCCCACGCAACGCCGATGCGCGGGGAGACGGGACTGGTCTTGAAGACGGTGCCCTTGTCGGGAACGGAGCCCCGATTGACGCCGAGTCGTACTCCCGGGTGAATCGTGAGGCGGCTGGTGGCGCTCCACACGTCCTGCGCGTACACCGTCGTCCGCGTGCCAGTACCTTCGACGGTGTCTCCACTCCAGAGCGTGACCTGTTCGGGAACACCCGCGGCGTCTTGAAAGGAGCGACCGCCGGGGAAACCTAACACTTGACGGAACGTCGTGCGCTCGAGCTCGGCGCCGGCCTCGAACTGGTGGCTCTTGCCGGCGAAGCCGTCCGCGAACCGCGTCACGCTGGCGCCCGTGATGTTCCGGTCGCCAAATAGATCACCGAACTGTCCGATATTGCCCGACAGAATTCCGGTCACGCGGTCGCTGCGTGGCGCCGGCCCGGCGCGACGAGCGCCGGGGATGCCCAGTTCCTGATAATCAACACCGCCGTTGCGGAGCTCCACCAGCGTCTTCGGGTTCAGGGTCCAGGTCGCGCGCGCATTCCAACTCCACAGGCGCGTGCGCGCGTCATTTGCGGTTTCGGGAAGCGCGTTCCGGCCCAGTGCCCCCGTGGAACGGTTCTGGTTCCTCTCGATGGATCCTTCCACGTTCAGGTTCCGTGACGACGCCCAATTGAGCCGTGTAAAGGAAGCGGGCGCGCGCGAGTCCAGAGGCACGTGGCCGATCCTGCCCGCCTGGACCACCTTATTTCTGTTGTACTGGAACCCCGAAAAGAAGAACAACCGGTCCCGCTTGATCGGTCCCCCGATCTGCGCCTCGCTCGCCCACCTCGACAGAATCTCCTGAGGCGGGAATTCGGGTCGCAGCGTCTCCGGAAGACCGCCCCTGTTGTCTCCCACGAATTGGGGCGGCGTCGCCTTGTGCTCCAGCAACCCGGAAAACCGGTTGCTTCCCGATCGCATCGCGATGTTCTCGACGACGCCACTGAACTCGCCGTGATCGGCATCGGCGCCGAGGCCAACGATCTGCACCCCTTCCATCCAGTAAGGGTGGGCCGCCGCTGAAGCGGCCCCTGTCCTGAGCGAGAAGGTGATCGGGCCGCCGTCCACCGTCAATTGGTTGGTGTCCGCGCCGCTGCCAAGGGCGGAGTTCGGCGTGACGCCCGGCACGAGCTGGAGCAGCCCCACGGCGCCCGCGAACGGCAGGTTCTCCAGGTCTTCAATCGTCAGCTTGACAGTCGAGGCCGCGGTCGTCACATCGACAACCGGGCTCGCGCCGTTCGTCGTGATGGCATCGGGCACCCCGGCGGCATGGAGCGTCAGGTCCACTGTCAAGGTCGTGCCGACCGACACGCGCAACTCCGTGCGCTTCACCGGCTGCAGCCCCTGGAGCGCCGCGGTCAGCTCGTAGACTCCAGACGGCAGCGTCGGAAAGCGATACACACCCCGCGCGTTCGTCGAGGTCGTTTGCGCCCCACCGGGGACGCTCGGGCTCTCCAGCGTGACGGTTGCTCCAGCCAGGGCCGCGCCGGCGCCATCCCTGACCGTGCCGGCCATCATCGAGCGCGTCTGCGCCCACCCGTCCCCTGAGCCCCCGACGATGATCGCGATCAGAAGCGCCCCGACGAGCCGCCTGCATTCTGTCAAAATCATGTGGTTCTCCTAGTCTTGACGGATACGGGAGAGATTACTCCTGCCGCTGGAAAAGTTTCAGCTTAATTGTCATCATCGCGGGGCTTCCACACTACAATCCGAGCGCCTCCACGGCGCGGGCGGAATGGGCGAAGTCTATCGGGCCCGCGACACGAAACTTGGGCGTGAGGTCGCGATCAAAGTCCTGCCGGAGGCCTTCGCGCTGGATCGCGAGCGGCTGGCACGCTTCGAGCGCGAAGCGCAGGTGCACGCCACCACGGCTGATCGCCGAAATCCAACCGGGTTCAGCGTTTGACAGATGTAATCAATCCAGGATACACATATCCGTGGGCCGCTGGAAGCGCGCCGGCGTTATCGTCGTCCTGTACTCGACGGATCACGACCCGCGGCACGTTCATGTGTTCGAGGACGGCAAGCGTCTCGTCAAGTTCAACCTCGAATCGTGGATGGTGATGGAAGGCAGGCTCACGTCGAAAGCTCGAAGGGCCCTGGAAGCGCTTCGCAAGGAAGGCGTGTTCGATGAGAAACCCGACGTTCAAGGCGATTAAGCCGAACTACCGGAAGAACGTACTCGAAGTCACGCTCCAGGAGGGACGGAAGCTGGCCCGCTACAGCCTTCCCTTTGCCGTCTTCAAGGGGAAGCGGATCGGCCCCAGGAATCGTTTCGTGTCGATCGACATCGACGAGGAACTGGGGCGCCAGGGGGCAACGTTCGTGACAGCTGACGGAACGCGCGGTGACCTTCCCGCAGACCTCGTCCTGTACCACTGCGATCCGACCTATGACTGGTCGCCGATCAACCAACTCAAGCGCGTTCTGCGGGACAAACTCAGTGCATCGAAACTGTCGGTCCGTGTGCTTGCCGACGCCCTGCGGACTTCTCCCTCGCAGGTGGTTCGCGTGCTGGAGGAAAACCGCGGCTCCAAACAGCTCCTTCAGCTCCTCAAGCTCGCGGAGCTGGCGGGCTATCGCGTCACGTTCACCCTGAAGCGGAAGCCGGCCGCGTAGGCGGTCGGCCAACAACTACCCCTGCCAGCGCCGAGCCACTCGCGAGCCAGCGCGCGCGCGGCCCAGCGTGCACCCGATCATTGGAGAGGTTTCCGCTGCTGGCGCCGATACGCGATCGACTCCAGGATTTGCTGGAACCGGGGATCGTTCCGGACGCTCGCAAGCAATGGGTCGCGACGGAACCATTCAGCGCGCTCGTCGCCGGTGCGAACCGCGCGGTCCAGCCAGTCCAGCGCCTGGGAAGCGTTGCCCGCCACCGCGTGGAATGCCGCCATTTCGGGGCTCACGTACGCGAGCAGCGCTCCCCACTTCTGAACCTCCTCGTCCGCCTCTCTGAGCGCTTCGGACCGGCGGCCTTCGAGCAGCAGGAGCATCGCCCGGAGCAGCCGTATCCAGTAGTTGCTTTGATCCGCCGGGCGAGCCCGGCTCAGCGTCCGACGAGCCTGGACCAGGTCGCCCGAATCCAGGTACGCCCGCGCAAGGTAGCGAATCGCCAGACTGTTGCCCGGATCCTGATCGAGGAGCCTTTGTTGTTCGCGGACGGCTCCGGCCAGGTCCCCTTGCTCTCGCAGGATCTCTCCGAGAATCATCCGCACCGGAACAAACAGCGGGAGGCGCGTGAGAACCTGCTGCCCGACGCGTTCAGCGGCGGCGTACTCTCCGAGGTAGTGGTAGTACTCCATCCGCAAGTAAAGCGCGTCTTCGTCTTCAGGATTGGCTTTCAGGACCTGTTCCACTTCCGCAGGGATCAGCTCACGGCGGCCCTGCGCGAAAAACACGTTGGCGAAGCCGACATGGGCGCGAGCAAGAGACGGCTCGTCCTGCAACGCCCGTCGCATCTCCTCTTCGGCCTTGTAGAGCAACGCCCCGTCATTGGAGGAGCCGTCATCCAGCAAGAACCAGTCGGTGAACCCGTACCACGCCCTGGCCTCCGCAAAATGATCATCGAGCTCCAGCGCCTGCTCGAGCATCCGTCGGGCCCGCGGAACGTCGTAGTTCACCTTCACCGACTGCATGGCGAGTTCGAAATACCGATTCGCTTCCGGGTTGGTGGAAGCCGGTCCACCACTGCTGAGGCGCGGGCGTGTCGCGGTTACCGAAGGCGTCGTAGTGCCAGTCGCCGCGGCCGACTGGACCGCCGATCCCGGCGCCGATCCGCGTGCCCGATCGCGCGCCAGCCACCAGACGACGCCGGCGATCACCGCGACGAGGACAGTCGCCACCGCGACTACCGACGTCAGGCGCATTCGCGCTTTGGCCGCCTCATCGCGCGGCTCGGTCGCGAGTTTCTCCGAGCCGGATTCTCCCTCGAGCTGCTCGAGCAGCGTCTTCACGTCGTCCAGATGCTGGAAGCGGCGGGCGGAGTCCTTGCGCAGACAGTGGGCGATGATCCGGTCCAGCTCGCGTGGAGTTCCCTCGGCGATCTCGCTCGCGGGCTGAGGCTCCGTGTGCAGAATCGCCGCCAGCGTCGACACCTTCGTCTCGCGCTGAAACGCTCGCCGCGCGGTGACCATCTCGTAGAGCAGCGAGCCGAAGGAAAAAATGTCAGACCGTGCATCGACCTTCTTCCCTTCGGCTTGCTCGGGCGACATGTAGGCGACGGTGCCGAGAATCGTGCCCTCCTCGGTCCGCGGCACCGCGTCCACTGTCGCGGCCTGGGTCGCGCCCAGGTCGACACGCTCGGTCAACTTGGCCACGCCGAAATCCAGGACCTTGATGCGACCCGTCTCCGTGATCATCACGTTGGCCGGCTTGAGGTCGCGATGGACGATGCCGGCCGCGTGCGCCGTTGCCAGCGCGTCCGCGATCTGGATCCCGTATTTCAACGCGTCGCTGAGCGTCAAACCCCTTCGGCCGATCGCCTCGCTCAGCGTCTGGCCCGCGACGTATTCCATCGCGATGAACGTGACGCCGCCGGCGGCGTCGACATCGTAGACCGTGATGATGTTGGGATGATTCAGGGCCGAGGCCGCTCTGGCCTCCTGGACGAAGCGCCGGCTGCGTTCTCCGTCGGCCATGGCTTCTGGAGGCAACACCTTGATCGCAACCGGCCGGTTGAGACGGGTGTCCACAGCGCGATAGACGACGCCCATGCCGCCTTCGCCCAGCTTTTCCACGATCCGGTAGTGCGAAAGGGTCTGCCCGATCACGTGTGGTGTTGCCTTGAGGGCAGGATGTTAGGCCCCGGGCTGTGGCAAGTCAACGCCACCTGGTCGGACGATCACGGCAGTACGGGAAGATGTACGCGTGAGCCGATTGATTCTCGCGTCCGCCTCGCCACGCCGCGCGGAGCTGTTGCGGTCCGCTGGAATTGATGTCGACGTCATGCCCGCGGATGTCGACGAAAGTGTGCATGCGGGAGAAACTCCGGAGGCCTACGTGCGTCGCATCGCGGAAGCCAAGGCGCGCGCCGTGGTGCCGCGGGCGGATGGACGCGCTGTTCTCGCCGCGGACACGGTCGTCGTCGTGGACGACGTGATCCTGGGCAAGCCGGCCGATCGACAGGACGCGAAGCGGATGCTGCGACTGCTGTCGGGACGGCCGCACCAGGTGATAACCGCAGTCACTCTACTGTGCGGCGCGGACCCTCCGGGTCCGCGAGGCGGACCTGGAAGGTCCGCCCCGCATGTCGCGGGGCAAGGCAGACCTGGAAGGTCCGCCCCGCATGTCGCGGGGCAAGGCAGACCTGGAAGGTCCGCCCCGCATGTCGCAGGGCAAGGCGGACCTGGAAGGCTCGCCCCGCATGTCGCGGGGCAAGGCGGACCTGGAAGGCTCGCCCCACAACGAGTAACGACCCGTATCGAGACGACGGACGTTGAGTTCGCGCCGCTCACCGACGGAGAGATCGATTGGTATGTCAAGACCGGCGAGCCGGACGACAAGGCCGGCGCCTACGCGATCCAGGGCCTCGCATCCCGTTTCATCGCGAGCGTCTCCGGCTCCTATTCGAACGTGGTTGGCCTGCCTGTCTCCCTCGTCCAGGAAATGTTGCAGGCAGCGGGTTTTCGGCCATAATCCCGTTTGACCGCGCCCGGCGCACGGGACTATCCTGAGCGGGTCTCGCATTCCGGGAAGTCCTTAGTTATGAGCAAGAAAACCGCAAAGATCGGCCTGACGTGCGTCGTGCTCGTCCTGGCGTTCGGAGGACTCTTGTACTCCACGCTGAGCGAGGGCACCGAATATTACAAGCACGTGGATGAGGTGATGGCGAATCCCGACACGTGGTACGGGAAGGCCCTGCAGCTCCACGGGTTCGTGAACGGGGAGCCGGGACGCAAGCGCGACTCGCTCGACTACGAATTCTACGTGCAGAACAAGGGGAAGGTGGTTCGCGCGTATTACACCGGGATCGTCCCCGATACTTTCAAGGACCAGTCCGAGGTCGTGCTGAAGGGCAGGCTGACATCACAGGGCTTCATGGTTGAGAAGGACGGCGTGATGGCCAAGTGCCCGTCGAAGTACGACCCCGCCAAGCTTCCCGTGAAGACAGCGGCCCCCCCCGGCACAGCGGGCACCAACTAATGGCCTCCCTCGGTTCGTATCTCCTGCTCACCGCGTTTGTCCTCTGCGCGTACGCCGCGGCGGTCTCGATCGCCGGCGCGCGCCGCCGCTCGCGCCGCATGGTTGAAAGCGGCGTCGGCGCGTTCTATCTCGTCGCCGCCGTGATGACCGTGGCGTCGGCGGTGATCATGTATTCGTTCGTCACGGGCGACTATTCGATCAAGTACGTCCAGCACTACTCGGACTCCGTTCAGCCGATTTTCTACAAGATCACGTCCTACTGGGGCGGGCTGGACGGGTCGATCATGTTCTGGGTGTTCATGCTGTCGCTCTTCGGCAGCGCCGCCGTCTACGTGAACCGGGAGCGCCACAGGGAATTGATTCCCTATGTCGTGGCGATCATCTCGATGGTCGAGATGTTCTTCCTGTTCCTGATGATCATCCACAACAACCCGTTCGACACGTTCATCACCTCGACGCCGGCCGACGGCCGCGGCCTCAACCCGCTGCTCCAGAACTTCTACATGGCGATCCATCCGCCGACGATGTACCTGGGCTTCGTCGGGCTGACGATCCCGTACGCGTTCGGCATGGCGGCGCTGATCACCGGCTACCTCGACGACTCGTGGCTGCGGGCGGTGCGCCGCTGGACGATGATGGCGTGGTTCTGCCTCTCCTTCGGCCTGATGCTCGGGATGATCTGGGCGTACGAGGAGCTCGGATGGGGCGGCTACTGGGCGTGGGATCCGGTGGAGAACGCCGGCCTGCTGCCGTGGTTCACGGCCACCGCGTTCCTGCACTCGGTGATGGTTCAGGAGCGGCGCGGCATGCTGCGCGTCTGGAACGTCTCGCTCGTCATCATCACGTTTTTCCTCACGATCTTCGGCACGTTCATGACGCGCTCCGGCGTTGTGCAGTCGGTGCACGCCTTCGGTGAAGACATCGCGCTCGCGCGGCTGTTCACCGGCTTCATGTGCACGATCGTCATCGTCAGCTTCAGCTTCGTGATCTACCGCCTGCCGCTGCTGCGATCGCGCAACGAGCTGGACTCGTGGATATCGCGCGAGGCGGCGTTCCTCGTCAACAACTGGATTCTGCTCTTCGCCGCGGTCTTCGTCCTGTTCGCCACAATGTTCCCGACGCTGAGCGAAGCGGTCACCGGCCAGCGCCTGACCGTCGGCCCGCCCTTCTTCAACAAGTGGATGCTGCCGATCGGCCTCATCCTCCTGTTCCTGACCGGGTACGGGCCGCTGCTCGCGTGGCGGAAGTCGACGCTCACGAATCTCCGCGATCAGTTCCTCATTCCGACGGCCTGCGCGATCGTGGTCGGCACGGCGGTCGTGGCGCTCGGCGTCCGCATCTGGAGCTCCGGGCTGTGCTTTGCGATCAGCGCCTTCGTCGCCGGCACGATCAGCCAGGAGGTCTGGCGCGGCGCACGGGTCAGGCAGGGCGCGACGGGCACCGACGTGCTCACCGCGCTCATCGGCCTCGTCGGACGCAACAAGCGGCGCTATGGCGGCTACATCGTCCACATCGGCATCGTCCTGATCTTCCTCGGCTTCGCCGGCAACGGCTTCAAGCGCGAGGAGCAGGTGCTCTTGAAGCCGGGGCAGCAGGCACAGGTCGGCGCGTTCACGATCAGGCTCGACGCCGTGAAGCGCACCGACGATGGCGCGAAGGAGATGATCACCGCGGAGACGACGGTGTTCCGCGATGGCAAGGAATTGACGCGGATGTACCCGGCCAAGTGGTACTTCCGGAAGCACGAACAGGAGCCCACGACCGAGGTCGCGATCCGGCGCGGGTTCGCGGAAGATCTGTATCTGGTGATGCCGGCGTTCGAGCTCGGCGACCAGAGCGCGAGCATGGGCATCATCGTCAACCCGCTCGTCAACTGGATTTGGGCCGGCTTCGGCCTGCTCGCCGTCGGCACCTTCCTCGCGCTGCTGCCGGAGACGGTGATCTCCTTCGCGCTGGCGAGCGTGCCGTCGAGTGCGGTGACGACTTCGCTGCTGCTGTTGTCGCTGGTGCTGTGGCCCGCCGGCGCCCGCGCGCAGACCGGGATGGACGTGCCCGTCGCGCAGCGCAGTCCGCTCGAGCGGCAGCTGCAGAGCGAGATCATGTGCATGTGCGGCTGCCGGTCGCCGCTCGGCAGCTGCCCGATGGCGCCCAACTGCAGCCATTGGAAGCCCGAGCGCGAGAAGCTCGCTGCCCTGCTTGCGGATGGAAACGACCACGATGCGGTGGTGGCTGCCTTCGTCAAGGACTTTGGCGGGCAGGACATCCTTGCCGCTCCGATCGACAAGGGCTTCAATCGGCTCGCGTGGATCGTTCCGTACGTCGCGGCCTTCGCCGGGCTCATCGCCATCGTGGTGACGACGCGACGCTGGCAGCGGCCGGCCGCGCTTGCGGGTGCCGAGTCGTCCATCGATCCCACCCTGAGCGCGCGCCTGGACGATGAGCTCCGCAACCTCGACTGAGCCACAGCCGCTCGAGCCCTGGCAGTTCTTTACGCTCGCGGGCCTCATCGGCGCCACGATTGTTGTCTTCCTCTCCGAGGGGCAGAGTCCCGCCGGCATCATCCTGCTCAGCGTGGTGATCTTCGCCGCCGCGGCCGTCGGCGTCGCCGCGTGGCGAACGTTCTCGCCGCTGGCAGGCAGGGACGAGCCGACCGGGCCGCAGATCTTCGGCGGCCGCACGCGCGCGGCGCTCGAACGGGAGAAGACCCTTGTGCTGCGGGCCATCAAGGATCTGGAGTTCGATCACGCGATGCGCAAAGTGTCGGAGAAGGATTTCGGGGAGATGGGCGCGCGTCTGCGCGCGAGGGCCGCGGGCCTGATGCGGCAGCTCGATGCGGGCACTGGCTACAGGGAGGCGATCCAGAAGGAGATCGACAAGCGTCTCGGTCCCGCTCCTGAAAAGAAACCCCCGGAGAGCAGGAAGCCGACGACGAAGATGTGCCTGTCGTGCTGCACGGTCAACGACGCCGACGCGCGTTTCTGCAAAGGCTGCGGCTATCAGCTGGGGGACTGGTGAAGTTCAGGTTCTCTGGTGCTCGGGTGCTCAGGTGCACGGGTGCGGTTCTCGTGGTGCTCGGGTGCTGGTTCGCGTTCTTGGGTACGGCGGGTGCTCAGGTTCAGATGCCGGACCCGTCGGTCATCAACGGCAAGGCGCTGCCGGCCGGTGATCTACAGACGGGTACGATCACCGTCCGCGTCGTTCGCGAATCAATTGGAAACAACATCATCGGCCAGCAGGTCACGATGGTCGCGGGCCCGGTGACCAGGACCGCCACCACTGACGAGCAGGGCCGGGCCGAGTTCAAGGGGTTGCCCGCGGCCGTCGATGGACACGCCGAGGCGACGGTGAACGGCGAGCGGCTCGTCTCGGATCCCTTCGTGGTGCCGAAATCGGGCGGCCTCCGCCTGATCCTGGTCGCAGGGCTTGCGCAGGCCGCCGACCGCCGCAAGCAGGAAGAGACGGCAGCCGCCGCAGCGCCGCCCGTGCGCGGAGCGGTCGTGCTGGGCGAGAACAGCCGCATTGTCTTCGAGTACCCAGACGATACGCTGCGCGTCTATTACATGCTCGAGGTCGTCAATAACGCGCGGACGCGCGTCGACATCGGTGGACCGCTCATCATCGATCTCCCCACGGAGGCGGCAGGCGCGTCGACATTGGACGGCTCGTCGCTGAGCGTGACGGTCAACGGCACCCGCATCACGGTGGCGGGTCCGTTTGCGTCTGGCGCAACGCCGGTTCAAGTCGGCTTCCAGCTTCCGTTCAGCGCGTCGAACCTGACGATCGAGCAGAAATGGCCGGTCGCATTGGAGCAGGTGAGCGTCGCATCGGAGAAGGCTGGCACGCTGTCGCTGTCGTCGCCGCAGTTCACGACCGTTGGAGACGTGAAGGCTGACGACGGCGTCACCTACATACTGGCGAGGGGCGGCGCGTTGCCGGCGGGCGGCGCCCTGACGATTCAGCTCGCGAATCTTCCGGTGCACAGCTCGACGCCACTCAACGTCGCGCTCGGCCTCGCCATCGTTATTGCTGTCGGCGGGATCTGGCTTTCGCTGCCTTCGCGTACGAAGTCGAGCGATGCGGTGAAGCGGCTGTTGGCGCGGCGCGACGCGCTGCTTGCGGATCTCGCCACCATCGAGGCGCGGACGAGGACCAGCGGAAGCGAGTCCGCGAAAGACGCCGCCCGGAAGCAGCGGATCGTCGCGGAGCTGGAACAGATTTACGGCGAGCTGGACGCCAGCCCGCAGGGAGGCGGCGAGGGGGTCGCCGCCTAACCCTCGTGAGATTGACGAATTGACGAATTCGTAAATCCTTCAATCTCGTGATCATCGACTTCGATCAGCTGTCTGTTTCCGACGTCTCCCGCCATTTCGGGCGCCGCCGGGCCCTCTCACGCATTTCCTTCCACGCGGCGAGCGGCGCCATCCTCGGCCTGCTCGGCCCCAACGGCGCAGGCAAATCAACGATGCTCGCGCTGCTCGCGACGCTGATGCGTCCGAGCGGGGGAGAGATCCGCTACGGCTCGCACACGGCGAAAACGAGCGGCGCGGCGCTCCGCGGCGCGATCGGCCTCCTCGGCCACGACCTGTTTCTGTATCCCGAGCTGACCGCGCGCGAGAACCTCACGTTCTTTGCGGGCCTGTACGGCGCGGCCGACGCCCGCGGGGCGGGGACGGCGGCGCTCGAGCGCGCCGGGCTCGCGGACCGCGCGGACGATGCGATTGCGAGCTTCTCGCGCGGAATGAGGCAGCGCGTGGCGCTGGAGCGCGCGTTGATCCACCGGCCACGGCTCGTGCTGCTGGACGAGCCGTTCACCGGGCTGGACGACGGCTCGGCCGCGGCGCTCGTGGCGCGGCTCCGGGGACTGCGCCATGAGGGCGCCATCGTGATCCTCGCGACGCACGACCTCGATCTGGCCGAGGGACTGCTCGACAGCGCGCTGTTTCTGCGTGACGGGCGCAGCGTCGACACCATCGCGCGTCCAGGCGCGCTGCGGTCGACATATCGCGACGTCATGACACGCGCGGGGCTGCCCTGATGCTTGGCCGCCAGGGCAGACCGCCACGCGGTCTGCCCAGACAGCACTGGCTGTCGGGTCGCTTTACGACCCGACTTGGCGGAGGCGGATTCGGCCGCACCGCGTGGCTCGTGCTGCGGAAGGACCTGACGGTCGAAGTACGCAGCCTGGAGATCGCGTACACGACGCTCTTCTTCGCGATCTCGTGCGTGCTCGTATTCGCGTTCGCGCTCGTGAGGGAAGGGCAGGCGCCGGCGGAGGGCGCGGCGGGCATCCTGTGGATCGCGATCGCGTTTGCCGGCACGCTGGCGCTCGGCCGCGCGTTCGAGCGCGAGCGCCAGTCGGAGACGCTGCGGGCACTGCTGATGGCGCCCGCGGACCGGCCGGCGATTTACGTCGGCAAGCTGCTCGGGATCATCGCGCTGCTCGTCGGCGCGGAGGTGGTCCTCGTGCCGCTCGTCGCGTTTCTCTTCCAGGCGCCGCTGCTCGCGCATCCGTTCTGGCTGGCCGCC